>WAOO01000134.1 GCA_015521195.1 Pyrolobus sp. | reverse complement strand
GGCGCAGAGCTCAAAGCGATAGTGACCGAGGCTGGCTACTACGCGCTGCGCGCAGGGAGGAGGATGATAACAATGGAGGACTTCCTGAAGGCTATCGAGAAGGTGCTCCACAGGAGGAAGAGGCCCTACGCCGAGAAGAAGAGCGAAGAGGCAACCTTCTACACGTAGCCCTGCAGCACCCCGCCAGACCAGGTGTATCGCCTACCCTGCTTTTGACGCTAGAAGCCGGGCGCAGATGCGGGTCGAGGGTTCCGGGAGACTGTTGCAATAGTAAAGGATGAATTGGGGCTATCCGCGCCGCGTTGATGGTGCGACAGTGCCCCTGTTTGTAGACCGCGAGTATAGAACGGGGCTTGGCACAGGATTTTACGACCGTGTCGAGGGGCTCGCACTGCTAGAGAAGCTGCTGGACAACTTCCGCGTCGTAATAGTCTATGGGCCGCGTGGCGTCGGAAAGAGTGAACTCGTGCGCTACTGGCTTCACAAGGTCGGCCAGGGGAGGAGCGTAGCCGTCGTCCACCTGGATGCGCGTAGGCTCGGAGGGCGAGAGACTGTAGAGATTCTGGAGGCTTGGGCGCCTGGGTTCGACGCGAAGAGCTTGCTCGAGAAGCTGCTCGAGGCGCTTGGCGAGTATGTACCGCTCATCCGCATAGTACCCCGCGTCTTTGAGACTATCTCTAGGCTCATCGGTGCCTCGAAATCTACACGCATAATCCTCTTTATAGACGAGTTTCACATGCTACCACGTCCCCCCACATACACCGCCCTGGACGACCTGGAGGCGCTCGCGGGCCTGCTTGTAAAGGAGGAGCGCTACTCGAAGATGAGCGTGGTGCTCACGGTGAGCGAGGGCTTCGCCGCAACAGATTACGCTCTCTCAAAGCTGCGCGGCTACTCTACAGCCTGGATGCTGGTGGAGCATCTCGACGAGGCTCATTTCAGGGGCTTGTACGGTGAGTATCGGGAGGCTCGCGGATGCCGCCTGGACGCGGAGGCGGTGCTCCGGCTTGTCGGCGGCACGCCAGGCGCACTGCCCGAACTGTGCGGCTTTGACAAGAGCAGCGTAGTCGAGATGTGGATCCCGGTTAGGATAAACGAGGTTGAGATGGGGTTAAGCGGCGTGCGTAAAACGCTGTGCCAGTCTACATCTGCGGACTGCAGCATCACGCCTCACAAGCTCATATGCATGGCCTACGAGCTCATACACTCTGAGGTCAAGCCCCTCGAAGAACCCCTGCTCCACGAGCTTGGCCAGGCGCTCACCAGGTTCAACATAGTCTATCCCGTGTATCCGCGCGGACGCGGGGGAATACGCTACAAGCCATGCTACCCGGTCTACCGTGCTATAGTGGAGCTTGGGTGCAGGCGCGGCGCTAGCTCACTCCTGGAGCTGGACCCCCGCGAGGTGTACGAGTGGGCCGTGGAGCGCGGCGAGAAAGGGTAGGGGGTCTACTGCTTCTGCTGCTGGGGGAAGACGAGGCCGTAGAGCGGGTTCTCCCTCCTCTTTATCTTGATTATCTCCTTCAGTACCATCATCTCGTCGTCGCTGAGCCACGAGCGGTACTTGGTTAGGAGTAGCTTCGCGTGGCTCTCGGGGATGTCGGTGTAGAGCACGTCCCCCTCGTCTACCTGCCTGCCTATCATCACCCTACCCTCTATCGAGATGGCTACCGCCATGCCGGCCCTAGCCTCTGGTATGGGCTTGCCCTTATCCTGTATCTGCTTGATCTTGCCTATCCTCTTGCCATCCTCCCTCATCAACGGGTAGCCTGGTTTAATCACGCCGCCGAGCACCTCGACGCCGACTATCGCCGGGTTGCTCCTCCTGAACACGTAGCCCGGCAGTATCCTAATCTTGCCCGGCCTCACGAGGCTCTCGAACTCACGCCTCCTATCCGCCTCTACCTGCTCCTTGTACCATTTCTCAAAGTCCTCTATCAGCTTGTATATCACGTTGTGGGTGAAGATGGTTATCCCGTGCTTCTTGGCCTCCTCCTCTGCCTCGGGGAGAACCTTCACGTTGAACCCGATGATGACGCCGTAGTACTTGTTGAGCTGCTTGGAGGCCACAGCCTCCATGACGTCCCTCTTCGCTATCGGGCCTACGTCGGCCACTCGTATCGGGATACCCCTCTTCTTCAGGGCCTCTACCAGCGCCTCGAGGGTGCCCAGCGTATCCGCCTTGACCACCACGCCCTCCTTATCCGTGCGTATCCTGATAGACTCTATCTCCTCCATGACCTTCCTCGCGAGCTGCTTGGCCTCCTCCTCGTCCCTGGCCACGAAGAGCGGGGCGCCGGCCACCGCCTTCTCGAGGCCGGGCGCCACCACCCTGACGCCCGCTGCGGCGACGACCTCGTCGACGGGCTCCAGCTCCCTCTTAGCAGCCCTTATCTCCACGAGCGGCTTGGGGCGGAGGAGGCTACGGACCCTGGTTATGACCGGGCCTTCGAGCCCACCCGTTACTATCAGGTCGCCCTTGCGGAGGATACCGTCGTAGATTATCACGTCGGCGACCACTCCGAGCCCGGGCTGCTCCCTCATCTCGAGTATCACTCCCTTAGCCGGCCCCTCTGCGTACAACAGCCTCTTCTGGAGGTAGCGCTGGGTGAGACCAGCCAGCACTGCGAGGAGCTCCGGTATACCCTCGCCGGTCTTGGCGGATACGGGGACGACGGCGACCGTCCTCGTGAAGTCCTTCACCCTGTCGAACCTGTCTGCCTGGAAGCCTAGCTTGTAGAGCTCGCCGATGATGTTCCAGAGTAGCTCCTCGAGCCTCTGCTGGACCTCCGGCCTCTGCTTCCTAATCGTGATTAGGAAGGGCTCGTTGGGGTGCGGCTCCCAGCCGGGGATACGGTCTATCTTGTTCGCGGCGACTAGGAACGGCACCCTCC
>WAOO01000133.1 GCA_015521195.1 Pyrolobus sp. | reverse complement strand
CGTATACATCAACGGGAGCCTCGCCGAGCCCTATGCCAGTGTCGGAGGCGCGACGGTCTACCGTGTGAGGGGCTCACTGTTCCACGTGACGATAGAGGCTGTCAACGCCACCCCCGAGCCGCAGAGGGTGCTCGTCGTGCTCGAGGCGCCCCCGGAGGCGAAGACCGTTACGACCACCAAGACCGTCACTGTTACAACCACGGAGACCGTCGTGAGGAACGTCACGGTCCCTGCAGGGACGGTGACAAAGACAGTCTACGTCACCGAGACTGTGACCCGCTACTCGACGACGACAGCGACCAAGACTACAACAGTATACTCCACGACGACGCTTATAAAGACGGAGACTGTGACCGCGACGGTAACCTCTACGAGGCTCTACACCGAGACGCTCGAGAAGACCGTGACGGTCAACAGGACTGTGACGAGGCTCTACACGACTACGGTCGAAAAGACCCTGGTGAAGACGAGGGTCGTGCCCAGGACCCTGGTGAGGGTCGAGAGGGTGACAGTCACCCTCCGCCCGCCGCGCCCGCAGCTAAACCCCACGTTGACGCTCGCAATAGGCCTTGCGGCTGGAGTAGCAGCAGGCTTCTTCGCCTCTAGGATAGTCTCGACCCTCCGGGGCGGCGGAGAGTGAAGCTCTACGAGGTGATACTCACCAGCGACTCTGAACTCGTCGAAGCCTTCGCGGGCCTAGTGCCAGAGGAGCTGATAGACGTGCCCGGCGTGGAGGTCCTAGCCAGGCACTTCGCGATAATGGTGAACCACTGGGCGCCCAGGCCGAGCATGCTGCACTCGCTCTACAAGGGCATAGTCTCGATAGTCGTGGCCCACGAGCCTGGCGTGGTTAGGGAGATACTCGGAGACCTGGCCCGTATCACCGAGAGGCTCGGCAGGCCCCCCGAGCCCTTCTACGCCGCGAGGTACGCGAGGTACTATGGCGGCGTGTGCTGCAGGAGGGAGAGCGACGAGGGCTACGCGGTAGCGCTGGGCGTGTGCCCCGAGGGCTTCGAGAGGGTAGAGTGTTAGAGCCTCATGGCTTCATAGAAGCTTAGGCCGCTGCGCAGCAGCCTCAAGACACCCTCGGGTATCAGGGGCCTACCGTCGACCAGGGGGTAGGCGAAGGGCAGGGTAACCTCGACCTCCGAGCCGAGGAATTCGAAGCGGAGGGTCGGCGAGACCACGAGCGGCACCTCATCGGGCCTCCTGCCAGCCTCGACCTGCAGGTAGACGTAGACGGCGCCGTCTATGCTCAGCTGGTGGGGGCCAAGGCTCCTAGCCTTGGCGCCCTCAAGCCTAGACGTGATGCACCTTGACGTCCTCCCCCTCGGCGGGTTGTCGCCTAGGATGCCGCCCACGACGACCACACGTGCATCCCTAGCGTCGCCCGGCTCCAGGAGCCTCTCGGCCGCAGGGTCGAGGATGACGACCTCCTCGGGCCTATCCCAGAGGACACCCCTCAGCTCCACGACGCTCTCCCGGTAGCACCTGGCGAGCCTCGACAACCTCCCACACCATTCTCTCCTCGAGACGTTGGTGAACACCACCCTATCGCGACCCGCAAGCCTCACAATATCCTCGTACTCGTAGAAGAGCCACCTAGACAGGTGGTCCTCGCAATGCTCGACTGCTATCAGCGGCCTCAAGACCCGGCATCCTTGAAGAAGGGTTGATGAACGCCAGCCTATAGGGCTGTGAGGAGCTCAGGCGGCTCGAGGCCCATGGGGCCCGTGAAGAAGGGTAGAGAAGCCGAGCCCCTTAACACCTCCAGAGGGTACTAGGGCAGCCGTGGGGATGAGGCACTGGGGGCTCCACGAGCCGCAAGGCAATGAAGAATAGTCCCATCACCGACCCGCAACGCCAACCGCGAATGTGCTGCAGGTGGTGCCGCGTGTTCTAAAAAGGATGCTAAGGCTTCTCACGCAGCACTCATGTTCCACACTGCAATCGAGTCGAGAGAGGCGCTCTTACCTTTCTCTCTCTCATCTTTATCAGCGCCGGCCCTGCCCTCAAAGATGACGCGCATAAGCTCTAGCTGCTTGTAAAACCAGAGGAATATCACTTCAGACACCCTCCATGTGTCCGACACCTAACTATTTTACCCTTTTAAAGTTGCTATGCGAAGGGCACGCAATCCTTGGAGCAGCGTTTCATCCAACGTATCGAACTTGGCGGGTTTCGAGGTCTATACGGAAGAATTGAGTTTGAAAAAGGGCTCACACTTCTTGTTGGGCCAAATTGCTCTGGTAAGACCGCGGTAATAGAGGCTATTGCATACCTAGTGAGCGTCTCGTATTCAAATCTTCGCGAGACCCACGGCTATCTGATGCTCCTTCATGCTGCCAGGGGGAGCCTACAACACTCGCTTGTATCAATGGTTGGCGACGAGTCTGAAGGCGCCAGAGTCTCAGGGGTCATTAGCGGAGAGGAGAGCATAGTCACATTCTCGAGGAAGCAGTCCTACGAGGCCATAGGCACTATGATAAAACCGGTTGTAGAGCTTTCAGCTGAAAGCTCGAGGCGCAGGTGTAGAATACTATACCGGCTTGAGCCGGGCGGCCTAGGCTTCAGTTTCACAGGGCCGTGCATGGAGGGCGAAACAAGCCTCGCCGTCGTCACGCCCGGGGTATACCCGTACAACATGTTTGACGAGATAGTCGGCATGGCTAAGAGGAGTAGCGGCAGCCTGTGGACCGTGCTCTCAGAGGGTATCATCGTGGACGGCAAGAGATACACCATAGACATTGCTTCCGACGAATGGGGCAGCCTAGCGACATACGTGAGGGAGGATGGCGGGCCTCTGGTCTCCTTCTATAGCGTTGGCAGAGGCTTGCAACGCGCGCTCATAATAACAGCCGCGTTGGAATACGCCGACATAGTCCTGATAGACGAGATTGAATCTGCTATGCACCCAGAGCTTCTAGCGGAGGTGGCTAGGAGGGTCGCCAATGCCGCGCTTCGAGGCAAACAGGTTATTATCACGACACAGTCGCTTGAAGCAGCAAGATTTCTTGCAGCTGCACTGTTAAACCTGCCTTCAAAAGCCTGGAGAAGGCCAGAGGAGCTTATACAAGCTCTGGATAAGGCTGAACCGAAGTCTCTCGAAGCTCTATCGGTAGTCGTCATTGATAGGGATGGTCAAGTTCTAAGAGCCGTTACATTGCGGGGGCCGGATGCCTTCGACGAGATTATACGCGGGGAAGACGTCAGGATGCTCTACACACTCATGGTGGATGAGCATGGCTAGGGGCACTATACGAAAGAAGATGCTCAGGGTGCGAGTAGAGGGCTGCCTAGACGCTGTTATAGCGAAAAGGCTCATAGAGGCTGCTCTGCGGAATATAGGGGCGCATAACGTTGACACAGATGTACCTATGCCTAGAGGCGGTAAGCAAGGCGTGTTAAGAGACATCCTAAGCTATGCGAGAAGCGGTATAAGGAGTGTAGCTTTCGTCGACGCAGATGAAGATGCAGAAGAAGCTCTTGATAGACTCGAGCGTATGTTGGCAAAATACAGCAACCTAACAATCGCAAAGAACGCGACACCAGTGCCACATGCGTTGATAAACAGAAGAATAGGCAGAAGAGATAGGCCAGTAGCTCTCCTCGTGATGTGGGGTAGACCCCCAGATTATAGACGTGGCACTATAGAAGACCTTGTATGTAACATGCTGCACGATACATGCGAAGATACTTCAAGATGCTTATGTGAGGCTGCCAAACGCATATGCAGCTGCACCGATACGCGAGCATATAAGATTGCAACAGTGGCGCTACTGGCAACCTGCGGTACTGGCACACTGGTTTATAGCCAGCAGCTGGATAGATGCGGATTCGACGTGATTGATGCTGTGGCAAGGCTACGTCTACATGTATCACAGCCTTTCAAACCCTACGTAGAGCTCCTCGTACAACATCTTCCAAGCCTTCTATAGGGTAGACGACATAGACTGGAATGCTTTGGGTGGATAGTGCTGAGGCGGCTGTATGCAGCTATCACTCTAGTCTCGATTGTACTCGGCTTCTCGGCCGCCTCGCTCGCCTGGAGCCTCTATACCGCTATCATGCTCAACAGGTATCAGAGGCTATATGCCAGTCTCTTTAGCGGCGTGCCCTTCAACGCCTCTACAATCGCGAGGCTCGAGCGGCTCTATCGTGAAGCTCTGGGCCTCAAACCGCTCCTGGAGAATGCGACGCGCCTCCTGGAGCAGGTGAATGTGTCGAAGCTTAGGTCGATGCTCTCGGAGGCTAGGAGGCTCCTATACTCTCCTGAGGTTGACGCCCTTGAGGAGCTGTTGAGGCT
>WAOO01000132.1 GCA_015521195.1 Pyrolobus sp. | reverse complement strand
GTTGAACACCGTGTCGAGTATCTCGCAGTGGACCTCGGCCGGTATAGACCCCTGGTAGACCTGCTCGCCCTCCTCGCGCACCCTCCACGCCGTCAAAGGCGTGATGTAGACTATGCCCCATTCCTCTGGAAACGCCAGCCTCACCATAGGCTTCGGCACGCCGCTCTCGCTGCCAACCCTCCTCCCCGCGTCGACCACGAAGCCGCCGTAGGCGAAGGCTGCGACGCCAACACCCGATACTCTACCCCTGCCGGCCAGCTCAGCCAACCTATAGACGTCGATGTCCAGCCCGGCGAGGCGCGCGATAGCGGTATAGACCGCAAGCTTGGCCTGCGTGGTAGACCCGAGCCCCCGGTGCTCCGGTATACACCTCCTAGCCTCCAGCCTTACACCAGTCCGCACCCGGAGCCTCTCAAGAGCCTCGCGGGCGAAGGCGTATAGCCTCGGAGACTGGCAGCCCTCGACCAGCACGCCCTCGCCGGCCTCCTCGGCTACAATCTCGTAGCCTATACCGTCGACCGCCAGCCCCACCCCTCCCCACATCCTGCGTATGGGTAGCAGAGAGTAGAACCCGAAGTGGAGCCTGGCGCCCGTCCTTACAGTCACACGCACCGACTCTAGCCCCCGTTCGCCCGCCTCGCTTAAAACACCAGGTATAATACTTGTACACCCTAGGGGCGGTGAGGAGCCGTCCACCTACACTGAGAGGGGTGAAGAGGCACGAGCGTGCCGAGGCCCCCGCGTTACGCAACAATCCTAACCCTCTATGGCATAGCGGGTCTCGTCGCGTTGACGCTGGCTACGGGTCTCATCGCAAAGGCGGTGGCTGGCTCCGGCCTGCTGGGTGCAGCGGCGCGCCTCTCTACAGTCGCGGTATTGTTCGTCGCATGGCTGTACACATGGAGGAAGCTAGCTCTGTATATGCGGGAGAAGGCGTGCAATAGGCTAAGAGGCTAGGGTGCAGGAGCTTGCCCGTGCTTTCTGAGCGGCTGCTCGCACCCGTCGACATAGTCGTTGACACGAGGGAGGCATCCAAGAACCCCGATATCGTCGAGATGCTCATGCGCAGCGGCCTCCGGGTCGCCAGAGTCGCGTTGAACGCCGGCGACTACTACCTGCTCGCCCCTGAGGGGAAGAGGCCGATACTAGTGGAGAGGAAGACCGTCAACGACTTCCTCAACAGCATACGCGACAACCGCGTCTGGGAGCAGGCGAGGCTGTTGAAGGAGGCTGCGGAGGAGGACGGCGCCCGCCCGCTCATCATCCTCGAGGGCTGGCTGGGCGTGGCGGAGAAGAAGAGGAAGTGGAGGATGTCGGCGGTCCTAAGGATACTCGACGAGCTCATCCTCGACTGGGGTATACCGGTGCTACCCTCGCCCAACAAGCAGGGTACAGCCGCCTGGCTCGCGGCTAAGGCGAAGTCCCTGGGCCGCGTGGAGGAGAAGAAGGTTGTAAGGCTCCGTGTCGAGAAGAAGCCGATGACGGTGAAGGAGAGGATACTCTACGTTGCGGAGAGCATCATAGGCCCCAGGCTGGCCAGGAAGCTCTTAGAGCACTTCAAGACGCTGAGGGCGGTCGCCAACGCAAGCATAGCCGAGTTGATGAGAGTGGAGGGTATCGGGGAGAAGAGGGCGCGCGAGATATACGCGATTTTCAACACGCCGTGGGAGCCTGAGGAGAAGGGCGAGCGCTAGATGGGCGACTCTTCGTCCTCCTCGCCCTCCCCTGCAGCCCTTGCAACCTCCTCCTCGCTCCTCACCCTCTCCTCCTCATGCTCACCCACGCCGGGCGAAGCCTCCTCCGTGACAACGCCGGTCAGTAGGCTCTTCTCGACGCGGCCGTAGAGCCCCGTCTCCGGCTGCTTCAGTAGAGTCTCGGGGGTCACCTTCAGCTCCGCAACCCTATCGGCGTGAAGGCCTACCGGCGACTCGGGTGTCAGGCCGTAGTAGTGGCGGAGGAACTTCCTCGCAATCTCCTTCATCGCGACCATGGTCTTGTACACCTTCCAGCCTAGCTCCTCTGCAACCTCCTCCCAGCGTTTACCCTGCAGAGCCTTAGCTATCAGCAGGAGCTCCTCCTTCTCGCCTAGCTGTGGTCTATTCTCGCGGCCGCCCAGCCAGTAGGCCCTCGCCAGCTCGGTCATGATGTCGTTGGCGGCCTCGAAGGTCATGGGGCCGTAAGCGTATATCCACAGCCTGTCAACCTGGACCGGCGTCAGCATAGGCCTATACCCCTCTATTATCGGGCTCCCGTCGCCCTCAAGGAGCATCCTTGCAACCTCGAGCTCCAGGTCGCGATAGGTGTCGTGGAGGCTCTCGAGGAGCTTCCTGCGGAACTCCCTGTTAGCAACCCTGACCATCTTGGCCACATCCTCCGCTATCGGCTTGAGGACCAGCGTCGTATACTCGCCGCTGACGGGGTTCCTATCAGGAGACATGTGCACCGGGATAAACCCGTTCTTCAACCAGAAGCGGAGAAGCCTCTCGTTCACACCGAAGCCGCTGCCAACCCAGTCGAGCCCCCTCTCCCTAGCCTCGTTGTATATCTCCTCCAGCATCCTCGAGCCTATCCCCCTGCCCTGCACCTCGGGGTGAGTCGCTATCCTGACAATCCTCCAGCCCCTCTTCTTGCCAAACTCCCATAGGCGGAGGTGTTTCAGGAAACGGTCGGGTATGATGTTGCCAGCTATCTTCCCGCCGCGCAGCAGGTCCTCTATCAGCTCGTCGTCCAGCCCACCCTCCTGGGCTATCTGCACGGCGCACACTATCTTCCCGCTGGGCGTTGCCATCGCGCGTATAAGGTGGTGAGGCGCATCCGCCAGTATGGCGAGGTCGTCGGGCTCGTTGCGGTAATGGGCTAGGACGTAGATGCCGAAGAGCTGGCGTAGCGTCTTCTCGCCCTCCTCGCTGAACAGCCACTCCGGGTCTAGCTTGAGGTAGGTCAGCCTACCCTCCTCGATAGCCCTGATATCCTCCTCGTCGAGCTCAGCAGGCTCGGCGTCGAGCAGCAGTGCGTCGAAAAGCCACTTCTCTATAGGGTCGTTCTTGGCGTAGCGAATGGGCTCGTGCATCTCGTAGGTGACAAGCTCGGTGTTCGGGTCGCTGCGGATAGCCGACATGAAGCGTACTGAGAAGCCGCGGCCCGCCCCCTCATACCCGTGTATTGTGGTGGCGAATACGAGCCTCTTGTGCGCCCTCCATATCGCGTGGAGCAGTGGAACGTGTATACCGCTCGCCTCGTCGACGGCAACGATATCGGCCTTCATCCTCGGTATGTACATCGGCTCCCAGTACTCGATGCTAAACCCCTCCCCGTGAAGCTCGAGTATCATGCCATGCCTCTTGACCACCCTGGGCTTGAGCTTCAACACCTCCGCAGCCTTCAGGGCGAGCTGGAAGAACGATTGTACGTTCGATAGGCTCGGGGCGGTGACCAGTATCCTAGTGCGCCTCCTGCCCTTGAGCTTGCGTATCAGGTACGCAACTCCGACCAGCCCTATGCCGACGGCGCACGACTTGCCCCTACCACGGTCCGCCGTTATCACGAGCACCTTCTTCCTCCTACCCTTCGGCTTGTCGACAAGATGCTTCTCCACAAGGTGTATCACGTTAACCTGGTCCTGCGTCAAAGCCAGCTTGTAGAGCTCTGGCGGCAGCCTCGTCTTCCTAGGGAACCTTATCCTCCTCTCATACGCCTCCTTGGGCGGCTTGGTAGACTCTAGGTCTATCTTCAACACCTGCCTGTTATCAGCATCGTATATGAAGATGCCATGGTGCTTCATAAGCTTCCTCTTAAACCACGAGATGAAGATGTGCCTCGGCTCGGGGAACCCGGGTATAACTAGGTTCCTCTTGAATATCGTCATCCAAGTGTCCCACTTCTCCCACGGTGGGACCATGAGCACGATGAGGCCTCCGCCTTCGACGACGCCGATAAGCCTGCCTACATCGTTGGGTTTCAGGTCGTTGACCAGGTCTAGCACGAGGGCCTTGAAGGTTGTGCCGAGGTACTGCTCGCTCTCCTCATACCTTGCTATCCTCGGTGTGCTCATGGCACTCCTCTCCTTCAAAGCCCTCTTCACAATCTCCTTGCGGAGCTTGGCGTCGTTGAACTCGTCGTGGAATACGTGGAGCACCGTTATCTCCTCGCGGCCCCTCACACGCCTATAGACGCGCTCGTAGAAGAGGAGGGCTCTAGCGGCCAACGCGCCTACCAGGACGGGGTCCTCACCGCTGATCACGAGCATCCTGCGGTGATTGGCGCGTATGCCGGCCTCTACAGCCTTCCCTAGCTTCCTCAGGAGCCTCTGGAAGCTCGCCGGTATATACTCGCCCAAGTTTCTAACCACGCGCCTCGCTATCTCCTCGATATCCTTCTTCGAGAGTCTCTCCACATCGCCGACAACCTCGGTCAACGTCTACTACACCCTCCCGGCTGGAGGAGAACGTAGCATATGGAGGCTAATCACCCTCCCCGAACCGCAAGCGTCTCTTGAAAAGCCGTCCGCGTGGAGAAGATGCCCCCAGGCGGGCGTTTAGAAAGCAGATGGGCGGGGTTTAGCCCTTTACGACGCCTATTGGGCGCAGCTTTGCGACCAGCTTCGCTATCTTCACCGCGTGCGCCACGCGGACTACGCGCTCGCTGGGCTTGTAGGCGCCTGGCGCCTCCTCGGCGATAACCCTCCTGTTTGCAGCCATGACTATCACGCCCTGCCTGGCTAGGTCCTCGACGACCTTCTGCGGCCTATAGGTCCTCACTGCGGCCTCGCGGCTCATCCAGCGGCCGGAGCCGTGTGGAGCCGAGTACCAGGTGCGCTTGCCCTCCGGTATCCCGACCATCACGAAGCTCGGGGTGCCCATGCTGCCGGGTATCAGCACCACCTGGCCGATCTCGCGGTGGTCCTTGGGTATCTCGGGGTGGCCCGGCGGGAATGCCCTGGTGGCGCCCTTGCGGTGGACGACCAGCTTCTTCCTCTTGCCGTCGACCTCGTGCTCCTCTATCTTTGCGATGTTATGAGCCACGTCGTAGATTATGTGCATGTCTAGCTTGTCCGGGTCGGTGTGGAAGACTGTACGGAAGCTCTCCCTCACCCAGTGGGTTATCAGCTGCCTATTGGTCCACGCGTAGTTCGCAGCCGCGGCCATAGCCTTGAGGTAGTCCTGCGCCTCCTTGCTCGAGAAGGGTACGCTGGCTAGCTCCCTATCCGGCGGCCGGATGCCATACTTCCTCATAGCCCTCTCCATTATCATGAGGTAGTCGCTGGCGACCTGGTGGCCGAGGCCCCTGCTGCCCGTGTGAACCATCACCATGACCTGGCCGGGGTGGTCGATGCCGAGCACCTTCGCGACCTTCGGGTCGTATATCTCGTCGACCACCTGCACCTCTAGGAAGTGGTTGCCGCTGCCGAGGGTGCCCAGCTGCGGCGCGCCCCTCTGCTTAGCCCTCATGCTCACCTTCGAGGAGTCTGCCAGCTGCCAGCTGCCCCTCTCCTCTATGTGCTCCGGGTCGTCGGCCCACCCGTAGCCCCTGCTCACAGCCCACATGACGCCCTCGTCGAGCACCTTGTTCAGCTCCTGGATGCTCAGCCTTACCTTGCCGCTCCTGCCGAGCCCGCTTGGCACGTTGCGGAACAGCTCCTGGACAAGCTCCTTGAGCTTAGGCTTCACATCCTGATAGTCGAGGTTGGTTCTTATCAGGCGGACGCCGCAGTTGATGTCGTAGCCTACGCCGCCCGGGCTTATCACGCCATCCTCATCGATAGCCATGCCGGCCACGCCGCCGATCGGGAACCCGTAGCCCTGGTGGCCGTCCGGCATCACGTAGCTTGCGACCTGTATGCCTGGGAGGCAGGCGACGTTAGCCGCCTGGACTAGGGTGAGGTCCTGCTGCATCTTCTTCAGTAGATACTCGTCGGCGAAGATGACGGCCGGTACCCTCATGCAGGGCTTCGCGCCTTTCGGTATCCTCCACTCGTACTCGGATACTCTCTCAAGCGGTATGCTCGGCATAATCGACGCCCATGAGGAGGGCTTGGAGCCGGTATAGTCTTAAGAGGTTTCCCGCGGAGGGGAGGCCTCCCTACTGGAGCTCCAAGGGGAGCCTATCCAGGCTCACAGTCACCTGCCTCCTCGCGGCAAGGTCCCTCAGCGACACCTTGCCCTCCTCAGCCTCCCTCCTCCCAACGATGACCGCGTAACGGTAGCCCTCCTCGGCGAGCCGCGGCAGCAGCCTCCCCAGCTTCCTCTCGCCGTGGAGGCTCGCCTCGAAGCCCCATGACGAGAGCAGCCTCTGGACCCTCAACGCGTAAGAGACTACGTCGCGGTCGAGGTAGACGACGGCGACCTTCGGAGAGGGCTTCTCGATTAAAGGCGGCTCTAGTCCAGCATCCTTCAACGCTATGAGGGTACGGTCTAGGCCTATGGCGAAGCCGGTGGCCGGCATATCCTCGCCTCCATAGAGCCCGATGAGCGTATCGTACCTCCCGCCGCCCGCGATGCTCACGGGGAACCCGGGCACCTTGACCTCGAAGATTATCCCGGTGTAGTAGGCGAGGCCGCGTGCAAAGCTAAGGTCGGTCCTAATCCTGGCGCCCTGCTCGGCTAGAACGCGGGCGAAGAAGCGGAGCTCCTCGAGGTGTCTTGCCGCCTCCTCGGAGGCCACCCTGAGGAGGCTGTAGGCCTCCCGGTAGGAGGCTTCGGTGTCGATGCTCCCTATGCTCCAGAGCCTTGAGGCTATGTCTGCAAGCTCCCCGCTAACCTCCCTGAGCTTCGAGAGGGCTGCCTCATACTCCTTTTTGTCCATGAGGTGTAGTATATGGTCCTGTAGCTCCTCGGGCACGTTGTATCTCGAGAAGAGGGCGCGGTAGACGCCCGTGCTCCCCGCGACTATCTCTATGTGGCGCTCGAAGCCTATCTCGCGGTAATAGTCGTAGAGCAGCGTTGCGACCTCAACGTCGCCGACGGGCGCCTTCTCCCCTATCAGCTCGACGCCGGCCTGGAAGAACTCCCTATACCTCGCGTACTGGGGCTCCTCGTAGCGGAAGCAGTTGATGACGTAGTAGAGGCGTATTGGTTTAGGCTGGGCGCGTAGATGCTTAAGGTATATCCTTGCTATGCTCGCGGTGGCCTCAGGTCTCATTGCGACCTCGCGTCCAGCCTTATCGCGGAAGACGTACATGCTCCTCCTTATCTCCTCGCCCGATTTCAACGCGAAGAGCTCGAAGCGCTCGAGCGTAGGGGGTATGGCCTCGCGGTACCCCCTTCTCCTTGCAAGCCTCCTGAAGATGTAGGCTAGGCTTGTCAGCTCCTCGGAGTCCGGGGGCAGTATGTCGCGGAAGCCCCTGAGAGGGTCCAGGTTAACCCGTGGCTTCAAGGCTCTCCTCCACCGCCTCCTTGACGGGCTTCGCTGCGGGATGGAACACCATGGGTGTATAGAAGGTTACATCGCCGTACCGGTCGACTATCGCTAACACTGGCTCGAGGTTCCTCTTCCGCGCCTCTTCCACGAACATTGCGAGTTGCGAGACGCGTACCGGTCTACCCTCCTCGAGGACGAGGATGTAGTGCGTCTGCTTCGGGTTCCTCCTCGACCTTATGAGTATCAGTGTGTTCTCGCGGGGGCCTGGTATCGGGAGGCGGCCTCTCCTCCTAAGCTCGAGGTATACCTCGTAGTATGCGAGTGCGAGGGGATTCCGCTTCGCGTATAGCGAGATTAGCTGCTCGAAGTTTAGCCTCCGGGGGCCTAGCCTTACCTCGGCGGTTCCGCGGTACAGGAGGTGGGCCGCTTCTACCGGGTGTATAGGCCTATCCTCCGGTATAAGCACAAGCTCCTTCGCGACAAGCTCTCTGCACCCAACGGGCCTACCTCTAAGTGTCGCCTCGTCAAGCTCTACTACGGGCTTGCAGCTCATTACCCTCTCTCCTAGCAGGCACCACGGTGAAGCCGTTTTTGGATGTTGATAAGAGGCTTGAGGAGCTGAAATCTAGGCTCAAGATACGCCCGATAGAGTGGCTCGAAGATGGACGGGTAAGGTGGCTTGACGTCCGTCTCATCCCCTGGGAGGAGGTTTACCGCGAGACGAGAGACTATAGGAGGCTTGCACAGGCCATACGCGACATGGAGATACGCGGCGCGCCGGCAATAGGTGTTGCAGCTGCTTTCGGCATGGCGCTTGCAGCCTACCATTCCCGTGCTAGTACTGTCGAGGAGCTTCTAGCGGAGCTTGAGAAGGCGGCAGAGGTTCTACGCGACACGAGGCCTACAGCCTACAACCTCTTCTGGGCGATTGACCGTGTGTTAAGGGCTGCACGCGAGGCTGCGAGATCAGCCTCGAGCCCGTCTGAGGTTAAGGATGCTGTCGTGCTAGAGGCGAAGAAGATCATGCTGGAGGATATAGAGGCTAACATGGCGATGGGGCGTATAGGCGCGAAGCTCGTCCAGGATGGCGATAGGATACTGACGCACTGTAATACGGGTGCGTTGGCGACAGCAGGGTATGGCACGGCGCTTGGCGTCATAAGGGCGGCTGTGGAAGAGGGGAAGGAGGTTCACGTGATAGCTACTGAGACTCGGCCGCTGCTTCAGGGTGCTCGTCTAACCGTCTGGGAGCTTGTCAAAGAGGGTATCGACGTGACGCTCATCACCGACAATATGGTAGGTTACGTGATGAGCAAGGGCCTGGTGGATAAGGTGTTTGTCGGCGCAGATAGGATAACCGTCGACGGATACGTAGCCAACAAGATAGGGACGTACACGATAGCCGTCGTGGCTCACCGTCACGGCATACCATTCTACGTTGTTGCGCCCACCTCGACTATAGACCCGAATCTACGCGGCCCGGGCATACCGATAGAGGAGAGGAGCCCGGATGAGGTCAGGACGGTGCTAGGCAAGCTCGTTATAACAGTGCCCGAGGTCAAGGTGTACAATCCTGCGTTTGACGTGACCCCTCCAGAGCTAGTGACGGCCATTATAACAGAGGAGGGTATAGCGGTTAGACCCTTCGAGGTGAGCATACCGAGGATGTTAGAGTCTAAGAGGAAGAGGGTTGAGGGGAAGGAGGGCTAGCAGGGCTGGCAGGGGGTAGAAGAGAGGTAGTAGCGGCGTACCCCTCCCTATCTTCGAGGCTACCAGGGTGTAGGCGATTGCAGGGAGATTCATGAGCGTGGCGAGTGTGGCAGCGTTTCTGGCTACGATGGTGTTCACGAGGGGTAGGGGGGCTGTAACCGCCTGCGAGCTTATAGCGTTAAGGACGTATCCCGATAGTAGTGTCAACAGCGGCATCGAAAGCGCCACTATAAGCTCGTAGACTATGCTTTTAACGAGGCTGCTCTTGGCCAGCTCTATGTATCTTG
Source organism: Pyrolobus sp. (assembly GCA_015521195.1). Lineage (GTDB taxonomy): Archaea > Thermoproteota > Thermoprotei_A > Sulfolobales > Pyrodictiaceae > Pyrolobus. The sequence continues at coordinate 19,216 of WAOO01000132.1, read as the reverse complement.
AGGCGAACTCGGCGAAGCTCCGTAGGAGTCTCGCAGCAGTCTGGCTACCCTCCTGTGGCAGGAGGCGCAACATGTCTATGAGTAGCATTGAGAGGCTGCTCTTCACCCTGCTCTTGGCGCCGACGAGTACATCGTATGTCACAGTTACGTCTTCTCCTCCTATGCGCCCGAGGTAGCCGAACTGCATGCTCTCTGCTATCCTGACAGCCAGTGACGCTATCAGCCTGTTCTCCCTCCACCAGCTCCTAGTGTAGAGTAGGGATAGGAGCGAGAGGGGGATTGAAGCCAAGGCGAGGTATAGGCTCCTCGCGTATAGCGCGTAGCCTGCCATGCCCATGCCTAGGAGCGTCGCAGCGGCCAGCCACCATGGCACCCTGGGTGCAGCCAGCTTCATTATGCTCGGTGCTGCTACGCCGGCTACCAGCGTCAACAAGGTTAGTACGATGGGCATCATGCTGCCGATGAGCATGGAGCCTGATACAAAAGCGCTCATCATGACCGCGAAGGATAGTATTGTGGATGTTAGCGCGAGCACCTCTAACACAGCCCTGACAACATCGTCTATGGTGTTTGCGCGCGACTCTAGCTTAGCGATTATAGCTGATACTATCTTCTCCGATATCTGCTCCGGCTCGATACCAAGCCTAAGGGCGCGTACAACGTCGCGAAGGAGGGTGGAGCCGCCGAGCTCCTCGGCCAGCTTCTCGAGGGCCGTTAGAGGCTCCTTTACCGTGGCGAGATGTGAGAGGTAGCGGCAGGCTGCCCTCTTCGCGCCTCCCCCGCCCTCCCTGCAAAGCCTAGCCACGTACTCCGTGTAGAGGCGTAGGTCTCCATTTACAGCCGCGAGGCCTAAAAGAAGAGGAATGATGTCATCCTCCGCTACCAGCAGCCTCAGTAAGCTTGGCATAAAGCTCCCTAGTGTTCGCGGCGAACCAGGAGTCGATGCGCCTAAACACATCCATAAACTCATATACACCCTGCTCGCGGAGGCGTCTCAGCATAGAGACTCTAGCGGTATAATCCTCCACGACCCCGGCCCGGTCGACGCCAAGAGCATCGGCTATCCTCCTAAACACCCGCGACTCGCCGGCAATGACGCCTGGGTCTAGAGGCTCGTGGATATCCCTGGAGGCTGTCCACCTGGCTATAGTGTGCAGGCCCCCATCGACCTCGACGACTTCAACTACACGCCTGGCTATCCGGTACCCTATCCTAACCCTCTTAACGACGACAATCGCGTCCAAAGCCTCCAGCAGGTACTGCGGCACTCCGAGAGACTTTAGACGGTCTATGGTTGAATGGGCGCTATCAGCGTGAAACGTTGCTAGTGCCGCGTGGCCCGTTGCAGCCGCCTGGAGGAACACGAGGGCCTCGGGCCCCCTAATCTCGCCTATCACCAGTATATCCGGCCTCCTCCTCAACGCGAACCTCGCAAGCTTCTCGAGGGTCACGTCCTCCACGTCCTTAGAGTAGCTGTGTCTAGCCACGAGGCTATCCCAGTGTGGACGGTTGAAGAGGTTGAGCTCGGGCGTATCCTCTATAGTCACTATCCTCTTGATGCTGGGTATGAGACCCAGTATGGCCTGCAGGAGCGTCGTCTTGCCGGACGCGGTCGGACCGGCTATTAGCACCGAGCGTCCATGGTCCACCAGCATCCATAGGTATGCGATTATCGCCTCAGACGCTACGCCATCCTCTATAAGCTGTATGGCTGAGAGCGGCTTCTCGAAATGCTTCCTAACGACGATGCTGCTCCCAATCCTGCTGACCTCCTTGGAGAACGTCAGTGCTATCCTGTGACCCTCCGGTGTCAATCCTTCGGCGTATGGGTGTGCTATGCTGAGGGGCCTCCCTATCTTCCTACCCAGGTACATCACGAGCATGTCGAGCTCATCCTGGTCTAGTACTATGTTAGTATCCATCCATCCTATCTCGAAACGCCTATGGACTACGCTGACGCTCCTCCCAGGCCCGTCAACGGCTATCTCCTCGACCTCAGGGTCCCTCATGAGCGGGTAGAGGGGGCCATAACCGCTCAACACCTTCTCCACGTGATACTTGAGCTGGGGCGCCTTCCTCGCAAGCAGCGGGTATGCAACGCCGACGCTGGAGGATAGTTTGCGGAGGCCTTCTGGGTCGGTGGGTATGCTCCGCTCCCCGGTGATGGCCAGCCTCCTAGCCAGAGCAACGACTATCTTTACATCGTCGTTGCTCAGGGGAGGCTCGTCGACACAGTATACAAGTCGCCCGTTGCAGTCTAGAATGCGGACCTTGGCGAGTCCTATGCTATAGGCTCTCAGAGTGTCACAGGAGAGGCTGCAGGAGACGCTCTTTACAAAAATCTGTTCGGGCAGAGTCTCCCTCTTCCACGGCTTCACGGCAATCACCCTAGCGTGATGCTCACAGGCTGCGTCGACTGCTCGCCACCCGCATACACGTAGTTGTAGATCGCGTAGCCGCTGCCCTGCACCAGGGCATCGGCGCATGCAGCGCCATTGGTGCAGCTCACTGTGCACCCCGGTATGCTGACGGTGCCATTGCCCTGCGTCGGGTATATCTCGAAGGTGATAGACTGGTATGGCCTTAGCATAGCCTGCCCGGTGCAGGTCACGGTGCAGGTGCAGCTCGTCTTACCCGCGACTATCTTCACGCTCGAGCCGTTCACGTCGATAGGGGCGCCGCCGTAGTTCCTGACCTTAAGGTATAGCAGGTCGACGCTCGGGTAGTACGACGCCTGCACTATCGCAATGTTGGGTGCGCTCGTCATGCCCTTCATCGTGTTGGTGAAGTACGTGTAGAGCAGCAGGCCTGCAATCAGCGCCGCGGATAGTAGTATCATCGTGGATAGTATCGGGGAGAGGCCGCGTACCCGCATGCTCCCAGACCAATCAGCCTAAGGGTGAATGCGGTCTAGTCGCTCTTGGGATGGGTTAACGGAAATAAGCCGCGACGGACCCTGATATAAAGGTCTTATGGTGCCGGTTGTAGCGGAGGTGGTGCAGGATACCTCCAACGAGGGATAGGCAGACTGCGAGGCACGAGCTTCGCCAGATTACGGTAGCCGAGTTCCTCTACCGCGAGAAGCAGCTGTGGGGCTTCGAGAACCCGGCTAGAGCCCTCTACCAGACGATAAGAGAGTACGTCGAGAACGCCCTCGATGCGACCGACCTTTACGGCATACTACCCGACATAACGGTGATAGTCGAGACGGACCCGAAGGATAAGAGCATCTGCACGGTCACCGTTGAGGATAATGGCATCGGCATACCGCCGCAGAAGATGGCTGAGGCGCTAGGCAAGCCCCTGGTGACATCAAAGTTCAAGATCAAACAGTCGAGGGGCCAGTTCGGCCTAGGTGCAAAAGCGGTAACGGTCTACGCGCTTAGCACTACTGGGTCTCCAGTAGAAGCCTATAGCTCTCCGATAGACTCGACGCGCATGTACTACGTCAAGTTCTCGATAGACCTTTCAAGCAACGAGCCAGCAATCTACGCCCTGGGCAGCTGGAAGCTAGACCTAGACTGGCATGGTACTAGGATTAGAGCCCGGATAAGGTGCAACTGGCCCTACATACGGAGCAGGGTGCTCAAGTACTTCAAGATGCTCGCCATTGTAACGCCATACGCGGACATACTCTTCATAGACCCGGACGGCAAGATCCACCACTATCCGCGCATAGTAGACGAGATGCCGAGACCCCCTAAGGAGGTCAAACCGCACCCCGCCAGCATCGAGAAGGGAGAGCTCCAGATGATGCTAAAGCAGACCACAGCGCCGACAATCAAAGACTTCCTGATAACAACGTTCCAGCGCGTCGGCGAGAAAAGCGCAATGAACGTGTTGCGCAAGGCAGGCATAGACCCGAATAAGAATCCTAAACAGCTCACCGACGAGGAGGTCGAGAGGCTATACAGAGCGCTACGCAGCTACAGGTTCCCCGCGCCGAGCGCAGAAGCCCTAGCACCCATAGGAGCCAAGCTGATAGAGGAGGGTCTCCGGGCGATACTCAAGCCCGAGTTCGTCACCGCCGTGACCAGGAAGCCTAGGATGCACAGCGGGGGCCACCCATTCATAGTGGAGGTCGGGATAGCGTACGGCGGCGCGATAGAGCCTACCGAGACCCCACAGCTCCTCCGCTACGCCAACCGCATCCCACTCATATACGACGAGAAGTCCGATGTAGCATGGAAGGTCGTAGAGGAGTTCAACTGGCAGAACTACGGGGTCAAGTTCCCGGCGCCCCTAGTAGTCCTAACACACATCTGTAGCACGAAGATACCATGGAAGGTTGGAAGCAAGGAGGCTGTAGCAGAGAAGGAGGAGATCAAGGAGGAGCTCCACCTGGCCCTCCAGGAGGCGGCGCGTAGGCTGCGCCGATACCTCCAGGAGAAGAGGAAGGAGGAGGAGATAAGGGAGAAGATATCGACGTTCCTCCGCTACATCCCTGAGGTTGCAGACAGCATAGCGACAATACTCGGCGGCAACGGCGTCTCCGTAGAGGAGGTGCAAAAGCTGCTGATAAACGCTCTTAGGAGGAGGGTTCAGGGCAAGGAGCTCAAAATCCTTGAGGAGCAGGTTAAAAACCTATCGAAGATTAAGATAGAGTAGAGGCGGGTGACACTCCACCATGTCCAAGCCGCCATTCGTAGACAAGGTTGACGTTGAGGCGAGGAGGAAGGCGATACAGGCGTTTAGAGAGCGTTTCAAGGCTCTACTAGAGCAGCTCCAGAGGGGCGAGAACCCGACGCTAATACTCCCGAAGAGGACGCTGGCCAACACGATATACGATGAGAAGAGGAAGCTGCTCCTCCTTGGCCCTGAGAAGCTCCGCAGGAGCCTCTTCAACCTACACGAGGCGAAGAAGTTCATGCAGACAATGCTAATGGCTAAGATAATATACGAGGCGCTGGTCAACAACGAGTATCCGACAATCCGTGACCTCTACTATCGCGGCAAACACACGATAGTCTTTGTGGACGATAAGGGTAGGCGGCGCGAGGAGAACACCTGGGACGAGCAGAAGGAGTCAGACGCGGTCCTCCGCGACATCGAAGTATTCACCGGTATGCTGCGAGAGGAGATGCTCATACTCAGCAAGGAGAAGGGCAAGGTGGTCGGCAACATGAGGATAAGGAGCGGCAACGACGTCATAGACCTCAGCAAGATGGGTCACGGAGCCTGGGCGATTGAGCCGACGCCAGACCTAATCGAGTTCATCGATGTTGACGCAGACTTCGTGCTCGTCGTGGAGAAGGACGCAGTCTTCCAGCAGCTACACCGCTACGGCTTCTGGAGGAGGTACAGGGCTATACTCGTGACTAGCGCCGGGCAGCCCGACAGGGCTACAAGGAGGTTCGTAAGGAGGCTCAACGAGGAGCTGGGACTACCCGTCTACGTGCTGACCGACGCAGACCCCTACGGATGGTACATCTACAGTGTCTTCAAGATAGGCTCGATAACCCTATCATACGAGAGTGAGAGGCTCGCAACACCCAAGGCCAAGTTCCTGGGCGTAAGCATGACCGACATCTTCGGCGACCCGGAGACAGGCAAGAAACCGTATCTCAGCGAGGCGGAAAGGAAACGCTTCATAATCAAGGCGAAGGACGCCGACATCAAGAGGGCGGAGGAGCTCTACAACTACAAGTGGTTCCAGACGAGGAAGTGGAGGAAGGAGATAGAGATATTCCTGCAGAAGAAGAGCAAGCTCGAGATAGAGGCTGTGGCGAGCAAGGGTCTCAAGTTCCTAGCTGATAAGTACATCCCGGAGAAGATAGAGACCGGGGACTTCATAGATTGAAGCTCCTTGCACCCATAGAGCTCGCGAAAAGGATAGACTATGCGCTCCTACGCAGCCCCACCCCCGAGGCACTCGAAAAGGCCGTTGAAGAAGCCGAGAGGCTCAACCTCCGGGCAATCACAACCTACTACACGATGCTCACGTGGATAGAGGGCGCGACACGCAAGGCGAAAATCTCGGTTGTAGTCGACTTTCCGAATGGAGCGTCCCACATCGAGGCTAAGATAAAGGCGACCGAGCAAGCGCTAACCCACGGCGCCGACGAGGTAGAGTTCGTCGTCAACGTATGGCAATGGCTGGCCGGGAGACGCGACTACGTCTTAAACGAGGTTAAGGCGCTCTCAGCTATAGCGAAGGCTACGGGTGCGAAGAGCAAGGCGATAATAGAGTCTAGCCTCCTGTCTTTCAGCCAGCTTCGACAACTTATAGAGGCTATAGTGTCGCTCGAGCCCGAGAAACGACCAGACTATATCAAGATGAACACTGGGTGGTTCGGCCGGGGGGTGTTGCCCTCGGAGGTTAAGCTGGCTGCATCGATAGCAAAGCCGCGCGGACTAGGCGTGAAGGCTGCAGGAGGAATCCGCGATGCTTACACCGCGAGCCTCATGGTCTGGCTAGGCGCCGACATCATAGGGACGAGTAGCCCCAGGGCTATCATAGAGGATGCGGAGAGGCTACTGAAGCTCGGGGAGGAGGGGTTCAGCTGAGACAGGTGTCATCACAGTTAATCAGCCTACCCCGTGTCATCACAACCGCGGAGGCTATGATGATACGACGGTCTGCCGACGCTGCGCGAGTGACGAGTATTCTCCTTGCTGAGCCTCCTCTTCATCCTCCTCTATCCTCTTGACAACCTCGTGGAACGTGTTCCGTCTGCAGTATGGGCAGTAGTGGTATATTCTGCCCATGGACGCTAGGTCGAAGCTAACCTCTAGTATCCAGGTCCTCCCGCACCTCGTGCACCTTAGAACCCACTTAGTCATGCTTCTACGCCCGTTTAACGCGTACACCTCAACCCTTATCCGTTTTCCAACTCGCCCTGATTAGCGACACTCTTGACGCGGAGGTATCCCCTCTCAACCAGCATCCGGAGCGCCCTACGCAACACCCTCCTAACCCTCCACCTCTTCCCCAAGTCACGGTATAGCCTGAAGGCCACAGCCCTGATGCTATTAGTGCGGGTGAGCTCGAGGAGAATCCTACGCTCCTCCTCGTTAAACTCCTCCTGGAGGTAGCGGAGGGCGAGCCTCGCTATGTCTGCCGGCTCGAGGCCCATGTAGGGGTCCTGGACGGGCAGCTGGTCCAGCCTCTGTACAACCTCAAACTCGATGATAGTCACGTAGTCGTCTGGCTTGACCTCACCGTAGGCCCTACGGAGAGCCTCTAGAAGCTCCTCTTTGCTCGCGAAACCGTCTATCGCGGCATCCTCGTCGGTCAGCTCTGATACACGCTTGTACCTAACGTTGGTAACCCGTATCTTTGCGACAGGCCTGCCACCCCCGTGCACGATGAGCTCGTTGTGCTTCAGCTTGACTATGCCCAGCCGTATAGTTGCCCTCTTCCTACCCGAGAGTATATCCTTCACATACTCGCCCTTAACCATCAGGTGCCGACCAAGGAACTTCACCTTCTTTCCCTCGTCGCCGCTCCTCCTCGGCTTCTTCGCCAACACTCCACCCTATTCCACGCGTCCAACCAAACCGCTATGAATAAACCCAGCCTCTACCCTAAGACCTCGGCGATGATGTAGTACCCCGCATCTAGCATACTGCGGGGGGTACTGAGAGCGGCGGTGAAGAGGGGCCAAAGCACTGAGCCTACCTCCCGCCGCACAGCTCTCTAAGCACGGTTTCAACCTCCCTCAATGCATCCCGGTTGACGTCGGCGTAGGGCTTGTACGGCCTCAGTATACACTTGCGGCCATATACGTGGATGCTCGCAACTATACGCTCATCCCTCATCACGAGGATGCTTGTAGAGTGGCGGGCTGCGTAGAAACCACGCCTCTGGAGGCTAGACGCCACCGCCGCGGCCAGCTCGACGCCCTCGAGTCTAGGCGCGGGGGGCTTCAACGCCCTCCACCGAGCCTCGACATCCTCGTGCCCACGTCGATAGGCTTAGCGTGGTAGACCGCACTAGTCACTATGAAGTCTACCCCTGTTGCAGCATACTCCTCCAGGTTATGCTCGTCTATGCCTCCTGCCGCTCCGATTCGGACACCTGGAGCCTCCCTCCTCAACACCTCGACATATCTGCTGAGCACGTGTGGCGGCACTTTCTCAAACTGGATGAAATCGGCTCCGGCGCGTGCGGCTAGCAGTGCATCCTCGAGGCTCCTAACCTCGACGCCCCAGTTGCGTGCGACGCCGACGCCCTTCGATAGCCTCTCGACAGCCTCCTTCAAGCCGCCCTCGAGGAACACGAGGTGGTTGTCGAAGACTAGCACCGAGTCGTCCAACCCGGCCCGGTGGGGCAACCCTCCCCCGGCGATGACAGCCTTGTGGAGGACGGCGCGGAGCCCCGGCGGAGCCTTCCTCGTAGAGAGTATGGCTATACGCGGATTCACCCTCCTAGCCCTCTCCACCATCCTCCTCGTCTTCGTCGCCACGCCGCTGCAGACCGCGAGGAGGGTCTGTGCAACCCTCCACGCGGCGTGGAGGGCGCCAGCAGGCCCAACAGCCTCGACTATAACCTCGCCCGGGCCCACGAGGCTACCCGAGGCCCGCAGCACGCGCGCCTCCGCCCCCGCAAGACGATACACCTCTGCAGCCTCCTCGCTGCAGGCTACGACGCACTCCTCCCTCACGTAGAGCTCGGCTCGCCCCTCAACATCCTCTATGCCAAGCAGCCTGGTCGTAATGTCCCCCCGCCCAATGTCCTCGAAGAGCCACTCTTCGAGGACACGTCTAGGGACGGCCAAAGGGACTGACGCCATGGGAAGGCACCAGGGGGTCGGCAGAGGACCACCTCGTCATTAGCCTTTCAGCTCGATCCCGGGGTATCTCGTCATCCCCGCGGGGGCGTCAATCCTCACACCCCTATAACCTCTGGCGAAGCCGTGTATCGGGGGGTAGCTGATAGTGCCCGAGGTTCTGGCCGTCGCGGCCGTAGACCCTCTTGACGCAGAGGCGCGTAGGAGGGCGTCAAACATCCTATCGAGGATAGCCTCGAAGTATGCTGGTAGGGTTGCTCTCTCCTCCAGGGTCTCCGGGTCTATAGTCACGAGCCTCTCAGAGGCGGAGATGGTGGGCACCGAGTCGAGATACTATAGTAGTGTACTCGTGGTAGTCGCGTCCAGGAGGACTGCGAGGCTAGTCTACGATATAGGCGTCAGCAGCGAGAGACCAGTCATAATAGCGTTTGTCGAGGGGAGCGGGGCGCTCGCGGAGGCTGTAGACGCCTACAGCGCGTTGCGCTCGCAGGGCGTACCCGTGGCTAGGCCTCTGCCGTACCCGAGTGGAGAGGAGCAGCTCACAGCCTACATGGAGCTTGTAGCGACACTCTCAAGGATATACGGCTCGTCGCTCCTCGTGATAGGCGGCATCCCAAGCTGGCTAGCCTCGCCCCAACTCCCCCTCTCCGAGCTACGCCGCCTACTAGACCTCATGATACTCCAGCTCGACCTCAACGACCTAGTCTCTAGGTTCGAGGAGAGCCTGGCTGCCGGGGAGGCGTCTAGGCTCAGGGAGATGCTGAAGGCGAGAGGCGTTGAGGTTGAAGGCGAGGTGGATAAGGCTCTCACCCTATCCTTCGTCCTTGAGAAGCTTGCGCTTGACAACCGCTCATCCGCGATAGCGTTGAACTGCAGGGAGGTCTCTGAGAGGCTGGGTGACGACGGTCACCTCGCTGCAAGCCTCCTCCTGGAATCCGACTCGATACCAGTGGTCTGCGACACCGATGTCGTCGCAGCGGCGACAGCCGCCCTCTTCGCTGCAAGCGTCCGCCTCGCGACAGCCCAGCCCGTGGAGGAGAGCGTGAAGGGAGTGGAGTTCGAAGTGTACTCTGCACCCCTCTCAGTCCTACACAGGCCTCGTGTCGTGGAACGTGGGGGCGTGGTTACGGTCGAGGGCGAGCTTAGGCCCTACACGGAAGTCTACCTGGCCAGGCTTGACCCGCGCGAGGCAGTGCTCCACATCTGCGGGTGTAGCGTTGTAGAGGCGTCCTACAAGCCTAGGTTGAGGCTGACGCTGAGCGGGTGTAGCTGTGTATACGAGCTAGGCGGCCGCTACCAGACGATACTCTTCGGGAGAGAGGCTCTCGCGATAGCCGAGAAGCTGTCAGAGCTTCTCGGCCTGAGGCTGAGGAAAGCCGGTTCAACGGATACCGATTAATCTTTCCAGCCCTACTATCGCGAGTCACACGGGGGATTACTTGGTAACCCAGCGCATCCCCCTCCTCGAGGACCTTGAGAAGTACCTCGGGGGGTTCTCGGGTAGGAAGCTCCTCGTGAGGGTGGACTTCAACTCGCCTATCGACCCGAAGACCGGCGATATAATCGACTATTCCAGGATAGAGGCCCACATCCCGACTTTGCGCGAGCTCCTCGAGAAGAGGGCGGCGTTGGTGTTGATGTCGCATCAGGGTAAGCCAGGGTCGAGTGACTTCACGACGCTGGAGAAGCACGCGGATATACTCTCGAAGCTCCTGGGGCAGGACGTCGTCTACATCGACGACGTGATTGGGCCGGCTGCGAGGAGGAGCATAGAGGAGCTCGAGCCTGGCTCGGTACTACTCCTCGACAACACTAGGCTGCTCTCCGAGGAGGTGATGGAGGCTCCCCCGGAGAAACACGCAAAGACCATATTCGTTAGGAAGCTGTCGCCCCTCTTTGACGGCTACGTGAACGACGCCTTCGCGGCGATACACCGCAGCCAGCCTAGCATAGTAGGCTTCCCCCTAGTCCTGCCCTCAGCTGCCGGCAGGCTCGTGCAGAGGGAGATGGAGGCCCTCGGCAAGATATTCAACCCCGAGGTCGCCCCAAAGGTCTTCGTGCTCGGCGGCGGCAAGGTCGTAGACTCGGTTAAGATTGTCGAGACTCTCCTGGAGAGGAAGGTGGCCGACTACATACTGACCGGCGGTCTTCTCGCAATGCTCCTCCTGCACGTGCGCGGCGTGGACATAGGCGGGGCTAACGTGGAGGTGCTCCGCTCTGCGGGCGTCGACGAGCTCGTCGAGAAGAGGGCCAGGAGGCTCATAGAGGAGTATGGAGACGTACTCGTGACGCCGGTAGACTTCAAGGTGGAGAAGAGCGACGGCAGCGTGGAGGTCGTCGATGTGGGATCGAGGATAGAGGGTTACATCCGCGACATAGGCCCGAAGACTGTCTCGCTGTACAAGGAGAAGATGAGGGGCGCCAAGCTGATAGTCATGAGGGGCCCGATGGGCCTCATGGAGGACGAGAGGTTCAGGGCTGGGACGGAGGCCCTCGTTGAGCACGCGTTGAAGACCGGCGCCTACGTGATATTCGGGGGAGGGCATCTGGCCAGCGTGGCTAGGAGGGTGATAAGGGAGGAGGGGATACCCCAGGCGCGCTACCACATCAGCAGCGGCGGCGGCGCCCTGCTACTCTACCTGACGGGCAAGCCCCTGCCCGGGATAGAAGCGCTTAAGCTCTCGGCCTCGAAGTTCTACGGGTGGCGATGAACATGACCGTCGTGAAGGTCGCCGTCAATGGCTTCGGCACCATCGGCAAGAGGGTCGCCGAGGCTGTAACCAGGCAGCCCGACATGCAGCTCATAGGCGTCTCGAAGACGAGGCCGGACTATACCGCTGTCATCGCGACCAAGGTCCTCGGCTACGACCTATACGTCCCCGCCGATAAGGTCGAGGCTTTCGAGAAGGCTGGTATCAGGGTCGCCGGCACGATAGAGGAGATGGTCGAGAAGGCGGACATAGTGGTCGACGCTACTCCGGGCGGGAAGGGAGCCGAGTACAAGAAGCTCTACGTCGAGAAGGGGAAGCCGGCGATATTCCAGGGTGGCGAGGATGCCGACGTAGCCGATGTCTCGTTCTCCACACTGTGCAACTACACCGAGGCCCTCGGCAAGAGGTACATCCGCGTAGTCTCGTGCAACACGACCGGCCTCCTGCGCGCGATATGCACGTTGCGCAGAGAGTTTGGTGTTAGGAGCGTGAGGGCGACTATAGTGAGGAGGGCGGCCGACCCGAAGGAGGTCAAGAGGGGGCCGGTCAACGCGATAGTCCCGAACCCGGCCAAGCTGCCGAGCCACCACGGCCTCGACGTGAAGACGGTGGTCCCCGACCTCGACATCATAACGGCGGCGGTAGTGGTCCCGACGACGCTCATGCACGTCCACGTCGTCTACGCCAGGCTGGCGAGGAGCGTGACCAGGGAGGAGGTTGAGAGGGCTTTCGAAGAGGCGCCACGCATAATACTCGTCGACGAGGCGCTCGGGTTCAAGTCGACGGCGGATATCATCGAGGCTGCGAGGGACCTGGGTAGGAGGCGCTACGACGTGCCGGAGCTCGTCATATGGAGGGAGAGTATAACGGTCAACGGCGACGAGGTGATATGGATGCAGGCGGTGCACCAGGAGTCTATAGTCGTCCCAGAGAACATCGACGCTATCCGTGCTGCTCTACGCCTAGCGGATAAGCCGGAGGACACCATCAGGGTGACGGATGAGACGCTCGGGCTCAAGAAGTTCCTCTAGCCCCTTTATACCGTGAAGCCTCCAGCCGCACACCGGGACCAGGTTTTGAAACCCGCGATTCTCGCAGCCTACGACGGCAGCCCCTATTCGAAGGCGGCCCTCCTCGAGGCTAGGAGGCTGTCGAAGGCCCTTGGCGCCAAGCTCACAGTCCTGATAGTGCTGCCGGATGATGCGCCGGAGGAGGATATAGTGGAGGATGCTAGGAGGCTGGCCCCCGAGGCGGAGGTCGTCGTCGAGAGGATGATGACGGGCTTCGAAAACCCGGCTTCGGTGATAGCCTCGTATGCCGAGAGAAGGGGCTACACCCTGATAGTCGTCGGCGCCAAGGGGGTCGCCGGGAGAGAGGACACGCTCATAGGCTCGACCGCCCTATGGCTGGCCGCCAACGCGCCGGTATCGGTGTTGATTGTGAGGGGTGGGCTCGGAACCCCGGCCGGACCAGCCTCGTCATAGCCTCTTTCGGCTCGGTCCCGTGACCCCTCCTCACGGCACTGTCGCGTACCTACTTGCAGGTGCTGTTTAGGAGTGTCGGTGACTGTGGCGGCGGGTTCCTCTGCCACACCTCGTAGCATATCGTGTACCTCCCCTCCCCCATCTTGTACTCGAAGTTGAGGTCTACTATCAGGTCGCCGGTGTAGATGCGTAGCGTATACTGCTGCACATGCTTCTGTATACTCGCGTCGTACACGGTCTCTGCGTCGACCACCGCGACCTGTATCTTATCCCTTTCGAGGTAGAGGCCCTGCGCCTTTAGCAACGCGAGCGAGAACTCCAGGAGCTCATCCTTATCCATGGCTTCGAGCATCGCCTCCACGGGCTCCAGCTCTAGCTCAACGGGCTCAGGCAGTGGGCTACAGAGGAGGGTCTCAAGCCTCTCCCGGGCCTTGCCTATAACCTCGGCCTTCTCGCCCCTAACGTCGATAAGCCTCATGAACAGCTTCTCAAGCTTCTCGGCTGCAGGGCATAGGGCTGGCATGGTATGCACCGGTCCGGCTGGGGCGGCCGCCGGGATACTAGTCTAGCCCCGCAGTCTGACCGGCAGCCTCGAGGGCACGGTGACCACAGGGCGGCCCTTCTCGACGCCGAACAGCCTCGCCAACGGCCTGCACTTTGCGCGCAGGAGGGAGATTGTGAGGGGCTTCTCGAGCGGCGCCTCCAACGCTGCCTCTAGGTTCGCAATGCCCTTCAACACGACCACGTCATACTCTTCTAGCTCGCTGCGCGTCCTGGACTCGGGGTGGTGCGGGGGGTAGCGGCCCCCAGACCCCCTGACCTCGAGGCCCACGCCAAGCTCGGCTATGAGCCGGGCGGCCTCAGCTGCTGTGACGTCTGTCTCGTAGTCCAGGCTCCTCGCGTATAGCGTTACACGCGCCCCCAGCCTCTCCGCGAGGATGCTGGCGGCGAGGATGTCCACGACAGCCTCCCCGGCGTTGTCGAGAAGCCAGGCAACCCTAGCCCCCTTCAACGCGCCGGCTACCTCGCCGGGCTCGACGCGGTGATAGACCGGCTCCTCCCCGAGAACCTCCAGGAGGCTCCCCTCAAACCTATACCCCAGCATCTCGACGTCAACCGCGTTTGCGGCAGCCGCCACCTCGAAGAGGCCCACGGGACCCCTCTCCCCAAGCCTCTCCAGCAGCAGCCCTACGATACGCCCGCGGGCCTCAACCATAGCGCGGTTGAGCGCCTCCTTCCTCTCCGCGCTCGGATTCCTACCCGCCAGAAGCTCCAGAAGCGCATAGCTCTCGACGAACGCCCTCGTCCGGCCGCCCCGCGCAACCAGCGCGGCTAGGCGAGACAGGAAGACGGGGTAGACGCGGGCCTCTACACCGGCCTCCCGGAGCCCCAACACCCTACCTACAACCAGGCAGGCGGGGCACTCGACCGGGTCAATCCAGTCCGCCTGCTCCGCGACAATACCCGGTGCACCTAGCTGGCGGGGCCCTACTCCCAGACTATAACGCTTCCAGCGGCTTTCACGTCGTTGACAAGCGTGTTAATGATTCGAATATTTCGAAACAAGCGATAAAATTTAATCTATTATGACGGTTCCCGATGCACGGTGGAGGAGGGTGCTCAGCCGCAGGATAGCCATCCTAGCGGCCATCGTGGCAGTGGCGACTGCGGCGGGGCTGCTGGCGTCAGCACAACTCATAATCAACAAGCCAGTCGAGATGATGGGCCACGTCTGGCTAGGCCAGATGAGGTTCGCCGAGAGCCTCCACGCGACAACCAAGGGCATGAAGTACTGGTATATGAGGGGCATGTACAAGGTGACCCACATCCCATACGAGAAGCTCTTCTGCGCAAAGTGCCACGCGACCTGCGAATCGTGCCATGGTGTAACCGGGCCCAACGGTAAGGTCGTAGACTTTAGCGTCGAGAAGGCTGAGAAGCTGAGCACATGCCTCAAGTGCCACGGTAGAGAGAGGGCGGTGTTCAAAGTCGCCTCCAAGAACCCCGAGTTCACCGAGATACACATGATGGGCTATGGCGTCTCCTGCACCTTCTGCCACACCAGCATGGAGGTCCACGGTATGTACGACGACTTCAACTACATGTTCGACAAGGGCGGCGTTGTGAAAGTCACGTGCGAGGACTGCCACCTACACGGCATGGCCATACCGCCCTTCATGACCATAGAGGAGCACCGCGTCCACCTCAAAGACATATCGTGCGAAGTGTGCCACGCGAGGACAACTGTAACCTGCTACAGCTGCCACCTCTCAGAAGCCTACGAGAAGTACAGGAGGGGCGAAAAGTTCAGCCCCGAGGAGCTGGCAGTGCCCATCGTAGGCTGGCTCCCGATAGTCCGTGACCCGCGCACCGGCAAGATAGTCCCGGCCAACTTCATGGTCATAGTCTGGGACGCCAATGGAACTGAAGCGGTGCACGTCGACATAGCGAAGCACTTTCCGCACTTCGTGAACCCCGAGGGGCTCACGTGCAAAGACTGTCACGGGATACAGGCCGCCAAGACGCTGCTCGAGAAGGGGGTCCTCAGGATAACGTGGTATGAGAACGGCACGCTCTACCACATCCGGGGCATCATACCGATAGTGAACGGGACGAAGCTGGAGCTCACCACTGTAATCCGCATGCCAGACGGGAGCCTCAAGCCGTTCAAGACTGTAATCATAGACGTGAACAGCCACCTAATCGAGAACACATTGCCGCTCTCACTCAAAGACCTGAAATACCTGGCTAAGAGCCCGGAGGAGCTCGAGAAGCAGATGGGATGATGTGGTAGGAAAGCCGCCGAGGCGCCTTCACCGTTTTTAGCTGCCTGGGTATCCTCTTAATCGCCGTGCGTACCGGGTTATAGGCGTGGTGTGTTTTGATGCGTAGAGTGCTTGTCGTGTCCGCTTTCCTCGCGTTCACCGGCCTTCTGCAACTCCTCCTCCCAGGCTGGCCCATGCACTTCAATCCTCTCTACTCTCGCGTGGAGGGACATGTCCTGAGCCAAGGCGTGGTTGTAATCCTCTATCTCCTCGTCAACGTGTTGTACGTGGCTGCGGGCGTCCTGCTCCCCCGCGATTATACGCTTGGCTCCATCCTGGCGATGCTGGGCGCGGCTCTAGGCATGGCGCTTGTCTCGGCACTCCCCCTGAGATACGTTCTCGACGTGCTCCCGGGCGTGGTGGTTGAGCTCGTACGCTCTGTCATGGTCGTCGCGCTCCTCTATAGCCTGCTGCGCACAAGCGATAAGCGGCCCTGAGTCCTTCACGGTGCAGCTTTTCATGAGGGGGCTGCTGTCACGCCTATAACGGGCTTCCTGCGTCAAGGCCATACCGGCGGGTGGTGTAGTGATGGGCGCGCTGCTGGAGAAGCTGAAGCCTATGAGCGACGGTCAGAAGGAGATGCTTGATGCGTTGACGAGCGACGAGTATGAGATTGTAGGGTTGTTCGGGCCTACGGGTACAGGCAAGAGCCTCTTCAGCGTGTTGACCGGCCTCGACGCGATACTCGAGGGGAGGTACAAGAGGCTGATAATCTCGAGGCCCGTCGTCGACGTGGTCACCGGCAAGGAGCTGACGGCGCAGGAGCTGGGCCCCCAGTACTATGAGTTTGTCTCGGCGTACCTCCGCGACATCCTCAGCGAGTTCATCGACTGGAAGGAGGTCGAGAAGCTGATACAGGAGGGTAGGGTGATGTTCGCCGACACCCACTACCTGCGTGGCAGGACATTCGACGACGCGATAATCTTCCTCGACGACGCTCAGAACGTGCCGCCGGAGACCAGCGTAGAGATAATGATGAGGATCGGCAGGAACAGCAAGTTCGTCATCGCAGGCGACCCGGTCTTCCAGAAGCCGCCGCACATGGAGAAGGACGGAGCCACGATGATAAGGGAGGTTCTCCTCGGCGAGGAGAAGGCGAAGGTCGTCGACCTAGGCTTCAAGGACATAGTGAGGCCAGGCGCAAGGAGGGGTATCAGGCTGCTGCTGGAGCTCAGGATGAGGAATAGGCCGCTCAACGAGGTGGAGAAGAGGATAATCGAGTCGGCCAAGGTGCACGCCCCCGACGCCGACGTGATAACGGTCGTGGAGTTCGTCGAGGAGAAGAAGAGGTTCGAGATTAAGAGCGAGCATGTGCCCGACGCGCTGATAATAGTCAAGGAGGGCTACCTGGGCCGCCTGGTCGGCCGCGGCGGCGAGAGGATAGAGAAGATAGAGGAGGATACCGAGCTGCGCCTACGCGCCGTGGAGCTCACCAGCGACCTGCGCAGCAGCTTCATCAACATGATACGCGCCATCCACCCCACCAGCTGGATATACAAGCACATCGAGGACGTCGACTTCAAGGGCCCTGAGCTGGCCGTATGGGTGCGCAGCGACGAGTTCGGAGCCTTCGTCGGCCAGCGCGGCTTCTACGTCAAGTTCCTAGACTCGGTGTTCAGGAAGCTGATGGGCGTCGGCATAAGGGCCTTCGAGGTCGCCGAGGAGGAAGAGGAGGGCAGGAGGCGCAGGAGACGCCGCTAACCCTCTTTTTTAGAAACCCTCCCGAGCGCCTCGCGGAGCTTGACGGCGATAGCCTCCGCCATCGCCTCCGCTATCCTCTCAGCCCCCCATATCTCGAGCCCCACTATCCTACCACCCCTAACCTCCGCGAAGACATCCTCGGCGACCTCGATCGTGTCGTCGACGGGCCCCTCCTCGAAGAGCATGTAGAGTATGTCGTGGTCCGGGTCGTACCTTATCCGGGGCTTGGGGGGAGCCTCAACAGCCATGGAGGCACACCCATCTTCCACTAGCAACCCTACGCTCCTCAACCTTAAACCCCCTAGTCTCTACGACCGTGACTATCGTAAGGCAGCCTCCTTCCTCCTCCGCGATGACCAGGAGCCTCCTGCCTCCACCTGCCCAGCCAGCGTAGACCAGCCTCCTCCTGACGACATCGTAGTATAGGCGGTCGAAGGACTCTAGCACAGAGTCGACTAGATGCTCGTCAATACCCCTCTCCATGAGCCTCAGCTCCGCGTGCCGCGTGAAACGCCTGCATACTGCCACGTGTAAGCCCGGATTAGAGGCTGGGAGGAGCCAGCAACAACCCTGGGGTATCTTAGTGGGCGGCGACAACCCAGGCTACGTGCTCTTCGCGGTGCTCGGTTTCGACGAGAGGCCGATACTCCACTGTATGTTCGCGTCGAAGGCTCGCGTTGAGAGGGTCGTGCTGATACAGGCTGAGACCGGTGACAGGGTCGGCGAGGAGAGGAGCGAGAGGGTATACCAGGTGTTGAGCGAAATGCTTAAAAGGATGAATGTTGTTGTCGAGAAGCGGCGGCTGAGGCCCCAACAGTTCCTAGAGAACATTGTGAAGATGGCGCGGCTCCTCGAAGAGAGGCTCGCCGACGGGCGCAGAGCCCTCATAGTGTTATCGACGGGGATGAGGCCGCTGATACTAGCACTCTACACCGCGACGCTCTACAAGTACAGCGGGCGCACAGCCCCCGTAGAGGTCTGCATCGAGCCGGAGGGCATGCCGGAGAGCACCTTAATCCTCCCGCTATCCCTCGTGACAGCGCTAGCCGACCTGATACGCGACGAGAAGGGCTTACGCCTCCTAGAGGCGTTGATGGGCAGGCCCGAGGGCCTAACCCTGGGGGACCTCCACAGGGCCACCGGCCTCCCGCGCTCCACGCTATACCGCCTCCTCAGCCAGCTGGCGGAGAAGGGCATAGTCGAGAAGGTTGAGGGGAAGCTCTACCGCCTACGCATACCGTACAAGCACCCGGAACAATCCCTTGAGGAATCTGCAGCAACGAGCTCCTAGAGGTGCAGCAGTATGTCCCAATATGGGGACAGTATCGACCACCCATATGCACCACGCGATGTATGAGGTGTGGGCGTGTGACGGGTAAAGAATGGCATATGGTCCGGATAAGATACAGAAAGCTATAAATCGTTGTGTAGAATCGGTAGGGACAACGGGTGAGAGCCGGGTGAAGAGGACGGAGGAGAGGAGCGGCGAAGAATTCGTGCTAGTAGTGCTGGAGCCGGTGAAGGAGCTGGGCGAGGGACGGCTGCTGGCGCAGGTGATGGCGATAATAGAGCCGGTGGAGGCGGAGGAGGTTGAGGGCGGCGGCCCCAGCCCTTAAGCCCGTCGAGGCGCAAATCCTCCTGGAGGAGACGCTGCCGTTGGACGCTGAGGAGCTGGTAGAGGTATACAGGAGTGTAACCGGCCTAGAGGAGGCGGGGTAGTCAGCGATACCCGCGCCTCATCCAACCCCCGCCTCCTCTAGGCC
>WAOO01000131.1 GCA_015521195.1 Pyrolobus sp. | reverse complement strand
TGCCGCGAACGCCATCGCCACTATCGGGGCTATGAAGACCAGGTTGTAGACGAGGAGGCCGGCCAGCCTCCTCCCCCTGATAAACCGCTACCCCCACATCCTCGCCCTCTACCCGGTAATGGCGGCCGCGAGGGGCAACATCTACGCCACCCTCGGCTCCAGGGTCACCTCACGCCTCCACCTCGGCATCTTCGACTCGAGGGAGCCCGGGAGGATAGCGAGGAGGGAGATGCCCCGGATTATGGTGCAGAGCCTCCTCTCCTCCCTCTTCTCCGCCACGGTAGCCTACGCGGCTTTGACCGCCGCGGGTAGAGCCGTGGACCCCGTAGAGGTCTACGGGACCGCGCTGTTAACCCCCCTCGTCCTGACGCCCCTGCTCACCGGGTTCACAGTCTACGCGGCCTCGGCCGGCTTCCGCAGGGGGCTCGACCCCGACGACTATCTCACGCCGCTCGTCACGCTAGCGTGCGACCTTATAGTCCTCCCGGTGGTGACGGGGTCTGCTATCGCCGCGGCCCTCCTAGGCCCAGCCAGCCTATCCCCCCTCGTGCTGCTCGCCCTGCTCGCCTCCCGCCTCGGCAGAGAGGATAGGAGGGTGCTCGCGGAGAACATGGGCGCGGTTCTAGCGGGCTCAGGGATAGAGCTTGCGAGGAGCTACATGCTCGTCGCCTACCTGCCCTTCCTCAACAGGCACCCCTATATACTCGCGATGCTGCCGACGTTCAACGCGGAGAACGGCGCAGCCCTCGGAGCAGTGGCCTCCAGGGTCTCCACGCAGCTCCACCTCGGCCTCTACGAGGCGTCGCCGGGCGCCATGCTAGGCGATGCTGCGAGAGCCTACGCCTCGTGCATACCGGCCTACGTCTTCACAGCCGCGGTGATAGCCTCTACCGGTGGAGGGCTACGAGTCTTCACAACCCTCACCATCCTCGCCCTAGCAGCCGGGGCGCTCGTAGACACGCTGATGACCGTGGTGGCCCACGTTCTCTCCATCCTGGGTTTCAAGAGGGGGCTAGACCCGGACAACATCGTCATACCCTTCGTCGAGACTATAACAGACACGACGGGCACGATAGTCTTGCTACTCCTCTCGCAGCTGATAGCCTAGAGCCTGTCCACGAGGCGCAGGCCGGGGGCCACCGTATCCCTCAGCACCTGGAAGTGCCTGTCTAGCGTTACGAGGGCCAGGCTCCGGTTGTAGGCCTGCGCCGCTATAACCAGGTCGACCGCGGGGATGGGCGAACCCCTCTTCCTCAACTCGACCTGCCATTTGACCGCGAGCGCGTAGTCCCTCTTCTCCGGGTAGAGTATGGTCCTCGCATACCTGACTACCGGCGGGTACTCGACCACCGTGAGTATCGAGACGTAGCCGGGTACGGTGCTCCTCCTCCTGGCGACCAGCTCTATCACCGCGCTCGTGTCGTAGAGAGCCTCCTCCACTCCGCCTCCCCCATGGCGCGGTAGAGCTCCTCCTCCCTCCCCGGCTCAAGAGGCTCAAGGTCCTCGGGCTTCACGCCAATCTCCTCAAGCTCCTCGAGCAGCTCGGAGGCCGGCACCACGCTCCGAGCCTCCTCAAGCCTCCTGATATACTCCTCGATGCTCCTCCTCACCACCTCGCTCCAGTTCACCTCCCGGTACCTCCTCATCTTCTCGGCTAGCCTCTTCGGAATCCTAACGGTCAGGTTTACAGACACGCACCTACACCCACATGCATACAAGTACTGCTGGTTTTATAAGGCGCGTGTGTTACACGAGCCCAGCTATTATCAGCAAGCCTAGCACCACGAGGATTGGGCCAGCCGCCTTCCTAAGCACCCTCTCCACCGCTGCGTACGCGGCTGCAAAGCTTGCCGCGAACGCCATCGCCACTATCGGGGCTATGAAGACCAGGTTGTAGACGAGGAGGCCGGCCAGCCTCGCTAGAGGCTCGAGCTTCGAGAGGTAGACGGCTGCGACGGCATAAGGGCCTGCGCTGCAGGGGAGGAGCGTGAGGCTAGCAACGAGCCCGAAGGCGTAGCCGAGGAGGGGGGTCATCCTGGCGGAGCCTATGCCGAGCTTCGAGGCCAGCCTGCAGGCGGCGCACTCCTCGCTGAGTCTAACGAGCCCATACTCCTTGGCGACCGTGAAGACGCCGAGCGCTATCACCGCAGCCGCCAGCGCGTAGCGCACCAGGGGCATGGCGGCGAGCGCCTCTACGAGCCCGAGGCCGAGGAGGTAGTAGCCGGTGAAGACGCCCAACGCGACACCCAGCCCCGTCTTGACCGCCGCCAGCCTCCCCCGTAGCCCGGCGACGGCCGCTATCGTCAACGCGTAGAGGGCTAGGAAGCAGGGGTTGACCGCATCGAGGGCGGCGAGGCCTACGAGGACCGGTAGGAGGCCGACGAGCGCGTCTAAACCGAGCCTCTCGGCGCCAGGCCCCCCACCGTTACTAGTAGCCCGCCTCGCCGCGGCGCCGGCGGAGGGCAGGATGGGCTCCATCGTCTCGTTGAAGGTTGCGCAGAGGGCATGCCCGCCTATACAGACGAGCCTGGCTGCTATCCTGGCCTCGCCCCTCTTCTCCAACAACCCGGTGACCCTGGAGAGGACGCGGCTACAGTACGGCATCGAGATGCAAACCAGGCTCTTGAAGTGGACTGTCTCGTTCAACCCGTTTACCGCCACCCCCTTCGAGAGGTCCTCGATGACGCGGAGCCAGTTGAGGGTCTCGTTGCCGGGTGCCAGCTCCCCGAGTATCAGAGCAGCGTGGCCACCCGCCTCTACGTAGGTGAGTGGGACCCCCGGCGTCGTGCAGAGGACCCTCGTCTCGCTACACGCCCTCAACATCCACAACTTGAACATCTCGGCGTAGGCCTTAGCGTTGGCCTTCACCCCCAGGTCGAGGAACGTAGCGCTGGAGACCACCCCGGCCTCCTTCAGCCTCGTTATAGCGGCCCACGTGGCGCGACAGTGAGGGCACGTGTGCACACCGTAGAGCACGACTGTCGCGTTTAGACGCTCCGCGTGCGAGGCGAGCACAGCGGCAGCGACTAGCAGGAGGGTCGCCGCTAGCGCCGCGACCCGCACCGTGGAGCCACCCTGGGCTACCCGGCTAAACCCGCGCAATATACGCTAGTCTCGATTAGCTCGATTACAGCGCTATATAGGCGACGCCCGGTTATAGCCTAGGCTCTTCGCGCGTAGCTGGGCGCGGAGTTTGCGCTACGAGCTCGTAGTGATAGGGTCGGGTGTGGCCGGCTACCCGGCGGCCGTCGCGGCGGCCAGGCACGGCCTGAAGGTGGCGGTGGTCGAGGAGGGGCTTGTGGGCGGAGAGTGCGTCAACTATGGCTGCGTCCCCTCCAAGACCCTGATTCACTATGCGCGGGTCGCCCGGGAGGCCGCGAGGCTGGGCATCATCGGCGCGGCTCCGGGAGGGCTCCCGGAGAGGGCGCTCCGCGAGGCTGCCCGCGTCGCATCCGAGACCAGGGCTGGCCTAGAGGCGCTCCTAGACGCGGCTGGGGTGGAGCTCTACAGGGGGCGCGGGGTGGTCGAGGGTTGCGGGGAGGCCTGTAGGGTTAGGGTGGAGGCGGATGGGAGAACGCTGCACCTCGAGGCTGGCAGGGTGCTCGTGGCTACCGGCTCTGAGCCGGTAG
>WAOO01000130.1 GCA_015521195.1 Pyrolobus sp. | reverse complement strand
GTAGACCACCCGCCCCTCTACAAGCACCACTATGCGGTCCGGCTTAGCCGCCTTCAAAGCGTCTAGCACGTGGTGAGTCACTATCAGTGCTGTAGCGTGCCTCTCCCTGACATACTCGGCTGTCATGCGGAGAAGGCTGAGCCTGGTAGCAGCATCTATAGGGTCGAAGGCCTCGTCGAGCAAGAGTAGCCGTGGCTCTACAGCCAACGCCCTGGCCAAAGCCACCCTCCGCGCCTCCCCGCCGCTCAGCATCCAAGCCCTCCTCCCGAGGAGGTGGCCTACGCCCAGCCTCTCGGCCAACACCCTGGCTCTGGCATATGCCTCGCTTCGCGGCACCCCCCTAGCCAGCAGCCCGTAGGCTATGTTCTCCCAGACGCGCATATGGCGGAAGAGGGAGACGCCCTGAGGCACGTAACCCACCATCCGGTCCCAAGGCGGCCTCGAGCATATCTCGACGCCATCCAGGTAGGCTCTACAACCCCTACAGTTGTAGACGCCAGCGAGGAGCCGGAGCAGCGTCGTCTTCCCCGCGCCGTTCGGCCCGAGGAGCAGCGTGACACCCTCAGCCTCAAACTCCACACTCTTCAACACTAGACAGTCGCGCACCTCCACGCGGAGCCCCACTACATCTCCACCCCCAGACCCCTCGAGGCCAACACGCGCTTCTCGACGATGGTCAAGATGCGGACTATGGCGGCCACCGTCGCCGTCAGTAGTGCCACGACGAAGATGAGCTTCGCAGTCTCAAGGTTATCGGCGTACATCATCGCCAGGTAGCCTAGGCCGCTTGGCACGGCGACCATCTCCGCGGCGAAGACTGTCTTCCACGTCATTATCGCCTCTGCTTTCGCAGCCGGGAATATCCTCTCGAAGAGCCTGGGGAGCACGACCGTCCTCCAGAGGAAGAAGCCCCTAGCGCCCAGGCTCCTAGCCACCCCCACCTCCTCAGGGTCGAGGCTCCGGATGCCCGCGAGAACCTCGTGGAGAATTGGGGGCAGGCTGCACAATACGGCCGCCGTGACCGGCAGCCGCAGCTCATCTACACCCATCAGGGCGATTAGTATCGGTATCCAGGCTATGCTCGGGACGCTCGCCACCAGCGCAGCGAGAGGCTCAAGCCCCTCTGCTACGCGTAGAACCGCCGCAACCACGCCGAGCAGCACTCCAGCTGCGAGGCCGATAAGGTAGCCTATAATGGCGCGGAGCGCTGTCAACGCGTAAGCGTGAAGCACGGTCTCGAGGAACGCACGGTCGAAGGCTAGCGTTGCTACCGCGGCGGGCGACGGGATGAAGGGCGATGCTAGGCTCGCAGCCCACCACGCGCCCAGGAGCATTGCGAACGCCGCGGCCTCCGCCGCAGCCCTCCTCATCCACCCCCACCCCCGCATAGCCTTGAGATGTTCACGACTATCCTTGACACGTCTATCCTATGCTTCAACAAGCCCATGTCATACATGAAGTCTGCGAGCTGCTGGAGAGCCGTCACGTTGACACGCCATGTGAAGTAGAGGCGCGATATGCTCCTCTCGGCGACGCTGACCGGTATGCCGAGGTACCTGGCGTCGACGATGGCCGCGAGGGTCCTATTCTCGGATATGAGGCGTGTCGCGTCGCGGTCCAGCCTCCAGAGCCTGCATACTATGCCGGGGTGTTTCTCGACGAAGCTTCGCAGCGCTACAAGATAGCTGCCCGGCATGTAGGGCCACACCTGCTGCGCGGTGAATAGCACGTGGAGGCCGTGCGCCTCGGCGACGCTGAGATAATGCTCGGGTAGGCAGGCGGCGTCAACCTCCCCCTTCTCGACAAGAGCCAGTATCGCGGGCGGCTTCACGAACACTACTGTCGCGTTGAAACCCCACTTCCTCATCGCCGCAAGCAGCAGGACGTGCGTTGGTGCACCCTTACCGGTCACGGCTATCCTCGGGTGCCGGAGGCGGAGGAGGTCGCGGAGCGTGTCTACACCTGGGCGTCCAACGCAACCATAGCCGTAGAAGTGGGCCCCCGCTATCACGACGACGTCGAGGCCCCTATTCGCAATCATCTTGAAGACCGGCGCTATACACGCCCAAGCCACCTCCACGTCTCCATGGGTCATCGCCGCTGCTAGCTCCAGACCTGTCCTAAACTTGTATATCTTGGAGATGCATATGCCATACTCCTTGAACATGTGCTTGTATAGCGCTAGCCACGCTGCAGTCGCGTGTGTGTTGAACTCTATGCCAAGCCTGATGCACTCACCACTCCCCTCCCTGTGACCCGCGAGTAGCGTGTAGGCGGCTACGGCGGCTATGAGCGCCGCCGCGATTACAGCGGCGTAGAGGTAGCGTGGTGCCATTCCACTGCACCACCTGGTGCATTGTCAAGGCGCCAGACGTATTTCTCCAGGACCCCGAAAACTTCTATCAATCGCCACGCGTAGCCATCGTGGAGGGGCTTAGAGTGCCCCTACAGGAGACGATACTCTCAACGATACTCTCGCAGGCGTCCAAGAGGATAATCGAGAAGATAGAGAAGGGGAAGAAGCTTAGCAGCGAAGACCTACTCCTACTCTACCTCGACGTCCTCTACTCGTAGACTAGGGATATGAGGGACGCCATGCTCGAGGTGATGAGGATAATGGAGTCCAGAATCGGCGGCCTCGAGGCACGCACATCCAGCCTAGAGAAGAGCGTCGCCGGGCTCAAAACCGGCCTAGACGCGGTTCGGGAGACGCTCGGCAGGCTCGAGGAGGAGGTTAGGAGTGTGAGGAGGAGCGTCGAAGAGGTGAAGACTATGGTCGCTGAGCTCCGCGCATTCCTCCAGACGAGGAGGGGCTAGAGCCCCATAGCTTCCAACACCTCTTCGAACGCCTCCAGGCTGAGGCTCCTCCGGTATCTCCTCAGCGCCTCTCTCACCCGGGGCTCGTTGGAGGGCATCACCATGCTCCTCGCCCAGGGGAGCCTCGATACTCCCGCCGCTAGGCTCGTGAGGTTCCTAGGCTTCCTACGGGCGGATGCAGAGTCGAAGTCGACTATCCACGGTTCGGAGTCCTCGACTAGAACCTGGCCGCCGGGCCTCACCAGCTCGCCGTGGTCGACCCCCAGCCTGTCCAGGAGGTACGCCTTGTAGAGCAGCCTTCTCAGCACAAGCCGGGCCTCCCACCGGGAGCCAGGCTTATACCTCGAGAGGGTCGGGCCCCTGACGAGACGGTAGATTATCGAGTGGAGGGTGCAGGCGTAGACCCTCGGGGCTATACCGTAGGCCGCCGCTAGGCTCGACAGGAGGCATTCGCGGAGCATGCTCCTCCTCCTAGAGTCCGGGCGGAGCGCCTTGACCGCCACGAGCACCCCGCGCCACACGGCGGCGAAGACGTTCCCCGCCCACCCTGAGCCCAGAAGGGGTAGCCCGGGCTTACGATACGAGCCGAGCGCGACATAGTACTCGACCCCAGCCTCCTCGAGCTCCTCGAGAAGCCTATCACAGTAGGGTGTGTCCGGGCGGGGGTAGCAGACGGCCCTCCTTGCTTCACGCAGGCTAAGCCTCTCCGCGGAACTCTCTGCGGAGCTCATCGGCGACACCCGGCAGGAGGATATGGTCGAATATCGAGCCCCTAGACTCCCTCAACCTCAGCGCCTCGACGACGGGCTCATAGCGGCCGCCCACGAGCCCATCGGCTATCACTGCCGCGCCGAAAGCCGCCTGCTTGGCCACCCTCCCGGGGCTCTCGACCAGCCTCACCTCGGCGTTAACGTTGAGCCTCGAGAGCATCTTCTCGAGCCTCTCGACAAGCAGCCTTCTAAACGCCTCTATCCGGACCCACCGGCCGCTCAGGAAGACCCACCTGGGCCTAGGCACCGAGACCAGGAGCACCGCTACATCCTTCAACACGCCCTCCACTAGAGCCTCGAGCCCCTCCCGATACCC
>WAOO01000129.1 GCA_015521195.1 Pyrolobus sp. | reverse complement strand
GTAGTGCAGGCGCGGCGGGAGAGACGGGGGCGCGTGGCGGGGGCTCCTCCAGCATCCTCCTCTACACGGGCATAGGCGCTGCTGTAGGGGGAGTGGTCGGCGCTGTCGCTGCGCTCCTCCTGGCGAGGAGGGGTGCGGCGTAGCGGCTCAGCATTGTAAAGGACCGTGTTTCCGAACAACACGGGGGTGTCTTGCAGCTCCTCTTCGCCTACGGGACGCTGATGTACGGTCTTCCGGGTCACCGGCTTCTAGCCGGGAGTGTTTTTGCGGGTAGAGGCTGTACCAGGGGCCTGCTCTACATTTGCGACGGCTACCCGTTGCTCGTTACCGGCGGAGAGAGCTGCGTATGGGGAGAGTTGTACCAGGTGAGCGAGGCTCTACTGCCACGCATCGACTGGTATGAGGGTGCAGGGTCGCCCTCCTCCCCCTGGAGGAGGATAAGCGTAAAGGTGGACGTAGCCGGGCTCCTGGTCGACGCGATGGCCTACGGGCTTTCCTCGAAGGACGAGGCTGCGAGGCTCTGCGAGAAGCTCGAAGGCCCGGTGGAGCACGGTGACTACGGCAGGGTCGCACGCAGAGGGCCCCCCAGGTGGCTAGTGGCAGTCCCCATCGGCGCCGAGCAGCCGCCAGGCCTCATGCTAGGAGCGTCCACCGGCCGCCTCATAGACGCGACGCTATCCGGCTACTGTGTCACATCCTCCCCCGGCTCGAGGATAGAAACGACAATAGCCGATATACTCGCGGAGCACGATGTGCTCGCGGAGTGGGCTGGGAGCCTGGGCTGCAGCCTACACGGGGTAGAAGCCGAGGTGGAAGGCGTCAGGGTGTACCCGGTGGCGCCGCTGGGGGCTCGGGGCTAGCCTCCCTCTTCACCCTCTCAGCGTTCGCGGCGGCGGCACACCCCTCACAGCCCACCCCTTATCCAAGCCCAGCCGCCACCCATAGCCGCTATCCGGGGGTCGAGGGTAAGTGCAGCGCATCGAGTATGTCAGGGAGTGTCCCAGCGACGAGCAGGTATACTCGATGCTGCGCTGGTATGTTGCAGAGTGGTTCAGGAGGCGCTATGGGAGCTTCACGCTGCCGCAGCGCTGCGCCATCCCCCTGATAAAACAGGGGCATAATGTGCTCGTCTCTTCGCCGACGGGCACCGGTAAGACGCTGGCAGTCTTCCTGGGGATTATAGACGAGCTGTTCAGGCTCGCGGAGGAGGGTAGGCTCGAGGAGAAGATATACGCGGTGTATGTGTCGCCTCTGAGAGCCCTCAACAACGACATGAGGAGGAACCTCCTCGAGCCGCTCCGCGGTATACGCGAGGTTGCGGCGGAGAGGGGGGTGGAGCTCCCCGAGATACGCGTAGCGGTGAGGACGAGCGATACGAGCCCGGCTGAGAAGCAGGCTATGACGAGGAGGCCGCCTCACATTCTCATCACTACGCCGGAGAGCCTCACGATAGCGCTCGTCGCCCCGAGGTTCCGAGAGAGGCTTGCGACGACAAGGTGGGTGGTGATAGACGAGATACACGAGCTTGCTTCGAGCAAGAGGGGCTCCCTCCTCAGCCTAACCCTCGAGCGCCTCGAGTACCTCGCGGGGAGGCTTCAGAGGATAGGCCTTAGCGCCACGATAGCGCCGCTCGAGGAGGTGGCGAAGTTCCTGGTGGGGTTCGAGGACGACGGTAGCCCGAGGCCCTGCAAGATAGTCGACGCGAGGTTCGCGAAGCCCATAGACATCCGCGTCCTATGCCCCGTCCGCGACCTGATAAACACGCCAGCCGAGGAGGTGAACGAGGCGATATACAGGCTGCTGGCCAAGCTCATCCGCGAGCATCGCACCACGCTAATCTTCACGAATACGCGCTCCGCCACCGAGCGCGTAGTCTACAAGCTTAGGAGGCTGCTCGCCGAGGAGGGTATCGCAGACTTCGACGAGATAGAGGCGCATCACAGCAGTCTATCGAGGGATGTGAGGCTCGAGGTTGAGGAGAAGCTGAAGAGGGGCGAGCTGAAGGTGGTCGTCTCCTCGACGAGCCTCGAGCTGGGCATAGACATAGGCTACATCGACCTTGTCGTCCTCCTGAGCAGCCCTAAGAGCGTCTCGAGGCTCCTGCAGCGTGTCGGGCGCGCAGGCCACCATATACGGCAGGTGAGCAAGGGCAGGATTATCGTAGTGGACCGCGACGACCTCGTCGAGTGCACCGTGCTCGCCAAGGCGGCGATGGATAGGAAGATTGACAGGGTGCATATCCCGAGGAACCCGCTCGACATACTCGCGCAGCACCTGGTCGGCATGAGCCTGGAGAAGAGGTGGAAGATTGACGAGGCTTACAGGTTGATAAGGAGGAGCTACTCGTTCCACACGCTGGACTACCGCGACTACATCAACACGCTGAGGTATCTAGCGGGCCTCTACCCCGACACGCTAGAGTCTCTCAAGGTGTACGCCAAGATATGGCTGGATGAGGAGAAGGGCGAGTTCGGCAAGAAGAGGAGCACTCGTGCAATCTACGCTCCGAACGTCGGCGCGATACCGGACGAGGCTAAGATAAAGGTGTATACGAGGGACGGCCGCTACGTCGGCGACCTCGAGGAGGCCTTCGTCCAGATACTATCGCCGGGAGACATCTTCGTGCTGGGCGGCAGGACCTACCGGTTCATACGCAGCGAGGGCGCGAGGGTGATAGTCGAGAGGGTGGAGGGGGCTAGGCCGACGGTCCCCGTCTGGTTCTCCGAGATGCTCCCACTAGCCTTCGACTCCGCGCTGCTCGTTGGCGAGTTCCGGAGGAGGGTCGCCGAGATGATAAGGGAGGGTGTGCCGCGCGAGAAGATAGTCGAGTGGCTGGTCGAAGAGTATAGGCTGGAGGAGCACGCCGCCGAGAACATCTACGAGTATATCAGGGAGCAGCTGGAGTTCACCGGCCTAGACGTGCCGAGCGACCGCGTGATACTAGTCGAGCTGTTCATAGACGAGGATGAGGAGACTAGCAACGTTATATTCCACACGCTCTTCGGCAGGAGGGTCAACGACGCCCTCTCCAGGGCCTACGCCTTCCGCCTGGCTGAGAAGCTGGGGAAGCCGGTTAGGATAACCGTGAGTGACAACGGCTTCATGCTCACCGTTGAGGGTGTAGACGCGGTCGACATGGCTACTGTGAAGTGGCTGGCGGGCTCCGTGAGGAGCGGCGAGCTACGCGACATCCTGAGGAGGGTGTTGAGGAACACGGAGCTCCTGAAGAGGAGGTTCCGCCATTGCGCCGAGAGGGCACTCATGATACTCAGGAGGTATCGGGGCTACGAGAGGAGCGTGCACCGCATGCAGATAAACGCGCAGGCGCTGCTCCAGGCGGTTGAGCAGCTCGGAGACTTCCCGGTGTTGAAGGAGGCTTACCGCGAGATACTCGAGGACTACATGGACGTGGAGCACGCGGAGCAGGTGTTGAGGTGGGTGGAGGAGGGTAGGATTAGGCTCGAGTTCTTCGGGCCGACGAGGGTGCCGAGCCCCTTCGCCCACCACCTGGTTGCGAGGGGGTACAGCGACGTGGTGCTCATGGAGGACCGGAGGAGGGTTATCGCGGAGCTCCACCGGAGGGTTATGGAGCTCCTCGCGGCGAGGAGGGCGGCTGCAGGTGGAGGAGCTGCGGCTCAGGCTATGGGCGGAGGAGGTGGTGGAGAAGCCCAGGGGCTACAGCCTGGTTGACACCCTGCGAGTCTACAGCTTCCGCTGGATGTACTGGGGAGGCTCGTGCGGGAGGCTGGAGGCCTGCGGGTGTATCCTCGAGGCCTGCGATGCAGATGGGCGTATAGCCCTACGCGCCTATTGCAGCGGCGAGCCCGCCTGCGACCCCATCCCGGCGGGCGTCGCCTCCCTCGGCGTCCGGGAGGATATCTCGGGGTACATGAGGCTGGCTAGGGGCGACCCGGTTGTAGGCGGCGTGGCGGAGGCCATGCCGGGGTATAGGCTGAGGAGCACGACGCCATGGGCGGCTTTCCTCACCGCAGTCTGCCAGCAGAACGCTAGCTTCCGGATGGGGTGGCGGATGCTCCTCCGCCTCCACCTCTTGGCCGGCAGGAGGCTACGCCTGCCCGACGGCAGCCTCTACATCTCCACCCCGAGCCCCGACGAGCTAACCGAGAGCGTGTTGAGGGAGGCTAGGGTGGGGTACCGTGCACGCACCATACTCGAGGCTGCGAGGCTCCGCATAGAGTCGTGCAGCGATGTAGACGCTCTCTCGGGCGTGAGGGGTGTCGGCCCCTACACCCTCAGCCTCGTGAAGCTCCTAGCATGCAGGGACTATACCGTCCTCCCGCTCGACAGGTGGCTCGCCAGGCTGGCCTCCGAGGCCTACCGCGTAGACCAGGGGCTCGTCGAGGCCGAGTTGAGGAGGAGGTTCGACGGGTGGACAGGCCTCTACGCGATACAGGCGACGATAGCCTTCGACGCCCAGCCTCTCAGGAGGGCGTTGGAGAGGCTAAGGCTAGGCCTCAATAGGCCCGGGTTGGACGAGCCAAGCCCCGTCACCCTCTGGAAGTGGAGCGACCCTGCGAACCCGAGGCTATAGCGCCAGCAGCCCCCTCTTAGCGAGCCTCGACGCTATCCTCGCGGCCGTGCTCCGTGAGCGCACCCTGATATAGAGCGTGTCCCCCGCCTCTTCGACCACCGCGCCCTCCGCCTCTGCAACGCTCCTGGCTTCGGGCGTGTTCCTCGCGGGTATCACATAGTAACCGCTAGGGTCTCTCCTCGAGAGGAGCTCGCGGAGCAAACGCTCCACGGGATGTTCACCCGGTTTTAAGGAGGCGTGGCGTAACAGTGTTTTATCCTGGAGAGCCTTGGGCGGTAGAGCCTGCATCCCCGTGCGCATCGTGCTCTTCGCCGTGTCGGCCGGCAACGTGCTGCTCGAGAAGAGTGATGGCGCCCTCCGTCTCCCCGAGACGTGGATGGAGGAGGGCGAGACGATATGCAGCGCTGCGGGGAGATACGCGGCCAGCATAGCCTCCGACCCCTCAGCAGTCAAGCCCGTCGCAGTAGTCTGGTTCACGGAGGACAGGAGGGACGGAGAGTATAGCATAGTCTTTGCAGTTGAAGTGTTCATGGATAGCGAGCCTCTGGACTCGAAGCGCTATGTGATGCTCCAGGTTGGAGATGCGGTGAAGCTCGTCGACGAGCCTCTGCATAGGAAGTTCCTCGAGACAATGTACCTGTTCAAGCCGAGACCGCTCCTGGTCTGCACGCCGCCCTAGGCTTCGACGACGACACTGCCGAGCCTCTCTACGAGCGTCTCTTCCTCGCTCTCAGCGCCGGCTATGAACGCCTCGAGGTTCTCGATTAGCCTCTCGAGCTTCTTGGAGTCGAGCCTCGATACGAGACGGTAGAGTGCCAGCGCGCGCAACGCTATCAGGGTCGCGGATAGCTCTACAAGAGTGGGGTTAGCGGTGGCGAGCATCGAGGCTAGCTTAGCCAGACGGTGGGCCACTCTACTCGAGTGCGACACTATAAGCCAGGATAGCCTGGCGTAGTAGTTCCCGTCCATGGTCTCGACGTGCTTTGCGAGAGCCTCCATTGCGACGTCTATAAGGTGGTTGGCCAGCTTTGCTATCTCGTCCTGCAGCCTCTCGACATACGCCTTCACGTCCACCGGTTCCAGGATACACCCTTCTTTCTTCACGAGGCCCTGCGGAGGCTCAAGGCTATCCCAGGCCCTGCAAAGCTCCTCCCGCAGCACCTCCGCGACCTCTGCCAGCGTCAGAGGCTTAAGCTCCGCTATCCTCTCCTCCAGGATGCTCGCAAGCCTCTCTACAACCCTCTTCGCTACCTCGAGCCCCTCCACCTATAACCCCCAGGCTTCCTCCACAACCCTCCTAATCCTCTCCAACATCCTCCTAATCGCTATCTCCTTCCCGGGTATCTCGCTAGGCGGCAGATACTCCACGTCAACGCCCTCAACCATCATGGCCTGCTTTGCGAGCTTCTTGTCGCCGGTGAAGAGTATCACCGGGAGCCTCTTCTCCCTCGCAAGGTTCTCGACGAGCTTTATGACGTCATAGTCGCTGGCCGCGGGCTCATAGTAGACGCCGCCAGCCTCCATTGTGCGGTCCAGCCCCTTACCCACAACCTCGTGGACCTCGACAGCGTCTCCAAGCTCCCTTTTGACCACCTCGCCAAACCCACGGAACATCTGGTCGAAGACGACGACAGCCAGCTTCGCACCCCTCCCCCTGCCAGC
>WAOO01000128.1 GCA_015521195.1 Pyrolobus sp. | reverse complement strand
GATGCGGCTGCTATCCGAGACGAATGCTAGACTCGAAAGTGCTAGGCTTGAGGTTTACGCGCTCTAACCCAGTCCTATCTCTCTAAGGGCTCGCAAAACATCCTCGTCTAGGCCGGCATCTTCCTCGACGAGCCTGGGCCATTCTCGTCCGCCATACTCCTCCGGCAGCTTCCTCGTAGCGTCTATTCCGAGCTTGCTACCATAGCCCGGCGTAGGCGTTGCTGGGTCGAGCTCATCCGTGTGGGCAGCTGGCACGATTACCACATCGCGCTGCGGGTCGACATTCGCAGCTATAGCCCACAACACCTGGTTGATGTCGTGCACGTTGACATCATGGTCTACAACTACCAGTATCTTCGTGAGCGACAGCATGCCCAGCCCCCATAACCCGAGCATCACCTTCTTACCGTGACCCGGGTACATCTTGCGTATAGAGACTATCGCTATGCCCTGGAAGAGGCCGTAAGGCGGCAGGTTGATATCAACTATCTCCGGCATTATCGTCCGGAGTATTGGCAGCGAAATCCTCTCCACAGCCTTGCCTATCACAGCATCCTCGAGCGCAGGTAGACCAACAACCGTCCCGTAATAGATGGGCTCGCTGCGGTAGTACACCCTCTCAACGCGCATGAGCGGGAAACGCCTCACTGGCTTATCGTAGTATCCCCAATGGTCCCCGAAGGGCCCCTCTTCAACAAGCCTCCGTGTCACAAAACCCTCTATGACGACCTCGGCGTTCGCCGGAACCTCAACCCCGTTGTCGAGGCGGTAGATGGGGAGAGGCGAGCCCCTCAATATGCCTGCGAACAGGTACTTGTCGATGGGGTACGGTACGGGGAATGCGCCTGCGAGAAGCGTAGCCGGGTCCGTTGATATCGCGATAGCCGCTGGCATCTCGTCCGCACCGTTCTCGACCCACGCCCTGTAAGCCGCCTGCCCCCTCTTGTGCAGCTGCCAGTGCAGCACCAATCCATCATCCCTCACCATCACACGGTAGACGCTCATAGTGTACACGCCGCTATCCGGATGCTTCACTATGACGAGGGGGTAGGTGAGATACGGGGCTGGTTCTCGAGGATACTGGCGGAAAGCGGGCACAACCTTCCTCACAATGGGCTTCTCGACCACGTTATCGGTGAAAACGGCTCTTGAGACACGCTTGGGCGTGTAACGTCCTAGCTCGAAGAGC
The DNA here is from genome assembly GCA_015521195.1 of Pyrolobus sp. Lineage (GTDB taxonomy): Archaea > Thermoproteota > Thermoprotei_A > Sulfolobales > Pyrodictiaceae > Pyrolobus. Next base: position 8,560 of record WAOO01000128.1, on the reverse strand, counting down.
TTCGACACGCTCCTAAGCTTCTCGGCCAAAGTCTTGGGGGGAGCACGCCACGCGAAGCCTACGAGCCTCTCTCCTACTTCCTCGAGCCTCTCAACTCCCAGTGCAAGCTTGACAGCCTCTTGGTTGTAGAAGATGTTGCCTACAACCCTCCACCCGGGGTAGCCCTTGACATTCTCGATTAACACTGCGAAATCGCCGCGCCTCATAACCTTCCTTAGCAACGCTGGTATCTCAAGGTCGGGTGATAGGGGGGTCTTAACGCGCCTCAGCCTGCCGCGCTTCTCGAGCCCATCTAGATACTCCCTGAGTGTTTCGAAGACCAGCCTAGACCACCGCGTTTAGGATGAACCCTGTTAGCGCGATGAACCCTACTGAGAGGTTTAGGTTGAACGCCTTGGGTATCAGCCTCTCATCGCGCAATGCGAGCGTAACGGAGTAGATTGCAACGAGGCCGGCTGCAAGCGACGATATGGCTGCATAGTAGCCCATGTAGAGGAGGCCGCCTATCCCCCATAGGATGGTTGACGCGATTTCGAACACTAGTGCGACATAGAGGGCTGGCTTCACACCTATCCATGCTGGTAGGCTCCCGAGACCCGCCCTGCGGTCAAAATCGTAGTCCATAACCGCGTATACTATGTCGAAGCCTGCGACCCAGAGGGCGACTCCGAGTATTATTGGCCAGGGGGCGTGCAGGAGGAGTAGGAGGGTATCCGCGCATCCGCGGCTGCACGCGCCTGCAACCCATCCGCCGAACACCACCATCCCTAGCACGAAGCCAAGGTGTAGATGGGGCAGAGGGTGCACACGCTTGGCGTAGGGGTAGGAGAGGGCGAGTATGTAGAGGGGCGCCGCGTATATCAACGCGGCCGTGCATATCGCGTATGCGGAGGCGTAATAGAGGGCTGTGAAGACGAGTATCAACAGTAGAACCTCCTTTTCAGACAAAAGCCCCTGGACTAGCGGCCTCCCCGAAGTCCTCGGGTTAGCCGCGTCTATGTCGACATCGGCCAGGTTGTTAAACGCCATAGCCGATGCGCGTAAGCCCAGGAGTGATAGAAACGCGAGAATATAGACCCAGGGGTTCACGGCACGCGCGACAAGAAGCCCGATGAGAGCAAATGGTAGACTAAAGAGCGTATGCTCTATCCTAACCAGCCTCGCGTAGAGGCACAGTCTTCCAACGCGCCTTGCTGCACCAGGGTCCCATCTCATAGCCATTATAAGCTCCAGGACGGGAGAGGCTAATGGATGCTGAGGTGGACCGGAGCCTAGCCCCGCACAGGGGGATGCCGAGGCTGTCCGGGCGCTGCTGAGCTCTCCACTCTACCTCCACCCTATCTTCTCGAACACGTATCGCAGAAGCTGCCACCCATGCTCTATCACGACACCCGTCTTGCACGCACGCTCTGTGAACCTGCCTGGGCCGCCATCGAACCCCTCCCACGACACCATGAAGGGGACTGGGTCGCCGCTGTGCGCCTTCAGGGGCCAGGGTGTGGCGTGATCGGACGTGACGAGTATCGCCACCTTCTCGGTGTCTACGCGGTCTAGGAGAGGCGAGACGAAGTAACGGTCTATGAGCTCTATCGCCCTCTTCTTCCTTTCGAAGTCACCATCATGCCCCGGCTCATCCGGCCCCTTGAGATGAACATAGACTACATCGTTCTCCTCTAGCGCCTTCAACGCCGCATCCAGCCTCTCTGGGAGCTCCCGCTCCAGGTTACCCTGAGGAGGCTCAACTTCATAGATGCGTAGTTGTGCGGCTTTCGCTATGCCCTTCTCGACGGGCATCTCTACAACCGCGCCGAAGCTCTTGCCGTACAGGCTGCTTATCGATGGTAAGCGGGGTAGCCTGCCGCCAGCATCTCTCAACAGCACCACGTTAGCCTTCAACATGCCCTTCTTGGCCCGCTCGATGTTGACAGGGTGCGTGGAGAGAACCTCTATACTCTTCTCTACGAACTCGTCCACGAGTCTGCAGGTCTTACGGGCCTCCGGGGTATCCACAAGGGGCCTGCATCTCCTCAGCCTCATGTCGGGGTTCGGGACCGCGACCGACACGAGGCCCTTCCTCACATAGGCAGGGTCTATGTTATCGACCTGGTCGCTCACTCCGCCGCTCCTGCTGCCTATTATCACAGCCACACGGTGGCCTACCGTCGCCCTGACCCTCGCATACCCATCGCCACCCATGAGCTCCATGCCGTCCAGGGCTTCAGCCAGCCTCCTAGCCTCTTCGGTCGAGAGGCTCCTACCAACGCGCCTATCTATTATCCGTCGTGTCTCCTCATCAATGGTTGCAAAGTTGCCGCGGAATGCAACCTCATACCCCTCCCTAAGCGTAAGCCCCGCGCCCAACGCCTCGAGAGGGCCACGCCCCGTATAGTAGCGGTCGGGCTCATAGCCCAGGAGCGACATCACCGCCGCATCGCTCTCAGGAGCTACGCCCGGCGCTATCGGGTACTGTAGGCCGCAAACCGCCCTCCTGGCGAGGCTGTCGAGCGCGGGCTTCTCGGCCGACTCGAGCGCCGTAGGCTCATGCTGCGTTATCGAATCCGCCGCGCCATCGAGCACCAGGAAGACTAGCTTCTCCGGCTTCAAAACACGGGCCCCAACTGCAGGCGTTAACCCCCGCATTTAACATAGGATGCTAGGGCCGATGACGTATTCCGGCGGAGCTGAACGGTGATGCGCTCTTCGCTGACCCGAGGCCCGCTAGAACCCGCCTAGCCCGAGCAAGAACTTCGCCACGAGCATGAAGACCGCTGCCGATGCACCTATAGCCAGGAACCTTACCCCGCTCGCAAGCCTATTCTCCCCGCTAATCGCCCCAAGGTAGAAGCCTATCACAAACATGAACAAGAGTATCAGCCCTACACTCGCGTACACCGCCGCCGGATAGACAACACCGCGAGGCACGCACAACACTATGGGGGTTATCGACGCGGCAGGCAGCACTATCGCGCCAAACGCGCTCCAAGACGCTACGTAGAGGGGTACAAGCTTAGCTGCCCTCTCGTAGATGCTGCCGTGAAGGCTATGAACCATCACCTTTTCGGTCTCATGGAGCTCCCTCAGCCTCTCTGCACGCTCCGAGAGATACGTCGCTATAAAACCGCTGAAGACACCCATTACACCCGTCCCTCCTAGCACCGCACCGAGATAGCTCTGCGGCGAAGAGACACCAGCCATATAGAGGCCGAGCACAATACCCAACGTTGAGAGGAGGCCGTCAAAGGCGTTTGTAACAAACATTCTTCTCGCGATACTCTTAGCCCCTACTATGGAGGCGAGGCGCGGAATGTCCCGCAGGTTTCGGAGCACGGCGCGTACTTTCTCCAAAAACATTTCTGGCACTACCTCTTCACGATGTTGAGCGGGTATACTAGCCTCTTCTTGGCTTCCAGCGCTTCTATCTCGACGCTACCGTTGCTACTCCTGCGCACCGTGAGCGAGAGGTCCTCGACCTTGTACCCGCAGACTATGCACCTGTAGTAATAGCGGATTGTCCTACTGTTACTACCTTCAATCTCGATGACGTATACCATCTTGCTGCCGCAGCGCGGACATACAACCACATTGTCCCTCGGCATCTCAACCACCTCTACCTGTATCGGCTAGGATGTCGGCCTATTCCACGGTAGCTGGCCCCTAAATCCGCTTAAAGGGCTATCACCCTAGCCATGCTGGTTCTATGCCACGGCACCAACTTAACCTAGGCGAATACGAAACTCCAATGGTGGGCTTGTGCCGCTATGGGACCGTTACGGCAGGCCACTACTGAACGTAAGGCTCGCTGTTACACTGCGATGCAACTTTCGATGCTTCTTCTGCCACCTCGAGGGTCTTAGGAGGGAGAACCGGGAGGAGATGAAACCCAACGACTATCTCATCGTGGCTCTGGCGGCTAGAAAGATTGGCGTTAGGAGCTTTAAGCTGACCGGAGGCGAGCCCCTCCTAAGAAACGATATAATGGAGGTTATAGAGGCGCTCGAGGAGGGCCATCCGGCGGCACAGATATCAATAACGACAAACGGCTATCTGCTCGACATCTACGCCCCACGGTTGGCTGAGCACAAGATAAGCCACGTGAATGTAAGTCTGCATAGCCTGAACCCTAGGCGCTTCAGCGAGATAACCGGCGTCGATGGCCTCGAACGTGTTCTACGAGGCTTGCGCGTCGCAGCCGAGCACGGACTCCGGCTGAAGATTAACACGGTGATACTGCGTGGGATGAACGAGGACGAGCTGGATAAGCTGCTAGAGTTGGCTTCGCAGCTCGGCGCCGAAGTTCACCTCATAGAGCTGCACCCGGTTGGTATACCAGCGGAGCTTTTCAGGAAGTACCATATGCCGCATACCGCCCTGAGAGAGCTTCTCGAGAAGCGCGCCGTACACGTCGAATACCGTTCTGATCTTCACAACCGCACCGTATACATCCTGGATAATGGCGTAAAGGTTGAGCTGGTAGGGCCTACCGGAAACCCGGTCTTCTGCGCTGGCTGCACACGCGTCCGCATATCGCCGTATGGCGAGATGACCCCCTGCCTCAACCGCGGAGATCTGCGTGTAGAGTTCCTTTCGAAGGTGAGGATGGCTAAAAGCTTAGAAGACGCTGTCAACGCTGTTGTTGAAGCCTTCCGGGAGGTCAATAGGCTCCGAGAGCCATACTACATGTATAGTGTCGGTACGCCAGCCGCCCCGAGGCGCAGGAGGAGCTTCAGGATATACCTTCCGAAGAGGAGCGGCGTTATAGACGCGAGGATCGAGGAGAGGCTCCTCCAGGAGTGGGTCAGGGATGTTTAGTGCGTGACGTTTGTCGCTATCACACCGAGTATGTAGACCGCGAGCGACAGGTTAACGAGTTTGAAGGATGTAATGCAACTCCTGGGCTTACACCATTTGAGCGAAACCAGCGCCGCCAGGGATAGTGCGACACCAGCGAGAAGCGCCGGCAGCGCGATCGCGCCTAGAGTGTAGAGAGATGCTGCAATGGCTATTGTAGCGACTATGCTGGCAGCCGAACCTACTACACCCTTCTCCGGGTCGAGCACCACCGGAAGCATTGGGATACCCGCATGCCTATAATCATCGATGTAGTGCAGCACTAGAAGCCATATGTGGGAGGGTATCCACGCCGCGACGAGCAACGCTAGGAGGATGCCGACAAGGTCTATGTAGCCCTTTGCGAGGGCATAGCCCCCGAGAACGGGCGCCATACCGGCAACAGCGCCGAGAAATATACTCAGCCATGTCCTCCTCTTGGATGCGATGGTATACGCGTATATGTCGAACACGAAACCTAGCACGACGAAAAGCGTGTAGTAGATGCCCAGCAGCACAAGTGACGATATGACTGCCGCGGCGAGCACGATGAGAGAGACGAGTTTTACACTGCCAGGGTTGTAGACGCCACGCGGCAGCGGCCGCATACGCGTCCGCTCCATGACAGAGTCGATGTCGACGTCGTAGACCATGTTCAATGCCGTAGTAGCCGCGATAGCGGCAAAACCCACGATACCCGCTACTATAGCCTGTAGCAACGAGTGTAGAAGGTCACCCCGTGCAAAACCGCCGCCGGCCGCATAGCCCGCGTACATCGCAAGTAGGAGGAGAAGCGTCTGCCTAACCTTTATCAGCTCGGAGATATCGTGGAACGCCCCCATACCTCTTTCACTCAGCCGAGGAAGGCACGCCATTGAAGGTTTTAGTCTCTAGTCGGTGAGGGAGGCCGGTCAGAGAGGATGGCGATACCCTTAGAAGACACAAACATATACCTGAGACGCCCATGGATGAACCTCGTCCTAATCTTCGTGAACATACTCGTCTTTGCACTCTCCGTGCTGTCACCGCAGCTATTCGGGGCGAACAGCTTCGAAGGCGTCATACTGAAATATGGACTCATACCAATCCTCGTCGTTAATGGCTTAGAGCTCTACAGGCTAGTAACACACATGTTTCTACATGGCGGCCTCCTCCACATATTCGGCAACATGCTCTTCCTCTACATCTTCGGCGACAACGTCGAATCAGCCATGGGGCCCTTCCGTTACCTCCTCTTCTACCTGCTAGGCGGCCTGGCAGCGGCAGCGATACACATACTTAGTATCGCGGTGATGCCCCCCTCTGCACTCCTGAACTACCGTGCGTTTACAGGTGTAGACCCCTGGCTAGTGCCTGCGATAGGAGCCTCTGGGGCCATATCGGCTGTGCTAGGCGCGTACCTGATACTCTACCCGCGCTCCACGATAAAGGCTGTAGTCTTCTGGTTCCTACTGCCGATCCCCGTCGTCCTCCCCGCCGCCATCTTCATACTACTATGGTTCCTCTACCAGCTGGTGATGGGTATCTTCGCACTCACTGGTATCCCTACGGGCGTGGCGTTCTGGGCCCACATAGGCGGGTTCATAGCGGGCATAGCGCTTACACCGTTCTTCGTCGACAAGGAGAGGGTTAGAGCCTACAAGCTGTTCATGAGGCTTATGTATGGTTACGAGTACGGCTTTTGACGCGAGAGCAGGGTGACCGTGGAACATGCTACGAGAGCAGCCAGTTAGACGGCTAACCAGGAGGGCGCTCCATCTTATAGACGCTGCGCTCGCCGCTCTCTATATCGCCGCTTTCGGCCTGACGCTATACTCTCTGCTCCCCGCGTCACGGCCGGAATATAGGCTCGAGACTACCGCGACACTTGTAATCATAGAGGCGCTTCTATTCGTAGTCGGGTGGCGGAATACAACGATACACCTCGGGGAGAAGCTCTGCATACTCTACCGCAATGGGTTCATACCGCTGTACACGGCTGTATTCACGTTAGCCGCCTGGATATACTATTGGGCGCCTATGCCCCCCTCAGCCCTAGAGGCGCTGGCGGTCGGGCTTGTAGCCCCGTACGCATTATACCGTGCGCTTGGAGAGAGGGCAATAGCCCCGTCAGTGATATTCGCGCCGTTGACGGGAGCAGCTGTATACGCCCTATACCCGCACATCGATATACTCGCAGTCGCCTTCTCCGCCCCTCAGATAGCAATAGCGTTTGCAAAGCCGAGGCTGCTCTGCGACGACAGGCCGGTGCTCATAGTGAACGGGCTCTACGCGCTCATAGGCGCGCTCATAGTGTACGCGGCGCTCACTCTACACGCACCATAGCCTCCTCGTTATAGTCTATGACCACCCTGCGGTAGCCCCTCAGGGCCTCGTCTAGGGCAGGGTCCCCGGTATCAACGCGGAGCCTCCACCCGAGACTCTGCATCTTCGACCTCGTTGCGACCACGATGATGTTCTCGGGGCCTACGAGCCTGACTATACGCGGCGATATCTGCTGGTTGCCCCTCCCGAGTATGAAGCCCTGACCTCCTATAGGCGAGACTATCACGAGCTTTCTTCCCGGGTGGCTGGAGAGCAGCCTGTACAGCTTCTCCTCGTCGACGTCCAACGCAACGACACTCCTCCCGTGGTATACGTCGACTCCCAGCAGCGTCTTCGGCAGGCCAAGCTCCTTCGCTATCGCCGCAGTGGTCGTGCCAGGCCCAAGGACTATCATCGTACACTCCCTGACATACCGTTCTACGATGTACCTCGCTATGCCCCTCTTGTTCTCCTCTTCCTCCAGCGTGGATGGCGATGGCTGCTTAGAAGAGCCTACCATTAGCTTTGAGCACGGTGAACGCACTATGCCGTAGAGTTTCGCGCGGAGCTCGTTCCTCCTAAAGGCGTCCTCATCTATATCCATTATCTCTGCGTCACAGAGCCCGCTCCTACCCTCGATATAGTCGCATAATACGCGGGCACCCTCACGAGGCCTCACCGCGTAGACCGAGCCGTACATCTTTACGCCCGCCGGTACCCCCAAAACAACCACCTCGTTGAGGAGGCCCGCATCACGTATAGCATCATAGACTATCCTCGCAGTTCCATCGCCACCCACGAAAACCACTATCCTTGCACCCCTCTCCAGCCCCCTCCTTACAGTCTCGTAGGTATCGCGGCTTCTCGTAGGCCATTCCGGCGGCTCATAGACAACCTCCGCGGCGATACCAGCGTCACGTAGTATCTCGTAGCCGAGCCTAGGCGCTGTATACGCGACTTCAACGCAGCCAAGCCCGGAGAGAGACTCTGCAAAGAGCCTTGCACGGCGATATGCAGGCGGCTCTCCCGCAAGCCTCTCCAGGAGCCTGCGTCCAAGCTCCTCGTCGGTACCCTTGTACCCCAGCGGCCCCCCAAGCCCAGCTACAGGGTTGACAACGAATACTATCTCTCTGCGCACCGCCATCAACCCCGGGTTTCAGAGCCTTGACGCGGAGAGCGTTATTCTTCGGGAGGTTCCAACCGTTCCACCTGGGGCACCTCGGCGTAGTAAAATGGGTCTTGGAGGAGAGGGGCTACGACGAGATAGTAATCCTAATCGGTATGGCTAGTGAGAGCCATACGCCGCGAAACCCGTTCACCGCTGGCGAAAGGATACTGATGATAAGGGAGGCCCTGAGAGAGGCGGGGATTGGGCTCGACAGGGTTGTGACTGCGACGCTACCGACTATGGAGACTCACGTCGGCTGCG
>WAOO01000127.1 GCA_015521195.1 Pyrolobus sp. | reverse complement strand
CTCGTATACTGGGCGCAGGTTCTCGATAGTCCTCTTCAACGCGGCTTCTCTACTCGGATTGTCCTTGTAGTAGCCCGGGTGGAAGACAACGACGTATGCCCCCATGAGGTGCGCGGCCTTCAGGGCTGCTAGGAGCCTCTGCTGGCTCTTCTTCACCGTATCCTCGTTCGGGGACGCGAAGTTGATGAAATAGGGGGCGTGCATCGATAGCAGCACATTATGCTCCATTGCAGCCCTTTTCAGCTCGACGGCCTTCTTCTCGCTGATGCGCACACCCCTCACAGCCTCGTATTCAAGAGCGTCTAGCCCCATCTTAGCCACTATCTCGACTGCTTTCACGTAGTCGCCGCTCTTCATCACTGTCGGTTTGCCGGCCGGCCCGAAGCGTATCCTCTCCGGCAGACTAGACCACCATTCGCCCTATGCTCGGCGTTTTACTCGTTAAACCTCTGCCTCGGCCGCTACCCCTTCACGAGCATAGCGTAGAACATGCCACCCGTCCTGTGCCTATCCGGCCAGGACCTCCGCGCGGACGGCATGTAGGGAGAGGCTTCGTAGACGCTTGGGAGATGCTCCTCGTAGACCCTCTCCTCGCCCATAACATCGTAGACTAGGAGCTCGTTCTCGGCGGGGAGGAGGCTGCACGTCGAGTATAGTATCCTGCCGCCAGGCTTAACCAGCCTAACCGCCGCATGCAGCAGCTCCCGCTGGAGCCGCGTAAGCCTCTCTAGCGAGCCCCTCTCGAGCCACCTCGCATCCGGGCTCTTGTCCAGCACGCCGGTCGAGGTACAGGGAGGGTCCAATAGTACCGCATCTGCTACGCCCTCGCCGAGAAGCCTCGGCGCATCCCTAGCATCCGCCACGATGATCTCGACGCGGGCTCCGAGCTTCCGTAGCCGCTTCTCCATGCTCCTAGCCCTCGACGGGCTAACCTCTATCGAGACCATCCTGGCGCGGTTGCCCGTCAACGCAGCCAACATGCTCGTCTTGCCGCCGGGGGCTGCACACATATCCACTATGAGCTCCCCCGGCCTCGGGTCTAGGAGCAGGGCCGCGACAGCCGCCGACTCATCCTGCGCGACAACAACCCCCTCGTCGAGCAGCCTGGCTAGGCCGCGGGGGATGGGGCCTTCCACGTAGAAGCCCAGGGGGACCAGGCTGCTTGCGCCACCCCGGCCTTCTATCATGCCGAGTATCTTCTCGTAGAGGGCTTCAGGGTTGCGAGCCCTTAGGGGGTTCACGCGGAACCAGTGGATTCGCCTCCCTCCAGCCATATGCCTCAAAACGCTCTCAGCTCGAAGCCTCCCCCACGCGCCTACAAGCTCCTCGTATATCCACCTGGCGACGGGGAGGCCTCCCACGCGAGAGGCGTTCACGCGGCGTGGCTCAACACCATGCCGTCTAATCTCCTCCTCAATGGCTTCGAGTAGACGCTCCCTAGCCTCCACCCGCATCCTGTCATCAACAGCCTGTACATAGACGTGAAGCTGTAGGAGTAGCCCCAGCCTCCCGCTGCCACAGAGGCGCCCGTAGGTGCGCCGACACACCTCCTCTGCTATCCTCGAGCCTCTCGCAAACCCCGTGACAACCCCTGTTACGAAACGGTCAACGGGCTTACCGGCAAGCCCCCTGCGTATCAAAACCCTCCTAGCAGCCCACGAGGCTGGCTTGACCCTCCTGGCTTCCTCGAGAGCCTCCAGTATGACTCTTAGCGTCTCCCTCCAGGGTAGCATGGCGCGCTTTTTCCACTATGCGTGTGGACGCCTACTCCCTTCTTATCCTAGCATCGCACCCATCATGTATAACGGTGTAGGCTTGCCGGCGACATACCGTGTGGTAGAGGTCGACGCCTCCACCGGGAGGTGGATGCTGCGAGAGTATAGGCTGGGCGAGGGCGACATACTCGGCCCTGTAGACCTCGGCGTGAAGCTCCACGTTGAGGAAGAGACGTGGAGGCACGACCCGCTCTCCGACAAGAACGTTGTAGTCATAGGCCTTGGGCCGTTCACCGGCTCACCCCTCTTCGGCTCGAACAGGGGCGTCGTCGTCTTCAGGAGCCCCGTCTCGAGGACGCTCCACGTTAGCACGGTAGGCGGTGTGGGCGAGAGGATGAGGGGGATGGGGGCGCACGCGCTGATTATACGAGGGTATGCAGAAGAGCCCTCCGTGGTAATCGTTGAGGGTGGCGAGGAGGGAGTCAAGAAGGTCGATGTTGAGGCTCTCGGCGTAGACGTGCGGAGACTCTTCGATAAAGGAGGGGTATACGCGCTGGCCGAGCACCTGCTACACGCGTATTCGGGGTTCGTAAGGAGAGCTAAGCCCGCCGTGCTGGTGACGGGCCCGGCTGCCCTCTACACGCCGATAGGCGGGATAGTCTCGATACACTATGACCCGGCAACCCTCGAGGTCTGGAGAGGCTTCATCGATATAGCCGCTAGGGGTGGGCCGGGCACAGTCCTGCTCCGCGCGCATGGCGTGGCAGCGATACTGGCCGGTGGCTCGTGGAGGCCAGAGAAGCTCAACCCTAAGCTCGGAGACCGGCGCCTCATCGAGGAGGTTGCGAGGAGGGTTACCGGAGAGCCCTACGGCCGCCTTGTACTCGAGAAGACCAAGAAGTACCGTTTTGACGAGAAGCTCGGCACGGGCGGAACCTTCGGAGTAAACTACGTACACTACCGGGAGCTCATACCGATGCTAGGCTATTCCAGCATCTACCTCGCCAAGGTCGCTAGGCTCAAACTCCTCGAGACGGTACTCGAGTACTTCTGGAGGCCCTTCCAGGAGGTTGCCGGGAGTAACCCCAGGAACTGGAAGACCTGCGGCGAACCCTGCCCCGCGAATTGCAAGAAGATAGTGAGAGGGTCAAAGGTGGACTACGAGCCTTTCAACGCGCTGGGGCCGTTCTCGGGAATAGTTGTCTTCGAGGAGACGCGCCGCCTCGTGGAGCTGGTCGACGCGGCGGGCGCCGATGCGATAGAAGCGGGATACTGGGTCGCATGGCTGTTAGAAGCGGCTGCAAAGAACCTGATAGACCCTAGAGACGCGTGTATAGACGAGCAGCCCTGCTGGGACCCCATACTCCTCGCCGAGAAGCCGAGAGAGTGCAGCGCCAGGAACGCCCGGATAGCAGAGAGGCTAATCCGCAAGGTCTTCTACGAGGGTGGAGCCGGCTGCCCCCTGCTAGAAGAGCTGGCAAAGAATGGGCTGCGGGCGACAGCGGCCAAGCTTGCAGGGAGTAGGCCCGAGGCGAGAGACATACTGGTATACGCCGCCTTCGGTGACAGGGGCTATATGACGCCGAACCTCTACTGGACGCCCGGCCTCATAGCACCCGTATACGTCACCGGCAAATACTGGACCAACTACCACCCAACCTTCATGGAGCCGGAGGAGTACGCTAAAACCAGCTACGAACGCATTATAAACGAGTACCTCGTCGACAACGCTGGCTTCTGCCGCTTCCACCGAGGCTGGCTAGAGAAGCTAATCCAGCAGCTCTACGCGGAGATGCTAGAGGCGGATAAGCCGCTTAGAGAGCATGCAAAGAAGATGTACAGGGAGATAGCGAGATACTCCAAGGCAGCAGGCGCCGAGCCAACACCCTGGGAGACGGCCAGAACCCGAGACCTCCTCGCAACCATAGCAGCCGAGATAGGCTACCTAGAGTGGGCAGAGAGGCTAATGAAAGACCCTAAGGCGCACCTAGAATGGTGGCGCAGATTCAAAGACACACTTGACACCCTAATAGGAATCCGGGGAAAGCCTGGAACAGGTGAGGATTAGGACTGCGTCTAAGCCCGCATACCCGCACTGTCCCCCCCAACGACTCCAGTGCTCGGGGCGAGAAGCCCCTAACCCTGTATTGTAATCGTAAGTGAGGGAGGTGGCGCCGGGGGGTGGATTCGAACCACCGACCACCGGGTTAACAGCCCGGCGCTCTACCAGCTGAGCTACCCCGGCACCACCCGCGCGGCATCCGTCAAGAAGGTTCCATCCAAGGGTTTAAAATAATTGCTTTTTGATTATGCCTGCTCTAAGCGCGTTAGCTTACTCTTCGCGGGACCACGGGCACAACATATTCGCCTGCGTTAGCCGTGATAATCTTTAAACTCGTCGGAGAGAATATCGCGTTGACCGTCAGGTCTGCATACTCTTTCAGTATATATAACTCTGTTGGAGTCAGGGAGGTTGCGTCTCCGTCCGAGAGTACAATATCATAGAACCATTTGTAGGCCGTCGGGTTGCCAGAGGGCGATACTATCCTACACGCTGGTATGTAGCTGGTAGCTAGGGACGGATTCGTGAGCACTATTATATTGTAGCCTGGGTCGAGGTAGCCTCTACGCGTAGTCTGCCATAGGCACATCTCGGGCTTCCAGGTGTAATTCCAGTATTTGATGAGCGATATGCGGACGAGTCCACTCGAATATAGGTAGACGACTACAATCCCACATGGGGGTTTCACACACTTATTGTAGATTATGTTTGGTTTCTCTGTGAAGTAGTAGTAGCGCGCTTCGCGTATCTGCAGCCTATCTGAATGGTATGCGCTGAATATGCTGAACGCATAGCCTGCAAACATGACTCCCAGGACGATTGCAACTACCACAATCGCCATGAGGGCTATCAGCATCGAAACAGTCCTGACGCGCCCCTCCAAAACCTTTCACCTTCCCCAGAGACCCTAAACCCGCGACAGCCAGTGTATATCATTACCATCGTCAAACGAGATACGTCCCCATAGAACACCCTTTCCTCACAAGCTCAAGCTATTCTGCATAGCACAATATCGCTGCTAGCAGCTACTCTTGCTTTCATTCGACTAGTATAGTAAGGGGCACATGGCACGTTCGGAGCGCAATTTTATACCGGGACTATAGTACGGTAGTAGTACTAGTTGGAGGGTTGAAATAGTATGACGAGACGTGTATACATCGCATACACTGTAGTGGTTCTCGTTGCCATCGCCGCGGCGGTTGCCAGCATTACAACTGTCTTCTCGCAGACCACTGCAACCGGCACGGGTACGGTGACCGTCACGGTTACAGGGTACATTGCTGCGACGCCCATCGACACGGCATCAGTGATTACAGTAAATCCGGCCAACGTTCCAACGATAACGTACAACAGTATTGCAAGCTGGGCTAACGCTAACGCGACAGACGACATGATATTCAACATGACGGGTACGAACGTCAACCTCACCGCCAGCTACACCTATAGCATAAGCCTGCCTCCAAGCTATCCAAGCGGCATGGAGGTACCCATAGTCTCGCTGTATCTCAATGTGACCAGCTCCTCCAGCCCCACAAACCTGACCAACACTGTTCAAATCGAGGTGCAGAACTATACGATAACCATGGACCTCGGCACCACCAACCTATACCAGCAGTATCTCAATACGGGCTCCCAGTTGACATGGATAGACCTGCCGGAGGGCTTCCTAAACACCTTCTATGGCACCAGCTATAACGAGACACAGTGGTACAACTATACTTACGCGGAGAAGGTCACTATACCGGCTATAACGGTGCTATACAACCCCTCGACCGGCACCTTCACTGTAGCCAACTCTACAAGCCTCTGTATACTCGTAGCCGATAAGGACGGTAGCCTTGCAGCCGGCCAGCTCAGCGGAGACGAGATTGTCATAGTCAACCCGACCTGCGACTTCGACGTGGATAGCAGCAACGCGACCGCCGCCGCGACTGCACCCTCCAGGGCCGACCTAGCATCCACCGCCGACTATGCCGTGCCAGGCGGCACCTCAGCCCTCGCCAACACACCAGCAATACAATTCTACAACTACAACCAGACCGACTACACGGTACTCAATTACACCGTCGGCTATCCCGGCGGCGTAACCGAAACCGCCTACTACAGGGTAGAGCTTGCACTCAGCTCGACAACGCTCGAAATAACGCTCATACCTGTCAAGCCTATACCGTACTCGGCTACCCTAGGCCCACTCTACGCTAACAGCGAGGAGCCATACCTGCACGCCTGGCCAGCCATAATACTGCCCGTCGGCGCCCCTGCAGGCAAGTACACAGCGACAGTCTACATAGAGCTGGAGCAGACGTAAAGAGCTGATTGGCTCAAGGGGAGACCGTAACATGGTGATTTACGGTGGCGAAACACACGATACTCGTTTTTACAGCGTTGTTTCTCATCTTCTCTCTTAGTTTAACCGGCTCGACTGCCTACTCTCAGGCTGTGAGGGCACAGGTTACCGGCTTTGCAATCACACCGTCAAAGATAGAGGCGTATGTGCCTCAGGGCTACTCGGCAAGCGTAACCGTACGCGTCATTGGCATAAAACCTGCAAAGATGTATGTAAAATGGCTGAGTGGTAGCCGCGATGGCATCAACGTAACGATATTGAACGTGACGCGTAGGGACGATACAACATTCCTCACGCTAGGCATATTCGCGTATAGACCTGGATACTACAAGTATGGACTCTTTATCGAACTAGCCCCTCGGAAAGCCCAGGGTGGAAGTGTACGTGCAATTCCCGTAATAGTCGTGCCCATATACGTGATCGTGCCTGGCGTGAGAGTCTCCCTTCTAAGCCTTCACGTCAACCCTGCAGAGAAGACTGCAGAGATATGCATGGGCCTAGCCCCATACTCTCCTAGGGGGCGCGGATTCAGAGTTATCTTAACAGCGATTCTAGACGGCAAGGTGATAGACAAGAAGCTAGTATATGTCAACCGAGGAAGAAGACTATGCTATAACCTAGGGCCTTTTAAGCCACACACATTCCATACATTCATGCTGACCGCTGAAGCAGTGAATGTTAGTACTGATGGCCTGCGAGTAAGGTTCGTCATAGGCAGGATTGTCGTACATCTGACACTGGCACTCACTGTCCACAACCCATACCTCACTCTTTTCGGCGGAATTGTCGACGCCGACTATAGCCTTACACTAACGACTAACTCGTCTAGATGTAAAGTAGAGATGACAGCCACGTTAGGCTCCTATACTAAGCGTTCCGAGTATATCGTTAATGGTAAGCTAGGGACGATGGAGACGCATGCTATTAGAGGTAAAATCGCCGCGTATACGCCACCTCAGCTTCTAATACCGTTAGCTACAATGCCTCTAAGGGCATACGCCTTAGCAAAATGCGTTGGAGTGGATCATCCAGCCATAGCGGAGTCGAGCAACGTCCTTGTGGTCATCGACCTTACCCCAATCTTGGTATACGCGGGTATAGCTGCTGTAGTTTATGCGGTTCTCCGAACGCGGAGACGCAGGAGAAGGAAGACCGGGGAGGAGGGCATGGAGGCGACTAGCGGCGAGGGATGACTATCTCCACCATTTTTCTATCTGGGTAGACCCGTATCCTCATGTTTCCTACATCCGCATCAGAGGGTAGTGCTATGCGCCTACGATACTTCCTAACTATTATTCGACGCTCATAGCTCCACGGCGTTCCAAGTTCTATCTCCCTCTCTAGGCTAGCCTCGACTATGAGTTCCCCATCCTCAGTGTATACCTTGAGGGTATCTAAGTTTGCAACTGGCAAGTCTATCAGTATGCGGTATGCATCCTCATAAGGCTCTAGCGTGTAGAGCGGGTAGAGTATCCCCTGCTGAGGGTCGAATGGCGGCTCATCTGGCGGAACGAAGCCATAGGCTTGTAGCAGGCGGCGTATCCTATCCAGCTCTCGGCGTAGCTCATCCAGCGCCAATACACGGCCCCCGTGTATCTTACCACCGAGCATTTATATTATGGTGACGCATGGGCCGTTTCAAAAGAGATGTATTGTAGGAAAGCTTACACCGGGAAGTACAAAAAACTTTAGGTAATCTACAAGAGATTCTTTACTACTCATATCTCTTCTTCTAGCAATTCTGCACCTGCCGGCTTCCTGCGTACCCTTATACCGACCCAGGCACCAGTACCGACCACAGCACCGGCGATGATTATTGCTGGAAGCAGGTCTAGCACTATCTTGGCCATCGTTGGTTTTATTATAACCGGTATTACTTGACCATTGCTCTGTATAGTTACGAATATCGTCTTTGGGAAGTAGCCTCCAGCCTCTATCCTCACCTCGTAACGGCACCAAGGTAGGTTCGCCGTCGCAGTGCCATCTTTACCTGTGACGCCCGTGAACAACACTTGACCATTATCCAGACACCTTGCAGTTATAATTGCGTTAGATACCGGCGCCCCTCTCGTATCTATCACCTTGAATGTTACACTGTATGTCTCTCTAGCAAGGAATACCTTCTTTGATACCGGCGCATAGAGCGTCAACGTCTTTATAGTCTGGGGCTGGTAGCGTTTTGCTGTAATCTCGATGCGGTATTTTCCACGTGGCAGCTCTATTGTGGCTGTCGGCGTCTTGAAGGTGGCTGTTATTGTGAAGTGCTTGTAGATGAGAGAAATCGCTTTGATGGTCCATGGTTCATGTATGGGCTTGCGCGTCATGCCATCATATACTATGATTGTTAGCGTGTAGTTGACCGGTTTTAACCTGAAGGTTAGCTTACGGTTTGATGTTATGCGGAGCGTCGCCGAATACGGCTGATAGTATGGCGCTGCCACCGTGACTCGGTATGTGTCTTCTCTTAGCTCTATTGTTGCCGTGCCCTTTGGCGCTATGACTCGGAACGCGATGCCTGTTCTCACTCCATAGAATGTTAGCGTCGCGTCTGGTACTAGCATTCCATCGTAATAGTCTCGAACTTCGACCTTTACCTTGTATTTGATGGGTTCGAGTGTTACAGTGACGCTCTTCTCTTGCGGTACTCGTATAGTCTCGGTGCTCTTGAGGTAGCCCGGCGCTGTAACGGTTAACGTGTAGGTGCCCCAGGGTAGAGGCACTGATGCGAAACCATTCTCGGCTATCAGGGTGTATTCGCGGCTGCGAACGGGCACGGTCCTCGCTATCAGTATCGTCGCGCCCTTCACCTGACGGCCTGTCTGTGCGTCGAGAACCAGTATTGATACCGTGTATAGTTTTGGTTTCAGCCTGAAGGCGAGCTTTAGAGACTTATTTACTACTATCACCGTCTTTAACGGCATGTAGTATCTCGCGAAGATGATGAGCCGGTACCTGCCAGGCCTAAGCGTCACACTTGCAGCGCCGTACCCGCTTACACTTACCGTCTGGTTAAGCGGGCCTCCGCTGAAAGTGGCGTTAAAGTCGAGTTTCACGCCTTCTATGCTTGTGACGCTTAGCGTCACCGTAAACTCTATTGGCGTTAAGGCCACGTCTATTGTTTTATTCGATGCTATAACCCCTAGGTTGACAGTCGCAGGCATGTACCATCTCGAGCCTACGTGTAGTATGCAGCTCGTCGAGTATGGGAGCATCGTTACTAGGGCGTAGCCGTTCCACCTTAACGTCCAGTTTCCGGTGTCCTTGCAGTATATGTATCCTGTCGCATTATAGCCTAGGGCGGCTAGCGGCTTCTCTGCACGAGCATCTATAGGGACTACGGTCACCGTAAAGTTTCTCGGTGTTACCGGTATCGTTATCTCCGTGCTCGACGCTATGACGACCTTAAGTTTCCTCGGGTAGGCGTATGGCGAGATTGCTATTACGGTATAGTTGCCTCTGCGGAGCTGGACTGTTGCAGTGCCATGTAGCGCCATAAGGTTGTAACGCCTACCCGTTTCCTCGTTGATGACGATGATTCTCGCTGGAAGGGGACGCTGATAAACCGCATCCTTCACCTGGAAGACTACCTGGTAGTAGACGGGGGGCAGTCTGGCCGTTATCATCATGTCGCGGTCCACGACCAACGACTTGTACTCGTAGCTCTTATAGCCGGGTGCCGAGACAGTCAACGTGTATGTGCCATATACGACCTTTAACACCACATAGTTGTGCTTCGTTACCGTACCGGTTAGCGTGTAGCCGTCGAAGGGGCGTAGGAGAGTGAATGTGAAGGGCTGTACGGGTGCCCCGGTCTCAGCGTCTACAACGTTTATGACGAGGTAGTAACTGCGGGGTTTTAGCGTGACTGTCAGCGAGGCTGTATCGGAGTCTAGATTGAGCAATGCCTTCGCGGGATACGCGTATGGGAAAGTAACGGTTACAGTGTAGTTGCCGTAGGGTATCGAAGTGAAGACCACTTTGCCAGCACCGCTTATTCTGCTCAGCCGGACGCCGCTGAATGGGTCGTAGAGGGTTACGTTTGCGTTGCTCAGCGGCAGGCCATAGTCTGTCTGGACGTTTATGACGACCTGTTTTGCCAGGTAGGGTGTCACGTAACCGGTGAGGGTCACGTTGCTCCAGAGTCTAACGATGTTCTGGCTTCTGTTGAACGTTATCTCTGGGTGGTACCTCCACGATACGAGCATGAGCTTGTAGTAGCCTCGTGGCAGCAGTAAGTCTAGGCACCCGGAGGGTGTTAGCGGGTAAACCCAGCTTGCTATCACTTGTGCTTTTGGCGTTGGAGACGCCAGTCTGGTCACATTTATCTGTGCGCCTTGCCATACGGGCGGCTTATGCCTCCAAGTGTCTATTAGGCATAGTTTGAGGTGGTAGTAGGGTATGTGGAAGTCGCTAGGCAGTATATTGTACACGACATTCGAGGTTAATAGTATATTGTAGACCACGATACCGAGTATCTCATTGTCTATAGTGACGGTGTAGCTTGTGGATGGTAGGAGTTCAAAGTAGACGCTGGAGGCTAGTCTCTGCAACGTTGTCGTGAAAGTCTTGTTTACCAGGCATCCTTGGTACACGCCGACTATGCGTATCGTCGTATTCGACTTCAGCACGTACGTCTCGTTTTCGATGCTGGTTGCGTTTACACGTATGCCCAGATAGTATAGTTTGAACCTCGGATTTGTGAAGGCTAGTACCGTCCCGCCCTGTGTACCTACAGCGGCATACCCCGAGTATATCGAGGCAGTTGTAGCAGATGCTCCTATAGGTAGACTCCAGTATATCGAGCCTGTTGGACCGTTCACTGCGATCATCTGGCCGTTCGTGGATGCCGCTATGACGAGCTGGCCGTAGGGCGAGATTGAGAGAGCTGAGACGGGCCCAGCGAGGCTAACGGAGTATAGTATGTAGTAGTAGCCGTCTGTAATCGAATAGGTGAAGATACGCATGTTATAGTCTTGGGAGCCTACCGCGAGCATGTAGTTGTCACGTGTCGCTGCGAATGCTGTCATTTTCCCGCCTAGGGGGTAGAAGTCTAGCGTCCCAATGTTCACATCAACGTATCTTACGAGGCTCGTGTTAGTCTCGGAGTCGACCAGCATGAATGCGTAGAGCGTGCCTGGGAGCTGCTTACCTCCCAGCTGCGAGTTATAATTCTGCACCATGGTTAATCCTAGCGCGGCGTACACCTTCTTGCGGAGCGGCGAGTAGTATACATCTACATAGTCTATGCTCTGTATCGTGTATGGCGACTCGTTTATCTCGTAGCCAGGTTGCACCTTAAAGCTGAACCATTTGGTAAACTCGAGGCTACCCGTGCTGCCTATAGTGAGGTTGTACAGGTCTATTATGACCTCGTCTCCCTGCACCAGGATGCCGGTGTAATTGTAGGTTGTGGTGTTTACCCACACTACTGCAAAGGATGGTAATGCGCCATAACTACCCGCTATTAGAACTGGAACTAGCTTATACTTTGTAAGGCCCAGGGCTGGGGGCGCAGGGAACCATGCCTCGGCGGGTCTCCTCGTATAGTTGAGGCTGTAAGCGTAGACCCAATAGCCGTTCTCAAACTCCTCTATCACTATCACGTCGTATTCGTCTTTAAGCTTCACTATGTCGATGTAGAGGGGCTTGCCGCGTACACCCCTCTCCAGGTAGAGGACCGGCCTGCCGTGTATGTCGAAGACTGCTACTTTCTTAGCATCGGTTGCAACCGCTAACAGGTTAAGCTTATCATCGGTGGCTATTGCCAGCGGTTTGCCCGGTAGGCTGCTCACCCACCTCTGTATGAACGAGCCACCCTGAAGCGTGTAAAGTGCTATATCCGTCTTGTCGCCCGCCGGGTACACAACCCATAACTTAGAGCCGTCGAAGAGCACCTTGTAGATAGGTGCGCCTATTTCGACGCGATGGTAGGGCGAAGGGCATAAGGGCAATGATTGAGCGTTACCCGTTACGCTCGAAGCCACTAGTATAAGCTGCACTGCTAGCGTAACAAACAGATACGCATACAAAGTGCTACGCTTCAGCCTCACCTTCACCTACCCATGACGCTGTGGAAGACGCTCTACAACATATAATCTATCTTTCAGCCTTGCAGATGATGGTATAGTGAGAAGCTGGGGTGGTGGGGCCGCCGGGATTTGAACCCGGGCCACCAGCGATCCGGGTGGACCCCGGCGCGGGGCTCCACGCCCCAGGCTGGCATCCTAGTCCAGGCTAGACGACGGCCCCAAACCCATCAAGGGGTTCGTTCGGTTAGGGTCTTATATCATTACCGGTTTAACACGTATACCTCTAGACCTGGCTGCACCTAACACTATCTTTACGAGTTTAACTATCGATTCCGGCGCCCCCTCGATACGCAATATGAGTGCCGCACTTGTATCGATGGCAACCCTGCCTTCTACTGCAGGAGGCATAGGATATACTGCAAGAAGTGCATCGCCGCATGCAGCTACAAGCCATGAGCCTGGAGCTGGTGTTGCTATTTCACACCCCTCTTCTTTTAAGAGACTCGCAATCTCCATCAGAAACCCTACGAGAGCCTCTGGATGCTCATGCTCTTCTACCGCTAACGTTACCTGCGTCAAGTTCACTGGGTGCGTGTGATGCGACAGGTTAAAACTTGTTTTTCGAGCCTACTCTCCCTCTTCACAAGGTTCCCGGTTGGCAGTGGTGACATCGATACTGCGGCTAGCTGCTCGTGGCTGTCGCCTCTTTTCGGCTTCCTCATCGGCGTTCTTGAAGCAATACCCGTGCTACTCTATTTTACAGACCCGCTAGTTAGAGCATCATTATGGTTCGTGCTTCACGTGGCAATAACTGGAGGCATACATCTTGACGGTGTGCTAGACTATTTTGATGCTATTCTCCCGGGGCTGAGGGGGGAGAGAGCGCTAAAGGTGATGAAAGACCCGCGTAAGGGTAGCGGCGCACTGTTAGCCATAGTCACATACTCGCTTCTATTTGTAAGCGTGGCTGCGACGGCAGAACGTCTGCAACCGCTATACATGGTCCTGCTCGACTCCGGAGTTTCCTTCGCAACCGCATACACCGTCTCGCTTCTATACCTCTCGTATTCGCCTAGAGAGCCCTACCGTGGCCTAGCTAGGAGGTTCCAAGATGCGCTTGAGGGTAAGAGGCTCACGCTGGTCGCAACCGGGTGTATAGCGATACTCCCCGCCCTCCTCTTTGACACGGCTCCATCGGTGGCAGGTTGCATAGCTGCACTTATAACAGGATACCTCGTGTATCGCGACTCGTTGTCCCGGATAGGCTTCGTAAACGGGGATGTAGCGGGAGCTATAATAGAGCTGTCGAGGCTTGCATACCTCTCTGTCGCGGCCTTCACGTTATCGTTCTGCGCCTGGTTTAAGGTCTCGCACGGATATTAGCATTTTTATTTCGCGCGCCTCTATCTCGCCCTGTATCCTCCGGTATATAGCGTCGAGCTTCTCCCTTGAGACGGCGTGTATCATTGCATAGCATGTTGGCGCCCATGCCGACCTAGTGTCGGGTGGGTATGCTCGTCGCGACACTATGTGAGTCGCTTCAGGCACCTTTTCAACTATAACCTCGCATGCCTTGCTTACCTCACCAACCGGTTTCACGATAACCATACCGTTGTAGCTGAAGCCAAGCCTATGACCATCCAGCACCAGCCCGGGGTCCCCCAGGATGCCCTTCTCGAGGAGCAGCTCGACTATACGCGGCATCTGCTCCACTGGGAGCCCATGCTTCTCGGCTATACGATGGTAGGGTCTAGGCTCGAGGGGTAAGCTTCTAAGGTCACGTGGGATTGACGGCTCTATTCCGAGCTCTTCGGGGGATGGTGGGTTTAACACTACTCGGGTATAGGGGCCTGCTCTGCTAACGCCCTCGTATAGGTCGTATTTCACGCTGAGCCGGTAAACCCTCGTGGCTTCGAGTATCTCAAACCTAACGGCTCCTATCTTCCTTGCAAAAGCCGAAGCCCATTCAAGCAGCCCCTCCATGCTCGGAGCCCTTCTCACAATCCATATTCTCCAGTCGCCGCCACCCTCCCGCTCATAGCAGTGTGTAATTTCGTCATCTTCTCTGCACAGCTTCTCTGCAACATCTACACTTCCACCCTTAAAGGCTATAAGTGCTACACTGCGGCGCCTCGAGCGCGGGTTTAGATAGAAGCCTATCCTCTTGACTATCCCTGCTTTCTTCAACGCCTGTAGCCTTTGAAGCATCTCGTCTACGCTTATACCGAGCTTTTCTGCTACGGTCTCGTAGGGGTCTATAGCACTGAATGGAAACTCGTACTGGAGCACCATTAGCATCTTTCTATCCATAGGGTCTAGCTGGTCTATACGCATGCAACCGCCCTTCTACGTTGAAATGCGCCTGCAGGTTAACTTGTTAGAGGCGGGTCGGCTGGCGTCCTATCATCACCGGCTATCAGTGGTTAAGGCCTTCGTCCTCCCCAATGGCTCAGTAGAACCGGGTTCATCCTCATAACGGGGAATCGGTGCGGCGGGTTTTCATCACAACCACTCATCTAGTCTCCTCTGCGCGACAAGCTCTCTAACCTTTGCGGATATCCTGCGTCTAATCTCGTTGCTTTTCGCCTCTAGATTCCTTGCTACAAAGTCGAGCACATCTCGGATGTCACTGGTTCTCAGCAGGGGCCTCGATTTTAGAGCAGCATATACAGTCTCGCGTATATGCCAGTTGCCCACCGGCGCATAATACTCTGGGAGTATCTCGCGGATTACAATTACACGGCCTCTTACGCCTTTCTCGTATAGCGCCCTGTACACGGCAAACCTCGCAGCCATGAAGCCCCCGTCCATCGCGCTGGGATTGCCTGAGGGTCTCTCCGAGACCTCTATTGCAATCGGGCCTCCGCGTGCCACCCAGGGTGTTGAGGGGTGCCACACCTCAATCATCGATACCTTGGGTCCTCCGGGGGCTACGATGATTACGAACCTGTTGCCCAGATAGTAGCCTTTATACACTTGTATCTCAGGGGGCTCGCGGAGCTTCTCGAGCATTGTTCTAAGCCAGTTTCCTAGGATAGAGTCTACAGCCGTTATTGCCCACCGGGTTGGTACGAGTCTACGCGACCTAAGTCTGCCTAGAAGGCCTGCACTAAAACCACGTATTATAGTGTAAATGTCTACATTCCGGCTAAATGCTTCTACAACCGCTTCTGCTGCAGGCGCGTCATCGAAGAACAGCTTCTCTAGCGGCTTTGGGGGCTTTGGGTTTGAAGTCACCCTTAGCATCGATGCCGGGGCGCTTGGGCCGCGGGGTGCGGTGAGACCATCGAACACCAGGCGTGGAATGGGCTGTCTCGCCAGGCGAAGCTCGGATGTGACAGGCTTCTCTGATACAGCTGCTACGCTTATCTCCCGCTCGTATAGGGTCCAAGGCTTGTCTACACGCGCACGTATAGTGCCTGCGACGAGCTTCGATCTAAGCTCGATTATCGTGTCGAGTTTTACTCTTCTCTCGAACCACCCTTTGGGATCGTCATGCTGCCTAGAGGATAAACCGTAGCTGCCAGGCGGCACCTGGTACATCACATTTACATTTGGGTAGCCAGCCTCTCCCACAATGAGCGATGGTGGCGTATCGCCTTCAACATCTTTGCCGTGCGACACCGCCATTACCTGGGCTCGGAATCGCGCCAGTATAGGGCACTGGGGTAGCCCGCAGAGCCTCTTGTAGCCTTTGCAGCGCGCGCATAACTCTGGGGGTATCCTGCGTCCAGGCAAAAAGCCGCCCTCTTACAGCTGATGAGAGTCTACGTGTATAGCCTCTCGCTCGCGGATGAGGGGGGCGCTGTCGCGGCCTCCTTCTGCTGCTCAACCTTCTCTATAGCCTCCTCTATACGCCTCGCCATTTCTATCAACTCGTCGACCGAGATGCTGACGCCAAGCATCTTAGAGATTATCTCTACGGCTGTTGCTGCAGCGGCAGGGTCGGGTCTGGCTGCCTCAGCGTAGGGGAGTATTGTCGCCGCGGGGAACCTGTGTATCTCGGAGTATATTATCAGCAAGGCTAGTGGACCGACGACGTAAAGGTCCTTATCCATTATGGGCGCGTCTAGTCTTTCAGGGTAGCCGCCGGAGGGTAGCCAACGGTACCGTTCCTCGCCCTGCCTAAACCTGGCGTCAAAACCGCCGACGAATATGCCCGTCTTCAGACCGAGTTTCTTCGCCAACAGTATTATCGCCTCTGCGTACGCATCCCTGTCGCGCTCGGACGGTATATCGTGGTTTACTATTACGAGCAAGTTGTACCTGGGAGAGCCGTAGATCTCGAAGGGCGCCAGTATACCGTTGTACCCGTAGCTGGCGAACTCGGGCATATACCTTGTCACTATATAGCCTAGTCTTTTCAGCGAGAGCTTCTCGACAATATGCGTCGTGGTTATATAGCCGACCATGCCGAAACCTTTGAAGCCCGTTATCAGCGTTCCACCGTTTGCGGAGTCTAGCGTCTCCTTTAGGTCTAGAGTGTAAATCCTGACTCCGCGGTGGGTTAGGATAGGGTCGTTCATCTACTTCACCCTCTTACGCAGCCTTATCGCTTCGCCGTAGACCCGCGCCTTTATCTCTAAAGGCGATAGTCTCAATCTACCCACTCCGAGTAGGTTGTCCTCAGCATCGACAACTATCACTTCGTCGCCAGCCCTCAGCCTTTCGTCTATCTCGAGGATGGCATGGGATGGAATACTTTTAGCCTTCTCGACCCTCTGGGGGTCAACCACTGCCCTTAAGGCGGGTTTTTCAAAACACTTGAGGAGTTTTAGCGCGCCCAGTATGTTAAGCGAGTATAGATAGTCGTGTGCGCGTAGGGTGGCTATGAGCCTCCCTTCGGCCTCGTACACCTCCCTTATCCTAAGTGTGTTCGGGGACACTCCGACTATTGCACCATCCGGTATTAGGCATTCACCCGCGCTAGGGCCGAATTGGTAATCGGCTATTGCCCTCAGCCTCTCAATCTCTTCCCTCGTTGCCCTCCGCAGCTTCATCTTCGCCACCCACCTGGCGCAGCTCTATCCGCTTACCCTTTAGCAGCTCTACTAGGATGCGGGTTAGGCGTTCACTCCAATCGCCTTTATCATAGTAGACTGTTATGGTCTTGTAACCCTGCTTCTCAATATACTCTGCTATGACCTTCGCTGTAGCCTCTATAACCTCGCTTGTAAAGTCTCGCGGCGCTTCGAACTGCGAGAGAGGGTACGTCTCTGCAAGCTCCTCGGGTATGGGCCCTAGGGGTGGCACGTACCCGACGATGTGAGCCGCGCTGTTGCTCTTCTTTAACTGCTTATAGAGGGTTGAAGACGTGAAAGGCTTCACGTCAACATCTATAGGCATGAGTATGAGCGTCTCTTTGCCCCCCGGCCTCTTATACCATGACACTACACGCTCGTGATGCCTTCTCACCTCGGGCCTTTCGAGCTCCTCGGGTATACCGTAGAAGAAGAGGCCGTGCACCTCACCGCCTTTTACACGCGGGTCCAGCTTCTCAATGTAGCCGGAATACTCTATTACAACTTTTAACGCACGCTTAAGAGACGGGTGTGCATGAGCCCGCTCAACTAACAGTTCCCAAAGCCTCCCCTCTCTTATTGCAAGCTTTACGCGGTTTATCTCCTCCCGTAGCACGTATAGGTTGTGAAGGGCGAGCAACCTTACACGCTCATGGACAGGCAGCTCCATGAGCTCCTTGGGTGTATACTTGGTGCATACTGGGCAGCTGCATGGAAAGTACTCCATGTCTTCGAGGCGATAGGTCCCCGATGGAGTCATGTATCGGTTGTCGCGAGCATAGAGTATGTAGGATGCAGAGTCGAACATGTCCACGCCAAGGGCTACGGCGAAAGGTATCATCATCGGGTGTCCTGCGCCGAACAAGTGCACCGGATGGGATAGGGGGAGCCTTAGTTTAGCCTCAGCTACTATTCTCACGAGCTCTGCATACGAATACCTCTCTAGCAGCGTGGTAGGCGAGCCTATCGCGTATAATCTGTAGTAATCGGAGAGTTTTGCAGACTCGCCCGCGGATAATCTAACGAGGTCGATGTAGGGGCCTCCCTGTACAGGTAGAGTCCAGACTCGGCGATCGCCTTTTATTAGGCGCAGCGCCTCTCTCGCCCTTCTAAGCGTCTCGAGCACATTCCTCTTAGCCTCTGCATAGCCTCCTGCGGTGCCCGTAGGGACATCTAGGATGACCGCTATGTCGCTTCCAATCCGCTTCTGAAACTCTACGATATCGTCGGGTGATACATCGACGTGGCCGTAGCGTAGCAGCTGGTATGCACCCGAATCGGTCATCACTATCCCTTCGAAGCCAAGCAGACCGTGCACACCTTTCTCGAGGGCCTCATCCCGCCAACGCCTCCATATCAGGTAGGCGTTTGTTATCACTGCCTGGAAGCCGAGCTTCGCTATCTCGTCTACGGAGGGCGCCTGTCTCGCCAAGTCTATGACCGGGAGTAACGCCGGCGTCTCGAGAACACCGTGAGGAGTGTATAGCTTTCCTATCCTACCTGCAAGGTCCTTATCTTTGACCTCGAACGTGCCTACCTCTGGCAGCGTTAGCCACCCGGGAGGTTCAGGTTTAAACGGCCTATATACAGCCGCGATATGCCCGGTGTATAGAGTGGCCGAGGTTCTAAGATTCAGGGGGCGCGTCGACAGCGTAACGCAGGAGAATATCCCAGAGATATTGCTTGGCAGGATAATCTCGGAGGACGGTAAGCACGTCGTGAAAATGGACCTTCATAAAGAGCTTTTCGTGCTACGCGAAGGCCAGAAGGTAGAGTTTCAGCTGTCCAAGAGCATACCAGACTACCGCGACGGCATCGACTTCGTGGGGAGGGCAACGGTGGTCAGCATTAAGAGGAATGAGGGATTGGACCCCAGTGAAGAGAAGCAGTGGATACACATACTCTCTATTGGAGGCCTACTAGTAGTGTTGTATGAGGATGAACCCCTGCCATTAACACCGACTGAAAAAGTGTACGTGCGAGTAGCCCCCCTCGACTAGCAGTTCGCCCATATTCGCTACACTCTCTCCACGTTTTCCTTTTGGCAGGGCATATGGGGGTACATGGCCAGCAGCTCCAAGCCGCGAATGTCGATGATGCTCCCTCTAGCAGGAGCGGCGGCAGGACTGACCCTGCTGACAGCCTCTCTTTCACCTACATCGTTACACATTACGCTGAGCACTGCACCATTGGCAATTATGGCTGGAGCGGCGGCAGCAGCTGCAACCATCCCTAGACTTATAAAAAGGCAGTCTGACTACAAGATTTTCGAGATAAGGATTAGCGACGCGCCTAAGAGAGTCATAGAGACACGCCTCAGGCTCCTATCAGAGCTTGTGAGGAGCATAGGGTTCAGCCACGGTTTCGCAACAATAGCCTCTACGTGTTCGAGAACCGGCTGCAATCTGTACGTGATACTGCCCCCCGACGATAAGCTGGAGAAGCTGCTGGAAGGCCTATTCCCCGAAGCCGATATCCGTGTGCATAGCGGAAACCTGGAAACCGTCCTGAAGGGCGGGAGGGGCGATACAATTATCCCTTCAAACCTGCTGCCCGGTGTAGAGCTAGGACAGGACCAGGTTGTAACAAGAGGCGAGATACTCATAGGCAAGCGCATAGAGGATAGACGACCAATATATGCAAGCGTCGATGAATTCTGGAGGCATACGGGAGTCTTTGGCACAACAGGCTCCGGTAAGACAACTACGACAACCTTTATAATATCACAGCTTGGCAGACACGTGAACGTAATAGTGTTTGACTGGCATGGCGAATACCCCTCAAACCTTAAGAAGATAGGTGCAGAATACCAAGAGCTCGACCCCCCGCCCCTCCCGATTATACCCGATAATCTCGACATAGAGATAACTGTCAACGTGCTAGAAGATGCTTTTGACCTCACACGCCACCAGTCGATGCTTCTCTATCAAGCGTTAAAGTCGATGAAGAGGAGAGACGTGATACCGAATGAGCTTGAAGAATTCACAGACGCGCTTCTAGCAACGGTTGAGGTGCAGCAGGCTGTACCTTCGCGCGCTGAGCTCGAAATACGAGCTGCTCTTGAACGCAGGTTGAGGAGTCTTGTAACCGGAGAAGGCAGGAAGTACTTCAGTGTTAAAGGCACCCTCATGAAGATGAGTGAAAGAGGGATAACCGTCGTAAGGGTGGACAGGATACTTCTGATGCCACTGCGCAGGGTATACGTGAAAATGTTCCTCGCATTCCTATACTATACAGCGTTAAGCAGGAATACAACGCTGAACACAATCGTTGTTATCGAGGAGGCTCACAACATAGCCTCAAACGATACTAGGACGATACCATCCATATTGGCAGAGGCACGTAAGCGAAAACTTGGATTGATAATCGTTACACAATCGCCCTCATCGCTCCACCCCAGCGTCTTGAAAAACACGAACATAAGGATTGTTCACACACTGAAAAGCGCCCAGGATATAGCTGTAGTATCAAGAAGCATGAGCATACCGCAAGAACTGCGCGTCAAACTCTCTAGACTACCTGTAGGACACGCTATAATCGACACACCCCAGCTAGAAACGCCGCAGCTAGCATACATCCCGGTAGCCGAGCTTGCTAGCAAGCTTCAAGACGAAATCTGAAGCCATATCGTCAAGCGTCCAGTCTATTCTATCGCAGCTGCTCGGGTCAAACTCTTTTAAGAACTTTAAAGCCGCACCCAGAACCTCCGACGGTGAACGCTTGCTAGTATCAATTTCACATACACGCTTTTCGCCAAAAAGGTCTATAGCCTGCCTAGCAACCACGCCGATGAACTCCGCCTCAATGTTCTCAACGAGCTTGACTAAGGGCCATTCACGACGCTTTAGACGCTCATACAGCACAATAGGATTAGAACGAAGGATTATCATCGCTATAGGCTCTAGACCCGCCTCCCAGACGGTTACAACCTCGGTGGCTTCGATAAGCAACCTTGCATAACGCCTAGCACGTCTTCTTAACGCTAGGGCCGTCTTTTCAAACTCGATATAAAACGTTCTACGTTTAGGGTCATATTGGCTCCATGCACCCTCCTCTAAGGCGGTTTCAGCTATACCCGTATACCGCAGGTTAAGCGCCCTAACTAGCCTAGAAGCAAGGGTACTCTTACCGACACCCGGTACGCCAGCAACAACGAGTATAAACGCCACCCTGGTCTCCCAAAAAGCAGCATAGGGGAAGAATAGAGGCTAAAACGAGTGCATCTACTTCTCTTCCTCCTCTTCTTTCTTCTCCTCTCCCTTCTTCTCCTCTTCCTCCTCCTTCCTGGCCGCAGCAATCACATCATCAATCCTCAGTATCATTGTTGCTGCCTCAGTGCCTGCCTTGATGGCGTTAGCCTTGACGCTTACTGGCTCTATGACACCCAGCTCCATCATGTTCTTGATGTCACCTGTGAACACATCGATACCATACCACTTGCCATCGGGCTTCTCATGCGCCGCACGTAGCTTCATGATTATCTCGATTGGGTCGAGACCCGCGTTTTCAGCCAGCGCCATCGGCAGGGCCTCTAGGGCTTTCGCGAACGCCTCGACAGCTAGCTGCTCCTTGCCGCCAATCTTTGGCGCAAGCTCGCGCAGGTACTTGGCAAGCTCGACCTCAACAGCTCCTCCGCCAGCAACAATCTTACCGTCCCTTATTGCATCGGCGACGGCGCTTAGCGCGTCCCTAATGCTACGCTCGGCCTCGTCAACAAGCCTCTCAAGGCCGCCGCGCAGCAGGATCGTCACAGACCTTGGGTTCTTGCACTTCTCGACGAACACCATCTTGTCTTCGCCGACCTTACGCTCCTCGACGAGCCCTGCGAAGCCCAGGTCGTCCGGCGTCAGGTCATCAATGTTGCTCACTATCCTTGCGCCAGTCGCACGCGCCAGCTTCTCCATGTCGCTCCTCTTCACCCTCCTAACGGCCATGATGCCCTTCTTGGCCAGGAAGTGCTGCGCAACCTCATCAATACCCTTCTGGCAGAAGACGACTATACCGGCGTTCTTGCCTAGCTCGTAGCCCTCCCTCTCAATCCTCTGCTTAGCAACCTCATAGATCTTGTTAACCATCTCTTCGAGTATCCTCTCTTCCTCCTCGAGGAACTTCTTGAGCAACGCAGGGTCGTTAATCCTGATCTCCGCGTCTATCTCAGGCTTCTCGACCTCCAGCGGCGCGTCGAGCAGCACGATGAACGCGTTCTCAACCCTCTTTGGCATCGCTGGGTGCACAACCTCCTTGTCGATTACTACGCCATTGATGAGCTGGCTGTCACGCAGGCTTCCACCATGCTTCTTTATAATCTGAATCGTGTCTAGATCGATGTACCACTTGTCGCCTCTCTTCTCCGCAATCTGCTTAACCGCCTTGACCGCAATCTCGGCAAGATACTCCCTTGCACCATGGACGGCTTTGCTGGTAAGGCTGGTCATAGCGATTTTCTTCAGGATCTCATCATTGTTGATGTCGATGGGCTCTGCGATCTCATAAAGCTTGTTTATGGCGGCCTCCATAGCTTTCTTATAGCCGCTGACAATGATTGTCGGGTGTATATCCTTGTCGAGCAGCTCCTCGGCGTTCCTTAGAAGCTCACCCGCAAATATCACCGCAGTCTTTGTACCGTCGCCAACCTCCTCATCCTGACCCTTGGCAATCTGGACAACCATCTTTGCAGCCGGATGCTGTATGTCCATCTTATCGAGGATAGTCGCACCATCATTGGTTATGGTTATCTCGCCGAGACTGTCAACAAGCATCTTGTCCATACCCTTGGGTCCGTAGGTGGTCCTAAGCGTCTCTGCAATAGCGCGTACAGCCATTATGTTCATTCTTAGCGCGTCACGGCCGTACGTCCTCTGGGTGCCCTCTTTGAGCACCAACACTGGTATGCCCGTAGGCTCCGCGGGGCCAACCGCACGGGCCATCTCTCGTCACCCTCCAAGCCTTCCACGTAGGAAGGACGGATACACTTCTATAAAAACATTACCCGGGGCACTCTGTAAGCACGCAATACCATCCTGCAGCAGATGTCGGAGACGAAAAGCAATATACTACCGCATGGATTCCGGCGAAAAATTATGCCTAGAATGCCTTCAGCGCAGCCTTCTAAAGGCGTTTAGAAGGACATTGAGAGAAGCCACACTAGATAGGCTGCACGAGTACCATACACTAGAGGTAGTGTATGACACCTGCGTCCCCCACCTTAGCCTAGCACTGATATTATTAGCTTCTAAGCACCTACCTCGGATAGCCTTAGTACACAGGTTTAGACGCATAAAGTTACTCATAGTTCAACCAATTACACAAAAAGAAAACAAAAATAAGATAGACACACATATAGATTTATCCTCAAAATACTTGAATAAAATCACAAACGCTCATAATGCAACTCTTCACCTAGAGCTAGTTGTTTTAGAGGAAAAAGGATATGGCAATGTCTTAGTTGAGGGGGCTCAACACTTTCTCAATGTGCTTGAAGCCGTGTTAAACACTAATGATGGTGCAGCCAGGCTCATACTCTTACCTTATACGCCGGATTACGTTTCACAGTGGCTTCTCGGAGCAACATTCATAGGGTTAACGCGGGCCATACTCAAAATCAAGACTTGTAAAAGAGAAGCGTGTATAGTACTACCTTTGACATACACGTCTCAGGATTACACGACACTGGCATATCTATATTTTGACAAATCGCTAAGAAATCTTGAAATCTGCAATCTAATAGACAAAGAAATATTAAAATTGCAGCATAAGAGCCCCGAGTATATCTACAGCCCTCTGAAGCTGCTAAAGGAGCTCTACACCCGGCTATACGCGCGGCGAAACGAACACTTGTCTTAAATTTTAATACATTTTCGCCAACCTAATGCCTAGTTGCCGTGGAGTCAACCCCCATGCTTCTAGAGAAACCCACAGGCCCTGCCTCAACGCCTCTCTATCAACGCTATAATCGTAGAACAGCCCGTATTGATTCCAAACCGGTTTACCCTGATAGTAGAGCCTAAGAAGCGGTAATACATCGACCTTCCGTATCTCCAGAATGCGTAGCAACTCGCGCACCTCATCCTCATTCAGTTCGCTGAGATCTATGCGTAGCACCGGAACTTCAGGTTCAAAGGCAGGTGCAATATTCTCGGTCAACATACGGATATACTTCCTCTCGTTACTACGTGAATCATATACGATTACAAGCACCGCGTTATTCGTCTTAATAATCCTTTCAACGGACCTACTCCCGCCCCTTTTCACATCATACACCATGCCGCATGGCACCCTTTTTACGTGCCAGAGTTTCTTCGAGGGCCTTAATCTCCTTCTCGTCAAGCTTAAAGAACATCATATTACGTGATGCTTTAGAAGGAGGCAGTAGTCTCGAGCCGTCATAGGCTATCCTCTTTTCCGCAAGAACATCCATAATATCTTCGACGCTGCTTTCGCTAGCAAACTGGCTTAGAAGCTCATTGAAACCTATGAACTCCTTATAGTCGTCTTCGTCGACCTCAGCGCCACAGACTATACAGGTGAACTCCGGCGTCAGGGCGTAAAAGCCGCATACCGGGCACTGATATGGTGTCGCGTATCCCGATTCCAACCACTTCGATCTTAAAATCTCAATTAGGTCTTCACGTCCAAGCCTCTTCGCCAGCTCATAGAGGCGTTGAATATATCTAGCAACTACCTGGGGGGACGAGTTGTACACTACAAACTCAAGTTGCATTTCGTTAATCTCCTCTCGGGTTTCTAGCAGATAGGCAGCAATAATCTCTAGTAATTTATCCTGATGACGCAATATTCTATTCAGTATCTGCTCCTTACTCGGCCTACTAGAATACTGGTCCGCTATGCTTTCGACAATAGGCCTTATAACATCAACTATCTCAGCTGCACTGATACCTATATCTTCTAGCGCAAGCCTATCGACTATCTCAGCCGCTATAGCCTCGACAAGTGCATCCGTCACATAAGACCTTCCTAAAGGTTTCAGTGAAACTCTACGCGTCGAAGAAGTACGTTGTTTTGAACTTCTCGACGCAGACTTGACATTAGAGGATGTCCTAGAGGAACGTCTTGAACGGCGCCGCACCACATTACAACACCTAATCTAGACCTAATCTAGGATGATGTGGCGGGCCCGCCGGGATTTGAACCCGGGACCACCGGCTTAGGAGGCCGGCGCTCTATCCTGGCTGAGCTACGGGCCCACATCCGTCTAACCCTTCCGCTCGCCGGGCTTTTTAAACATGCTGCCTCGATTTTAGCCTTTTTTCGACGCTACTAGTACATCGTAGCCGGTTTCAACTACGAATCTGGAGCCGAGAGGTATGGTTATTGCGTATTGGCCGTCAATGATGAGCCAAGGCGCCCTGTATCCTTCAACAACGCTAACTTCTATTTTGCAGCTCGAGTTTAGTACGATTGGGTATACGTCGGCAGGCATGGGGTTTAAAGGCGTTAAAACAACGCAATTGTCGCAATAGAGTAAGGGGCCTTTTGCGGAAAGGTTGTACGCATAACTACCTATGGGCGTTGATATAATGATACCATCGCCCCTAAACTCTAGGTTTGCATGTTCCTTGCTGCAGTATACTTTTAGCTCCAATGCTACGGTTTTTCCTCTAGCAGCAGAGACTACAACCTCGTTTACCGCGGGAGGCGCATGAACACCGTCCACTATAAGGCGGTGAATACGTTTGAATCGATACCTACCGCTAGCGATGTCTTCTAGGTCTCGTGTTTTACACTCGAAGTTCATTAGAAAGCCCCGTCTCCCCACACGCACACCAACAACTTTCACATCACTCTCGAGATAGTGGAGGAGACGAAGAAGTGTACCATCACCTCCAACGACAACAACTAGGTCGTTCTTTGCGAGACCGGTTACAAGTACGGGTTTAACACTATCACCGAGGTTTTCTCGTAGCAGCATTTTAAGCCGCTTGTAAAGGAAGTATTCGATTTCGACCTTAAGCCCCATCTCGCGAAACATACCGACTATGCTGCTTGCACACCTCAACGCGTCTGGACGATCAAGCCTAGCTGCAATCCCTACACTCGCTATAGCAGAGCCCCCCGTTGTTACCAACGGGCAACCCCTTGGAGGAACACCGCCGGATACCTTACGTCATTATAGGTGAGGCAGCATTAATCAGCGTCAAGAGTCCCGAAGACGCCAGAAGCCCCGATGTACTCGAGGCAGCGTATGAGGTAAAACAGCGGCATCCGCGTATACGCGCAGTATACGCCAAAATAGATACTGAAGGAACGCTGAGAATCCCGAGGCTCATTCTACTTGTAGGCGAACATATAGACCGTACGTGGCACAGGGAGAATAACCTATATTTTCGAGTAACGCTCGGCAAAACCTATTTCAATCCTAGGCTTGCAACAGAGCACCTCAATACTGCAAGATTAGTGGACGAGATAGGTGCTACTAGAGTGGCAGACCTGTTCTCCGGCGTAGGTGGCTATGCGCTCACAATTGCAGCTTATTCTAAAGCAACTCATATACTTGCAAACGACCTTAACACTTACTCTATAGCAGACCTGACAGCATCGCTTTACCGAAATAGACGTAAACTAAAAGGAAAAAAGATTATAGTGATGTGCGAAGACACACACCTCATTCCCAATGTAATCGGAGATGTTAAGTTCGATTTACTCATACTGGACTACCCTCAGGGAAGCGAAGAGTTCATTCAGGATGCGTTGAAGATCGCCTCCAAAAAGGCACACCTACTGGTTTACCGCGTACTACACGAAAACGACGTAGAAGCATTTGCCGAAAAACTCGTAGATACGAAGATAGAGGGTGCTAGATGCAAGCTGTTAGATTTGAAAAGGGTGTTAGACTACGCCCCCCGAAAGTACGTTTACCGTATCCACCTCGAATGCACCAAAGCCGCATAAAATATCAATGTTTTCTACAGATTGGCTTAACAAGTATCAATGCTTTTGAAAACGGGTCAGCGAGAACATCCCGGATACCCTTTATATCGGCTGCAGCAACACTACACAATATCGCCAACGTTCTATCGTCACAATGTGTCGACTTTCTCAATACACTACCTCGAATATTGCACAACTTTTTGCAATAGATTCTCACTTTTTTGGTTTTCAAGCTGCTCCAGGGGGGCGGCAGGATGATAACATCTATTGTCGCACCCGCATCTAGGTCAGGGCTGAAGCATTGTTTTAGCAGGGTCTCCGCGCTGATGCACAGTATACAATCGCCTCTCACGGTTAGATAACTGTCACACGATATCTCTAGGGTGCCTCGGTGTGTTAGCTGCACATTCGGATGTCCGCGGCACCTCGTTATCCTCATACATATATTGCTTCGTCCTCTCTCCATCCGTATTCTCCTATGAGCGGCACGAATATGCAGGGCGTAACTTTCTTCATCTTTATCTTGCCATCTGGAAGCTTAACAACCTTATATAATGTTTGTGAATACCTGTCGCCTACCGGTATCAGCAGGATACCTCCCGGCTTTAATTGATGCACAAGAGGCTCCGGTACCTGAGGCGCAGCAGCGGTAACGATTATCCTGTCGTATGGAGCTGCAGGAGGATAGCCTTTAGATCCATCGCCAACTATGACTGTAACCCTATCGCTATATCCGGCTCTTTCAAGGTTCTTTTTAGCGCGTTCAGCTAGCTCGGGTATACGCTCGATAGTATAGACGTGACCGGGGTTCTTGGAGCCCCTAGGGGCTACTATCTCTGCGATGAGTGCAGCATTGTATCCGGAGCCGGTACCCACTTCGAGGACCTTCATGCCCTCATCTAGTTCAGCCTCCTCTAGCATCAAAGCTACCATATGCGGGGCGCTAATGGTCTGACCGAAGCCTATGGGCAGCGGTGTATCCTCGTAAGCCAGTTCACATAGTTGCTCTGGCACGAACAACTCTCTAGGGACTTTTAGCATTGCACGCTTAACTTTATCGGACCGTATGATGCCCTCCTCCTCGAGCTTTTTTACCAGCTTCTTCCTTAAACGCTCCATTAGCCTGGGGTCGCATCTGCTTGCTGCACCGTCCTGCATGTTAATCGCCTCACTTCCTCCGGAACCACATGTCGAGCCCCAACTGTTTCGTCTTGAAATGTTCGCGATACGCCTTCTTAAGCCTTTGAATAGCGTTCTTAACGCGCTCTGGTGAGAAGTCGTGCTCAACCACTAGCAGCTCGTATATCGCTTTCTCGTCGGGCTCTCTCCACTCAAGCTTATAGTCATCGGTCACCGGTGGGTTTAGGAAGTATTCGAGAATCTTCTCTGGATCGACGCCCTCGGGAAACTCGTGCTTAGGTAGAGAGCGCAATAGTTTCCTAACATCAGGCTGCGCCTTGACCATCTTTAACGCGGTCTTAGGGCCTATGCCTCGCACGCCATCCGGGTTATAATCGGTGCCCACAAGTATACCTATAGCTATCAGCTGCTCCCTCGTTATACCGAGAAGCTTTAGAAGCTTGTCTAGCTCTATGAGCTCAGGTTTAACCTCGACATACACGTCTTTCTTGGGAAGCTTCCTCCTACCGGTAATCGTAAGGTTCCTGACAAGCCTAGGGGCGCCGAACAACAACGAGTCGTAATCCTGGCTTGCAGCCGCCCATGCATCACCCTTCCTAGCCATATATGCTGCCTGAGCCTCTCCCTCAGCAGGAGCCTGGACCCATGGCACGCCCATCGCGTCTAGCAGCTTCTTCGCCTCTTCGACCATATCCTCGGTGAGCCTAGAAGCCATCTGAGCATAACGCTTTGCAGCCTCCATGTCACCTCGTTTGACAGCCTCCTCATACTTCTTGACGGCCTCGCTCTTAACCTTACGCCTCCGCTCTATCTCCATCTTCTTGAACTCTGGGGGCTTACCGTCAAACACATATGCAACCTTAATCCCGTGTTCCATGAGGTTTATAGTCCGGTAGAAGAGGCCGCTTAGGTGGCTTGTGATTCTACCCCTGCTGTCCATTAGCGGGGTACCATCGGGCTGCCTTATCGC
This sequence comes from Pyrolobus sp., assembly GCA_015521195.1. Classification (GTDB taxonomy): domain Archaea; phylum Thermoproteota; class Thermoprotei_A; order Sulfolobales; family Pyrodictiaceae; genus Pyrolobus. The sequence goes on along the minus strand of WAOO01000127.1, from coordinate 10,103 downwards.
AGCAAGAAACTGATAGAGAGCGTTGTAACCGTCTATCGCGACAACCTGGCCTCGAAGAGCATCAAGTGATATCGTCTGTATGGCCTGCGGCGGTATAATCTCTCTGATATTAACGCCCACGTCGCTCCCTAGTTTAATATGGCGCCATCATCTCTTAACCAATTCGATTATCCTGCCAGTATCCGCCTTCTCGCTAGTACTTCTAACACTGACGTACCCGTGAACCTCGAGTATCATGAGCGCCTTTAGGAAGTCGGAGAAGCTTACCTCGAAACCCATCTGTCTCGCACGCCTCCTTACAGCCTCGTAAAGCTTCACATCCGTTACATGGTCGCCCGGGTTAGGAGCCAACCGTCTGAGCTCCTCGTAGACCAGGAGGTATAATGGGAGTGAACGCCAGGTCGAAACGCCGCTCAAAACGCTCACCTTACATGTAGATTGACGGCTTCATCTTCTTTACTGTGGTTCCGGGCAGCTGCTGTCTAGCCTTCTCGTACCATTCCTCATAGAACTTCACCATCTCTGGAGTTATCGACGGCTTTATCCTCTTCAGAGCCTCCTCGAAGTGCCTCATATGGACTTTAGTCGCGTTGATATCCTCGCGGAGAGCAGCCAAAGCCGCCTCCCTCACAAGCGCCTCTAGATCAGCGCCACTATACCCTTCGGTCACCGACGCAATATACTCCAGGTCCACGTCCTCCGCTAGAGGCGTATGCCTCGTGTGTATACGCAGTATCTCTAGCCTCGCCTGCTTGTCCGGCGGCGGCACATAGATTATCTTGTCGAACCTGCCTGGCCTGAGGAGCGCCGGGTCTAGTATGTCCGGCCTGTTGGTAGCCGCTATCACAACGACGTTCTGGAGAGGCACGATACCATCCATCTCCGTGAGCAGCTGGTTGACGATACGGTCGGTGACACCGCTCGTATCGTGCCTCATGCCGCGCGCCGGCGCAATGGCGTCAATCTCGTCGAAGAAGATGATGGCAGGGGCGACCTGCCTAGCCCTCCTGAATATCTCTCTTATTGCTTTTTCCGATTCGCCTACCCATTTTGAGAGTATCTCTGGGCCTCTCACCGCGATGAAGTTTGCCCCGCTCTCAGTCGCAGCAGCCTTGGCGAGCAGAGTCTTGCCTACGCCAGGCGGCCCGAAGAGCAGGATACCCTTCGGCGGCCGGATGCCCATCGACTCGAATACCTCTGGGTGTTTCAGTGGCCACTCGACAGCCTCACGAAGCTGCTGCTTAACATCCTCCAAGCCACCAATATCATCCCAATGAACCTCAGGAACCTCAACATAGATCTCCCTGATTAGGCTCGGCTGCACCACCTTCATCGCGTCGAGGAAGTCTTTCATCGTGACTACCAGCCTGCGTAGCACGTTGGCGGGTATCGGCTTGTTGAGGTCTATCTGGCCGCTCTTGATGAACCTCCTAAGCGCGTTCATAGCGGCCTCCTTGACCAGCGCGGCTAGGTCGGCGCCGGTGTAGCCGTGGGTCATCTCGGCTATCTTGTCGAGGTCCACTATGTCGCCGGGCCCGCAGAGACCCTCCTTCACCTTATTCTCGTCGCACAGCGGCACATTCCTAACGTGCACCAGGAGTATCTCCTTACGAGCCCTCTTGTCCGGAGGCCTAATCTCAATCTCGCGGTCGAAGCGGCCCGGCCTCCTAAGCGCCGGGTCAATGGCATCCGGCCTGTTGGTCGCACCGATTACGATGACCTTGCCCCTCTCCTTGAGGCCATCCATGAGGGTTAGCAGCTGGGCGACGACACGCTTCTCAACCTCGCCCGTAACCTCCTCACGCTTCGGGGCAATGGCGTCAATCTCGTCGATGAAGATGATGGACGGTGCGTTCTTCTCGGCCTCCTCGAATATCTCGCGGAGCCTCTGCTCGGATTCGCCGTAGTACTTGCTCATTATCTCCGGGCCGTTTATCGCGATGAAGTACGCTCCAATCTCGTTGGCAAGAGCCTTCGCTAAGAGCGTCTTGCCCACACCCGGCGGCCCGTAGAGCAGGATACCCTTCGGAGGCTCGATGCCCAGGTGCTTGAATAGCTCAGGGTGCTTCATGGGCAGCTCGACGATCTCGCGTATCCTCTCCTTCGCCTCCTCAAGGTCGCCGATATCCTCCCAGGTGACCCTCGGTATCTTCCTCTTCCTAAGCTCCTCCTCCTTCACCGGCTCCTCGCGGAGCTCAACCTCGGTGTTCTCGGTGATGTAGACCGCCTGCCCCGGCTGCGTCGCGACGACTACAAGCCTCAACGCGGAGCCGAAGAAGGGTATTATGACTACCTCGCCGCGGCTCACAGGCCTCCGCAGGAGATACTCCTTGACGTACTCTACGAAGTCGCGGGAGACGTGGATTGGCTCGGTGGGCGCGAGCACCACGCGGGTTGCAGGCTGCACCTTCGCCTTCCTGACAGTCACATAGTCGCCTATGCTGACGCCGATGGCCTCGCGTATGTAGCCGTCAATCCTGATGATGCCCTTGCCCTCCTCGTCCGGCGGAAGCGGCCACACCTGCGCAACCGCGACACCCTTAGGGCCCTCAATCTCGATGAAGTCTCCCACCTCGACGCCAAGCTGCCTCATAGTCTGCCTGTCAATCCTCGCAATCTTCCTGCCGACGTCCTTCGAGCGGGCCTCCGCGACCCTAAGCCTCACTTCCTTCTCTGGCATTTGAAGCCCGCACCTCGGTTCCCTAGACTGTTGAATAGCGTGTTTTAAAGGCGTGGCTTGGCTTGCGCCCTGCGCGGCACAACCTCGAATACAAGTGCTTCGAGGCCCTCGAATAGCCACTTGAACCTCTCGTAGGCGTCATAGTCGAGTATGATGTCGTCGCTCTCACCTATCCTCGCGAACCTGAGGCCTTCGAGCGGGTTTGGAGGAGGGTCTGGGAGCCCCTCGAGCTCGCGCGGCTTCTCCCTGCCAATGTAGCGTAGCCTGGTCCTCCCGCCCCTCTTCTCGAGCCGGTACCAGTAGCGGCCGAGGTAGACATAGCGCCTCCGTTCGCCATCCGCCGTGGTGTAGTAGGAGTAGTGGACGGGTTTCAGGTAGTAGCCGAGCGGCGCCACGACGCTGTTATAGTGGTAGAGCTGCTCCCGGTACCTCTCGAGGGCTTCGCGTACACGCCGGTAGCCACCCTTCACCAGCACAATCCTCTCCGCTTTACGCGGCACCGACGCCCCCACGATGCTAGAGTGTGATGTTGGCTCCCGGCGCTGCGGGCGGGTGACACTAGAGTAGGCTATGCCGCTCTACCCTTGGGCGGGTGGCGTGGCCGGGGAGGCTAAGCTCACGCTGACATACTATGAGCCGGTCGAGGTCGAGGTCGGGCCGGTTAGGCTGCTTGCGCTCCGCGTGGCTAAGCGGGAGGAGAGGGTGTTGAAGGATGTATCGGGGGATGTCTCGGCGCTCGAGGAGAGGCTTGCGAGCATAGTGGCTGATGCTAGGAGGAGGGGTAGGGGGGTGGTCGTCGAGGCTAGGCTCGCGCTAGGCGGCCGCGAGGTTTACTACGCAGAGTCTACGCTGAGCGGCGTGGAGGCCGTCCTCTACTACCGGCCCGCCAGGCTGACCGCGGTCGGCGTGATACGCGAGGCTGGCGGGAGCCTCCACCTGCAAAGGTGGAGCGTGGACCGCGAGCTCTACGTGTACGAGGGGTGGGTGAGGGTCCGGGACCCGGAGGGGAGAACAAGGTTCGTCGTCATTGAGACCGTTGATGGGAAGAGGGTTTTGAGGCCCAAGGAGTTCCGCGTGGTCAGGAGGTAGGCGGCGTTGATAATACCGATGTGGGTTCGCATCGCAGGCTGGCTCGCGATAATAGCGTATGCGGTCGGGGGAGGCGTGTACCTCGACAGGGTGCTTGGCTGGAGGTGCACGGTCTACCCGGCCTGCCTCGCCATGGGCCTGGCGCTCCTGGCGCTCGTGATACGCGGGGCCTCGGTAGCAGGCCGCTACCTGGCAGTCTACGGCAGGGGGCCCGAGGGAAGGCCGCTCTCCAGGCTGGTGAGAGAGGGGCCCTACTCTTGCATGAGGCACCCTATGCACTTCTTCCTAGCCTTCTTCCCCGAGGCACTCGCGCTCATAGCAGGTAGCCCGGCGGGGGCGCTCATCACCGGCCCCTCTGCGGCTATACTAACAATGGTGCTTGCGGCCACCCTCGACGAGCTGGAGTCCATCGATAGGTTCGGCGAGGAGTACCTGGAGTACCGGAGGAGGGTGCCAGCCTTCAACCCGAGCCCGTCCTGCCTGGCCAAGGCGCTTCTCCACATGCCGCCTCGTCACTCTAGGAGCTCTCGGAGCGGGCGGGGAGGCGGGGAGGCGGCCGGGCAGCAGTCGGAGTCGACGCGGTAGACCATGTGGACGCAGTTGCCGCAGGGGCAGGTCTCGGTGTAGACTAGTTGGAGGCGGGGGGAGGAGCCCCAGTCGGGGAACCCCCTCCCCTCAGGGTCGTCTACTATGCTCCTGCCCGCCGCGAAGAGCACGGGGGCCACGGTAACCCTAAGCTCGTCTACGAGCCTCTCGCGGTAGAGGCTGTAGGCTAGGACGCCTCCACCCTCGACCAGCACCCTCCTTACGCCGTACGACTCGAGGAGTGTGCGTAGAGCCTCCCGAAGCTCTATGCGCCCAGCCTCGCCAGCCTCGATTATCTCGACGCCGCGCCCGGCTATCTCACTGAGCCTCTCGCGGGGCGCATCCCGGCACGTGACCAGTATCGACGGCATCGAGTCGTCGAATACCCTCGCGTCGGGCGGCACGCGGAGCCTACAGTCGACGACCACCCGGTAGTGGCGGCCGGGCTTCAGCCTCCTGGCGAGCCTAGGGTTGTCGGCGAGGACCGTGCCAGCCCCGACCATCACGGCGTCGACATGGGAGCGTAGCGCGTAGAGCCTCTCGAGGTCGAACCTGCAGCTGAGCATGCTGTAGCGCGTCGACGACGCTATCCTCCCATCCACGGTCATGGTGGAAAAGTGGAGCACGAAGGGCCTCTCGCAGCCCGCCATGAGCCCCTCCGGGTGCGGCGCAGGGGTGGGCGTAAAGCTTGGCGGATGATGGAAGATTGCGGGGCTTGCGCTAAAAACGCCCAATAACTTCCCCCCGGCGAGGCGGGTGGCATGCCACAACTCAACCTGCTCGTGATAGACGCTCTCCTGAAGGCCTTCGGCGCCCCGAGGCTGACAGAGCTGCTGAGGAAGCTGCCGCTCATGGAGCGGGAGGTGCTGGTGAGGCTCACCGTCGGCGGAAACGAGGCTTCGAAGGTTATGAGGGATGTGCTGGAGAGCTTCGAGAAGCTCTCGGACGGGAGGCTCCGCGTGGAGGTCGAGGAGGGTGACGTTGAGCCCGGCTACCCGAAGCCTCGGGCCGAGATACACGGGGCTATGGGAGGCAGGCTGAGGTTCTACGGGCTTATCGACGGGATACTCCTCTGCCCCCTCCTCGAGGCGATACTCTACGCTGGCGGCGCCCTCGAGCCCCCCGGCCTCGAGACCGGCAGCCACCATGTAGTCGTGTATGTCGTGCCGGGTAGGCCGTGTCTGGTGACACTCCGCGCCCTGATACCATTGGTTCCGTCGAATGAGGGGCTTAGGGTGGATGTCGTCGACGCGCGGGAGTTTGAGAGGATGGGGGGTAGGCTGCCCTCCCCCTACGTGCCAGCGGTCGTCGTGGATGGTAGGCTTGTGAGGGTGGGTAGCGTTAAGAGCGTGGAGGAGGCCGCAGAGCTGCTAGGATAGGCGCCTAGGCAGTGATGAGACCCTCGGTGCGGAGCCTGTGAAGAGTTATAGGATTGCTGAGCCGCCGCACGTCTAATAAAAGAGGTTTGAATGCGCGGATTTAGCCGGGGCTATACCGTGTTAAGCATAGCCGGCTACCACTACACGCTGCTCCCGGCCGTCGCGCTGCTAGCGCTCCTCCTCGCCGTGGTCTATGAGGCTGCGAGGGGTAGGCTCGGGAGCGCAAAGAGGCTATACGGCTATGCGGCCATCGCGGCTCTCGTAGCGTGGGCTATCTACACGGTGCCCTACGTCACACACGATTATAGCCTGAAGCCCGTCTACGAGTCGACCAGCCCCGGCCTACCCTGGTGGCTGCTCCCCGCGACAGCTTGGAGCACTGGCGGAGGCAGCCTATTCCTCTTCGCGGTCATAGCGGCGGTCGGCGGCTACCTGGTGGCACGGGGCCTTAGGGGCAGGGATGCGAGGCTCTACATGCTCGTGGCGCCGCTGATATCCGCCATAGTGGTTGTGGATGCGTGGATGTACGGCGCCTTCGACCTGAACCCGCACCCGGAGAAGGCCGGGCTCGGCCTCAACCCGCTCCTCAAGAGCTTCTGGCTCTACCCCCACCCCCTCGCCACCTTCGGAGGCTTCGCTCTACTCGCGGTCGCAGCGGCGGCCTTCATGCTCCGCATCCGCAGCAGGAGCGCGGTCATCGTCTATAGCGTAGGCTGGGCGATGCTGACGCTCGGCATTATGCTCGGCGGCCTCTGGAGCTACGAGACGTTCGGGTGGGCTGGCTACTGGGCCTGGGACCCGGTCGAGACCTCAGAGCTCATGGTGTGGCTAGCCGCGACAGCGATACCACACGTTATGGTCGCGCTGGGCGAGCTCACCCCCTTCACATCAGCCCTCACCGTCTCCACCGTCTACCTCGCCATGTTCGTGACCAGGGGCGGGCTCAGCGTCCTCCACAGCTTCGCCATGCCAGACCTCGCCGCGGACGTGCTCCTCGCGGTGAGCCTCCTGCTCCTAGCCTACGCGCTATACACGCTCGTCTTCGCAGACTACCGGAGGCTCGTCACCCAAGCCCGCTCGTGGATAAAGACGCCGTTTAACCTCGGCATGGGCGTGGCAACAACGATGCTCCTCTACGCGGCGCTGCTCGTCACCTTCACGCTCCTGGTGCCCTCGGTCAGAGCCGCCCTCGGGCTCCCGAACGTCTCGGTGCCCCAGATGAGCGAGGGTGTCAGGTACTTCAACCCGAGGCTCTACCCCGCCGCCTTCGCCCTCCTCGCGGGCATCACAATCGCGTTCCTGGGCGACAGGCTCGGCTGGAGGGGCTCAGCTGCACTCGTAGGCGCGACCTCGATACTCGCAGGGTTCTACGCCTGGTACGCTTACAACACCAGGGCGCTCGCACCCCTAACGCCGCCCGAGACCAACGCGGTGATGGCGGCCGGAATCGTATTCTCCAGCGTGACCATAGCAGCGCTACTCTCCTACCTGGGGCTCCGCGCGTGGAACGCGCTTAAGGCGAAAGCCGCACCCCTAGCCTCGAGGCTCTCGAGGATAGCCAGGGACAAGTACCTGGGGGTCGCGCTAATCCACCTAGGCTTCGCCCTGGTGCTACTCGGGGTATTCATGGGGGGCACCTACTCGTTCAACAACGAGATAATCGTGAACGGGAGGGTGGTTGGCACCTACCTCTACCGCACCCACCTCAAGCCGGGCGATGAGCTCACACTCCCAGGCGGCAAGGTGCTTGTCTTCGAGGGCTACCGGTACGGCATCAACCCGAAGCCCGTGGACATCTACTCCTTCTACGTCTGCAGGATACTCACCTACTACGCCGCACAGCAGGCGCTGCTAGCCCTCCACTTCAACTTCCAGCCACTCTTCAACCTCTACGTGGAGGGAGAGAAGCTGGCAGAGACACCGCCGTACTCGCTCCTCCTGAACATCACCGGGCAGCACTTCAACGCCGGCAATGTAACCGCGTGCACCGGCGGATGCAGAGCGAGTATAGTCGTGAGGGACGCAGCGACCAACACGACGGTGGCGAGGCTCAATGCGACGATAAGCCTCCTCGAGATAAGGAAGGCGATGGTTGCCGTGCAGCTCTCGCACCGCACGGGGTTCCACGGGAACCCCGAGACCGTCTTCATACCGCTCTACTCTGGCACTCTGATAATACGCTCGGAGAGCCTGGCGGAAGTGCTGCGCTCGAAGCACGTGACGGCGCCGGAGCTACGCATAGTGTTCGAGGAGCCCGCCCGTCTCCCGCTGCCCATGCTGGGCGAGGTTAACGTTACCGCGGCTACCGTCTCGATGGTCGCGGGGTACAAGCTCGGCAATAGCACCGGCGAGGTTGTAGCGCCGAACGCTGTGCTACGCGTCGACGATGCCGTCGCGGAGGTCAACGGTACCACTCTCGGGCTCGGCTTCGAGAGGCCCTACCCCTTCTCGCTGCTAGTATACCTCGCTGTGAGACAGTCGCCCTTCGCCAGCTTCTTCAGGGACCTTGCGCACAGCAGCGTGGCGGTGGTCCTCGAGAACCCGTCCAAGCTCTGGCAGATTATCAACACGAAGAACTGCCCGGGTAAGGTGGCGGAGCTCGCCGGGGCGCTCGGGGTGCGCATCTGCCAGGGGTATCTGGCGGCGCCCCGCTACGTCCCCGAGAACTCCTACCTGATAGCCAGGTTCCTCGTTGTCGACAAGAAGACCGGGGCCGAGACGGTTGTCGACGCCAAGGTGAGGTTCGAGGTTAACGGTGAGGTGCAGGGTATACACGGTTCGGTGCCGAAGGTCTTCCACGCCCCGATAGGGCTCACGGACGTCTACATCAGCGTCTCCCAGCCGTTCATATACGCGGATTACGTGCTCAGCCTGCCATCGGGGCAGCCGTACCAGCCCGGCTTCCCAGACCTCGTAATCTACTACCTCCACGAGGTGTTCAAGAGGGTGAAGAGTCCGGAGAAGAGGCTGGCCCTCGCAGCCCTGCTCGCCGCTGGCCTCGACATAGACTCGTTCAAGAACGCTATGAAGAGTGGTTCTACGAGGGAGATGCAGGATACGCTGGCCAGGATAGCCTATGACGCGCTCAGCCTCTACCTCCTAGCAGAGAGGTACAACGTGAGCAAGCCGGGCGTCGCAACCGAGGGCGTCGAGGTTGACATCAAGCTCGTGCCTGGCGCGCCCCTCGTCTGGGGAGGCTCTGTAGTGATGAGCGTGGCGGCAATCCTCACCGCTATAGCGGTGGGTGTGGCTGGTAGGCGGGAGGGGTAACGGCGCTAGATGCCCGTGGATACCGGCTCGCTGCTAGAGAGGCTCGGGTATAGCTTCGAGAGGCTGGTCGAGCCCGGCTCCAGGCCTGATTTCTCGGGGCTACGCTTCGAGGATATACACTCGGGTTTCTCGTCCACCAGGCTGAGAGGCCTCCGGCTCTACAGGCATCAGGTCGAGGCTCTAGAGGCTCTGCTCGAGGGGTGCAACGTCATCCTTGTCGCTGGCACGGGCTCGGGTAAGACCGAGGCCTGGTTCGCCAGCCTCGCCGTGGCGGCAAAGGCTGGTGTAAGGCCGAGGGTCCTCGCCCTCTACCCCACCCTAGCCCTCGCCCACGACCAGTACGCGAGGCTCAGGGAGTACGGTGAGGCTATAGGGGTGAAGGTTGTGGCGCTCGACGCCGGCGAGAGGGAGAGGCTCGAGAGGCTCCACGGGAGGGCTGGGCTCCGGAGGCTGGTCTACGAGGCTAGCGTGGTGGCGACAAACCCGGCCTTCCTCCTCCACGAGTTGAAGAGGCTCGCCGAGGGCCGCGACCCCCTCCTCAAACCATTCATAGAGGAGCCTTGGCTCATCGTGATAGACGAGTTCGACTTCTACGGGCCGCGTGGAATCGCCCTAATCGACGCCATGCTCCGCATCATAGCCATGGTTGCGCGCGTCAAGCCCAGGGTCGCGGTCCTCACAGCTACACTCGCCAACCCCGAGGAGCTCGGCGCCCACCTACGCAGGTTGACCGGGCGATGCTGGAGGGTTGTCAGGGGGAGGCCCTTCCGGGTCGAGAACCGCGTCTACGTCGTGCTGGGCAAGGACCTTGAGGGGTTGAGGAGGAGGCTGCTCGGCGAGATAGAGGAGAGGGGTGTCAGCGTCCCACGCGACGTGCTGGAGGCGCTCCGCGACCCGGAGGCGTTCAGGAGGGAGGTCTACCGCGTCGTCCAGGTCCTTAGGGGCCTCGGGGTTGAGGCGCCGGAGCCCCGCCTAGACCCCATCGAGATACTGGAGGCGTACGTCGAGGATGAGGGTGTGACCCTCGTCTTCACCAGGAGCATAGCCGCTGCCGAGAGGCTCGCGAGGAGGCTTAGGGAGAGGATTGGGGAGGATAAGGC
>WAOO01000126.1 GCA_015521195.1 Pyrolobus sp. | reverse complement strand
AGGGCGAAGGAGCTGCTGGAGATTGTCGGGTTGTCGAAGGCAGCGAACAAGCCGGTGGAGCAGTATAGCCTGGGCATGAAGGCTAGGCTGGCGCTCGCCAGGGCACTCCTCCACGACCCGGAGGTCGTGATTCTCGACGAGCCTACGCTGGGCCTCGACCCCGCCGCCGCCAGGAGGATTAGAGAGCTGCTCGTCAACCTGAGCAGACGGGAAGGGAAGACCATATTCCTGACGACCCATAACATGATGGAGGCCGAGCTCATCTGCAACCGCGTCGCCATCATAAACAAGGGGCGTATAGTAGTCGAGGGTAAGCCCGTGGAGCTGAAGAAGCTCGTCTCGGACTATGTGCCCCTCGTGGTGAGAGGGTGGGGGGAGCCAGAGGCCTTCCATAGGGCCGCGGAAAACCTGGGCTTGAAGTACAGCGCGCGGGTCCACGGTGAGCTTGTAGAGGCCCGCTTCTTGGCGCCCGTAGGCGAGGAGGAGAAGCTTCTAGCCAGCCTCGTCTCTAACCTCGTGTCTCTGGGGGTGAGGGTTGCAGAGGCTAGAGTCGAAGAGCCGACACTCGAAGACGTCTTCATCAAGTTTACCGGCGGTGTTGTTGAGGGGGCTTAAGGCTGGGGCTTTCGAGCCACTCGCCTATATGAAGAGGAGGAGGGTGGCGCTCGTATCGATGCTGGGCTGGCCTCTCCTTTACCTAGCATTCATCTTCATAGGCGTGTATTTCACCGGCAGGAGCTACGCTTACGCCGAGACCCTCGGGGTGAACCCTGGCGCCCTTGCGAGGTTCCTCCCGGCCGCCGGCTTCCTCACGATAGCGGCTGGGGGCATAGTGGATGGCATGATGACGACCGTGCAGGGCTTGAGGTGGAACGGGGTGCTCCCCTACTTCCTGGCGACCCCCGGGGCGACCCTCCGGCTGCTAACCGGCTACACTATCGGCTCTACGATGGTGACCTTAGGCTTGACGAGCATACCCTTCGTAATCCTCAGCGCCGCGCTCGCAGGCATACCAGGCCTCATAGTGATAACGGTCATACTCGGGCTGACAATACTCGCCGCCGTCTCCCTGATAGGCCTCGCTGCACTCGCAGCCTCGCTCACACTGCTCTCCAATAGGGAGAGGATGCCGATGATATGGCTGCTCCCGTTCCTAATCCTCGTCTCCGCGATATTCTACCCCGTGACCCTCCTACCCCCAGTCCTACGCCTCGTAGCCTACGCGACACCCCTATACCATGTCTCACGCGCGCTCCGCATGATAGCCTCGTTCCTCGAGGCCAAGAAGCTCCTGGCGGTCATGGGCGTGATTTTCGGGCTTGGAGGGGGCTATGCAACCCTCTACCTCCCGGCTAGCCTAGCAGCGAGAGAGGCTAGGAGGAGGAGCCTAGACTAGGAGGGGGGACGCCGTGCAACGCGGTAGCCCGTCGAGGCTCTACGCGGTCCTCTGGCTCCACACGGTTAGGACCCGTAGGCTAGCCTGGAACCTCGTAGACTACATGGTGTCTATGAGCCTCTGGGCGGCGATAAACTCGCTCATGATAATAGCGATATTCGGTGTGAGAAACTCCGGGCTGGCGGTCGTAGTCGTGCCCTGGGTGTTCTACACGACGGGCGTGGGGCTCACAGCAGGCTGGATAAACTACTATACTGCGACGGGCATGCCGGAGTACGAGCTGCACACGGGCCATAACCCCCTCCTAACGGTGGCAGGCCGTATAATCACCGCATCCGCAGCAGCAACCCCACCAGCCCTCATAGCCGCCATCGCACTCCATACAATGTTCCATGTAAACGCGAACCCCGTGGCGCTGGCAGCAGCCTCCCTAGCCGCGCTGCTAGTCGGCCACTCCTACAGCCTCCTCATAACAGCGGTAGGCGCGTCGCAGGGTATACCCGGCAGCATGCTAGACCTCTTCGGCTACGCCTCGAGCATGCTGGGAGGCCTCCTCCTACCCCTCCGCTACTTCCCACAGTGGCTCAGGGAGCTAGCCCTGGCGACCCCCCTAGCGCCCCTCGGCGAGGCTACAAGGGCAGCCGTGAACCCGGCGTACACCTGGCTGGACCCCGGCCTAGCCTGGAAGCTGCTCGCAGCGTGGATAGCCGGGCTCTACGCTGCAGCCTATATCGCTTCGAGGAGGTACGCCGAGAAGGCGAGAAGAGAGGGTGTAAAAACAACAAGGTTCTAGGGCGGTGATGACGGCCGTGAGCGCTTGAGCCCATGGCGGTGAAGACTTCAAGACGGGCTGAGCCTCACATCAACAACACGCTGCTGACGACATACGGCTCCTCGTACACCCACGGTCTTACATATGCCACGAGCGGCGTATACCTCACGGTGCCGCTTAGGCTCGAAGAGTAGGAGGTGACGGCAGCCTCGTAGTACCCGTTGGCATCCACGCTATCCACTGCGCTCGCTACCAGCCCGCCAGTGGAGTTGTACACTAGCGTGACCATGCTGGTGCCATTGATTCTAATGACGACCGTGTACTCCGCGCCTATGCTGTAGTTGACGCTACCCTGCTCCCATGTCGTGTTCAGCGTGCCTGCGACCAGCCTGCCCAGCACACCTCCGCCGAAGACGACGCCATAGCTGCCCGCGGTTGTCGGGGGCTGCTCCTCCTTGCCATACGGCACCAGCTCTACGACCACATCGTAGTCTACAGCGGCGGAGTCCGGCGTGATGTTGAACACGTACTCGTAGCCATAGACCCCGCTCACGCCAAACACGGTATCATTGTAGAACCTCACTAGGCTGCCTGGAGTCATGTTGATCTCTACGAGCGTCTCAGTCGGATACCCCGGCTGCACCACGGTCAGGCACTCGTAGTCGGTAGTGTTGTAGACTTTCCAGGGTGGACATTCGCCCGCAGAGACCTTCATATACGCCAGCATCGTCGCATACGGGTTGCTATCATCCTTGACCGTTACGCCGGGTGGAGGCTGGGCATCGTAATAGATGTAGATGGTTGCGTTGCCACCGGCGGGTATCGAGGGCACCTTCACCCACATCTCGATTATCGGGACGTTGGCATCATAGTAGTAGACCCAGAAGGGTATCCGGTCACCCTGAGCGTCTAACACCCTGATATCCTTGCCGAACAGGGCCGATGACAGGTAGTCGCTGGTGAGGTTATCGGCACCCAGCGTTATATGCACCGTGTAGTTGACCAGCGGCACGTTAAGCGGATTGTGGATTACTACCCTGAGGCCGTGGAGCCAGCCAACCACCCACGGGAACATCGGTACCGCCTGGCCAAGGTATACCGTGTAGCTGCCATTGTAGCGGAGGAGGAGCACCTCCCTATCTGGCGTCACTAGGGTCGCGTCGCGCGTAAAGTTGTAGATGTAGGCGACGTTATCAGCATCGGAGAAGAGGACTATGCCGGGGTCGCCAGCGATTCCCGGGGCAAACCCAATCGTATAGTTTATCACGTAAGTGCCCGTAATCGTGTCTACACTTCTAGGCAAGCTATACGGCACAAGTAGTATATCACCATCCCACGCCAACCATAGCTCTACATCTAGGTTGCTGCCGTAGATTCCGCCGCTACTCTTCCAGTGGAAGACGTCGAAGCCTCCACCAGCATACCTTGGCAGCGTGACACTGCTCGCAGAGAGACTGGCATAGTAGATGCTCTCAGCGGGATGCCACCAGTAGACCGTCGCCAGAGGCGCATAGGGCACGAACACGATATCGTTATGGTCGCTTAGGTCGGTGATATAACCGCTATAGGCTATCACGGCGCCACTCGAGGTGCCGTTCGCCACATCGACCTGCACCGACGGCGGAGTGTAGCCGCTCTCAACGTATATCGGGCCATAGACGTAGCGTACGACACCATTCGAATAGTAGATAATGCTGTTGTTGAAGTAGCCGATTACAGTGGTCGAAATCGGTATACCGAAGAAGGTTCTAACATAGTATAGCGTGCCGCTCGCCCTAACGACTAGACCCTGGCCGATAGCATCAGCATAGCTCGTATTGTAGTATAGATTTATCTCGATATAGTTAGCACTACCACTGTTATATATCCATGCAACGTTTGTTGAAATCCAACTGTTTTGACTGTATTGCGCATAGTTCGTATATACATATTCCCATGTTGAGAGATCATAAGTCACACCGTAGAAGGGGAATGTATAGGACGGTAGTGTCGTATAGAGGTTGTTTCGGGAGTCCACTGTCGCGTTTGGTGTTGTATAGTTTGTCGCCGCTAATATCTGCTCGTACGTGTTGACCGGGAGTGTGAAGTAGGTGTAGTTCCACTGGTAGCCGTGATAGGCTGAGCTTGGCGGCTGTATGTTTGAGAGGAACTCGTAGACGTAGTTGAGGTTGTCTGGGTTGCTGACGAAGGTTACGAGGCTTCCGTTGTAGGCTGGGTTGCCGTAGAAGAGGCCAATCTTTATCGTCTGCCAGGGGTCTAACTCGGGTATCTTGACCAGCCATTCGGCCTCCTGGTTTGTCGGGTCCCACTTTATCGTTAGGAATTGAAGCGGCCGGCCTGTCGACAGGTCTACGAAGATGATGTCACCTCCATCGCTCCTAGCGTGTGCGAAGAGGTGGTCACGGACCTGTGTATCAAACGCGGCTGTGGATATGTTTACGAGCACATTGTACAGCGTGTAGCCTAGCGGATTCTGCACCTGTATCTCGATGTAGTACTTCCATCCTGCGAGCCATGCTGGTGCTAGCGCTGGGTATCCCTGCGCTAGGCCCGAGATGCTTGGCGACGCGTATAGGTCGGAGGACGTCGTGTTGAGCCTTACATCCGAGTGGACGTAGAGGCTCGAGATGCTCGTACCATAGTATGGTATGCTGGTTGTGAGCGACTGGCTGTTATCGACGTTGCTGCTGATATCCGTCTCGTAGTTGGCTAGGGTCGTCTCGTCGAGCGGCTCTATCGTCCCTATCGGAGCCGAGAGCACGATATAGTCTATGGCGCCGTTGGACTCCTTATAGTAGGTGATCCCCTGTTGCCATGCAATGGTCCCGTTCCAGAGTTTTGCTAGGCCGACAGGGTAGAAGCCTTCTGGGTGGGCTAGTGGGCCTCCAGCAGCGTATATCGTGAAGTTGCGGAGCTGGCCTGCCTGACAGGTTAGCGGGAAGACTATGACCATGTAGTTCGGCGCTATCTGCGTCACGTTGACGGGGACCCAGGCGTTGTTGTCGAGGTCGAATAGGCGTACGCCAAGCGGATTAACCTCGTAGTTGATACCCAGCGCCGTGAAGTTGACTATGACTGCTGTCGGCCAGTCTACACGGCTGTACGTACAGTTGATCTTGAGGGGTATGCCGTAGACCCATGTGACTGTGTCGAAGGGTGGCGGTGAGACCCCGGTCCCGGTGCCAGCCGTGGTGGGCGGCACTGTGGCGGCATAGACTGTGACCGTCGTCGAGAGGACCTTTGGCGTGACGAGCGTAGATACTACCGCTCCGCCCGGCAGCGCGTTCTGGAGCAGAGCCTCAATCGTGTATATCTTGAAGTCTAGGGGGAGCGGCGTGATGTTGACTATTAGCTTGTCGCCGGGGCCCAGCGTCACCGGGAGGCTCGAGACGTGCGTCTCTCCGCCCTCCGCGTAGACGAGCGTCATGTTGAGCGTCGGCTCTACGCCCGCCAGCTGGTAGAGGAGCTGGGCTAGCGACTGGAAGTTGGGGGCCCCAGGCTGCGTATTATTACCTATTATCGTGATGTTGAAGGGTATATTGTCATACCCCCATTCGACTATGAGGTCGGAGAGCGTGGCTGGCACTCCAGCCTTATTCTCCGCAACTATTATGAGGGAGACCCCGTTGCTAGCCGGGGTCAGGTTGTAGTAGAGGATTATCGCGTTTGAGAGGCTCCTCATCAGCGACTGTAGCTTGGCCGCCTCCCTCTGAGCCTGGAATATCCTCTGCTGAGCCGCAATGAACGTCTCATAGATTATGATTGTACCGACGAACATGAGCAGGAGTATAATGGCGGCTACTATCCCGCTGACGCCCCTGAAACCATGTCTAGCCTTCACTTCTACTCCCTTAATACTACAAGTTGTAGAATCCTGGCTAATAAGGTGGCTATCGGGGGCCTCGGGGCCAGGCTGACCTCGTCACGGGTTCAGCGTGGGCGACAGCTCCTCACGGGCCCCGGGTGGGGTGGAGGAGCCAGGCCGATAGCTGTTAGCCTACTGGCAGCTGGACGGGTATCAGCGTGGAGACTAGGCGGCCGAAGAGGTAGCTGGCGAAGGCTGTGGCGAAGAGGATTCCGAGGTTCTCGGCTATCTCTGCGAGCGTGCTCCTATCGTGTATCACCGATGTGTAGTAGGATAGGCTGGCTGCGAGGAGGGCCGCGACAACCAGGCTGGCTGCAAAGGCCACATGTATGCTTGGGAGTGTGAAGAAGGGGGCTACGAGTAGAAGTACTGAGAGCATGTAGCTTAGGCCGGTTACGAGCGCGCTCATCCCAGGCTTGACCGAGCCTCCCTCGTGCTTCGCCTGTAGATACGCCGCGGAGGCCATCGATATCGAGGCGGAGAAGCCGACCATTAGGCCCGCGAGGCCTGCGAGGACCGGGCTCTCTGTGGCGCCGAGGAAGCCCGCGTTGACACCAGTGACCTCTACTATAGCGTCGGCCAGGCCCAGCGCCACGTAGCCAAGGTACTCGACCCTCACATCCCTATAGATCGCCCTGAGCTTCTCCTCGTGCTCAGCCTCCTCCCGGGCAATCCTAAGTATATCCTCGCGGTGCTCGGGGAGCTTCTCGGCAAGCTCCTGGTATATGCGCGTCGTCTCCCGTTCGCCCCTCTCGAGCATCCTAAGGACGAAGGCGCCGCCTAGCAGGTAGTAGCCGATACGATAGGCTAGGAGATTGACGCCGCTCGTCTTACAGTCTCCGAGGAGCTTCCGCCAGAACTCGTAATGCCGCCTCTCCTGGGCTGCCAGCGCAGAGAGAACCTTCCTCTTCTCGGGGTCCTTCTCTAGACCCGCTAGGAAAGAATAGATTAGGTAACCTTTCCACTCCTCGCGGCACATCTTCTCAGCGAGGCTCCGCAACTCGCCAGCGAGTGGCGGCAATACCTGCACCGATAGTTGCAAGGATGCGCGTGAAACGGGGGTTGTAAAGGGTGGCGGTCGGGGGTCCCTCGCCCGCTCACCCATCGCTAAACCCTGGGGCTAACTCCTCATCCCGCTGCGTCTAGCCGCGTCAGAGCGCCGCCTTTATCCTTGGGGCCTGCCTCTTGAGCTCGTAGCGTATCCTACCGAGTATCGCGGTCTTCTCCGCTACCACGGAGATCACCGCGTCGCCTATATCATAGATTAGGATGATACCGTGCTCATACTCGCCGGTTATCAGCTCGTTCTTGCCGACCTTCATCTCCTCGCCGAGCCTCTCGCTGGCACCGTACACCGTCATGACCATCGCCGCTAGGGCCTCAACGTCTATGCCGCCGGCTGGCACGACCGCGTCTATCACGAAGCCGTCCTTCGAGACGACGGCTATGCCGCGTACACCTTCAAGCCGGGCGAAGTCGCTCAGCACCCTGCGAAGCGGGGATTCGGCCATACCACGCCCCTCATAGGCTAACAAGCTGTAGCTCCAGAGAAAAACGTTAACCCTGGGGCTGTTCGAGGTTCACAGCGACGCGTGAAGAATACTCCCCAGGCTGAATCGTGATGAAAATTCCTTTAACGGATGCTCTCCCCTTCCTCAAAGCCGAGCCCGGCGATGAACCGTAGGATATCTGTCCTCGTGACTATCCCCACTATCCTACCCCTAGCGTCTACAACCACGAGCCTACCGATATGGTACTTATTCATCAGCTTGATCGCGTCGACAACATCTTGGTCCTCGCGCACCGTTATAACCTCGCGGCTCATGTAGTCCTCGACCCTCGCGTCGAACCTTCCCTCGGCTATGGCCCTCGCGATGTCGGTCAGCGTGATTATCCCCCTCAGCCTACCCTCCTCGTCGATGACCGGCGCTCCGCGTATCATCTTCTTCGAGAGTATAGCCGCCGCCTCGCGGACGCTCATCTCTGGTCTAAGCGTTACTATGTCCCTCGAGGCTATCTTGCCGACCATCTCCCTAGGTATACTCGCCAACCTGTGGACCTCGACGCTAACCTGCCTCGCATACCTATCCACATAGGATACTACACCCTCTATCACTAGCCTCGTGTAGGGCATCGGACCTATCTGGATGCGGTCGCCGGGCGAAAGCTCATCGATATTGCCCTGCACGCGCAGCAGGGCCCTTATGCCCTCCGGGTTGAGGAGGTCGAGAAGCTCGACGTTGGTGACATAGACGTCTACGCGCCTCCCATTCTTCTTTATCGGTACGGGCACCTCTGCCGCCAGACTCCCCCTTATCACCTCGAAGGCTTTCAGAGTCGGCATGTAGCCGCCGCTCGGCCCCGTCTTCGACTCGACGAGCCCAAGGCTCTTCAACCCGGAGATGATGTTGCGCACCGTACCCTCATCCTTCTTGACAACCTCCGCTATCTCCTTACTCTTTATCAGGCGGCGGTACTTCTCGTAGAGCTTGACTAGAGCCTCTAGAACCTCTCTCTGCGCCTGCGATAGTTTATACACTAGGCTCCCTAGGCACACTCCACTCGTACCACTCAATTATTATAATTGCTCTGCGTGCTACGCGAGCAAACTATGGGTCGGTGAAGGGGGGTTTCGTCACAGCCAGCGCTCGGAGAGGGAACGCATCCGGACAGCTCCCCATCCCCGCGTTCAAACAGCGACATAACCCCGGTTATAGGCGACCACCGTAGAACTCGTGAAGGCCACAGTTATACCCTACGTGTAGCCCTCCTCGCACTCGGGCTGGGGTGCGTGCCGCTCGAAGAGGCTGCATTCTCAGCGCTTATCTCCCAGGTCTCTAAGAGGCTGCTTGAGAAGCTCGAGAAGGGCAAGAAGCTGAGCGTCGAGGACATCCTGCTGCTCTACCTCGACATGACATACCAGGAGATTAGAGAGATGCGCAGAGAGCTTAGAGAGGAAATCGCGAGGCTTGAGAGGAAGATCGAGGGGCTCGAAAAGAAGACAGACGAGACTAAGGACGAGATAATCAAAAGAATCGACGAAGTCAATAAGCGTGTAGATAGGCTGTACGAGATTTTAGCCTCAAAGGGGGCATAGAGAGGGCTAGCTTGTCAACTTAACTTCCTTATGCTTAATGGTATTGAGCGATTTGTATGCGTTTACAAGTTCTTCTAGAGACTTCAGCGCCGTGAACCTGTCAACAGCTGCTACCGCGATATATGCTACCGGCTCTGCAGGGCGACGCTCCCCTGTATACGTGTAGAGTATTGCGCCTCGCAGCCTGCTATGGCGGCTCGCCACATTCTCCAATATGCTTCGTAGCTCGTCGAGCGCCTTGGATACATCCTCCACGTCTAGGACTAGTCTAACATCTCTGCCTTTGACGCGCCCTATGTATACGAGTACCGCCCCCACGTCATCCCCGCAGTTCCATAGCTTCTCGACCATCTCGTCGACTGTGACCCTTTCCCCGCGCTCTAGCAGCCTGGCTTCGATGCACCTCTCCATCGTCCGACCCGTTGCAATGCTATACGCGGAATGCGTTAAAAGCGAGTGTTAGGGGGTACCTAACTTTCAACATGGTGTACCAGAGGGTGCATAGAGGCATGGCCAGGCTGAGGGTCGAAGGGCTCCATGTGAAGGTTGGCGGTAGGGAGGTGCTGCGGGGCGTCAACCTGGAGGTCGGGGAGGGCGAGGTGGTGTACCTGCTGGGGCCTAACGGGGCCGGGAAATCCACCCTGATATACACCGTAGTCGGCTGGGAGGGCTACGTGGTCGAGAGGGGCGGTATACTCTTCGACTCTAGGAGGATTGAGGGGCTGCCCCCGGAGGAGAGAGCCAAGCTCGGCGTAGCCGCCGGGTTCCAGACGCCACCCGAGCTGGAGGGTGTCAGGGTGGGTGTGCTTCTCAGGATGCTTGTCGAGAGGTTCTGGGGGGTCTCTAGCCTCGAGGCTTTGAAGCTCGTCTCGAACTTCATCTCGATGGTTGGGCTGCCGTCCTCCGTGCTCGAGAGGGAGTATAACGTGGGGTTCAGCGGCGGCGAGAGGAAGAAGCTAGAGATGGTCAAGGTTCTCGCGATGAGGCCGAAGATAGCGCTGCTGGACGAGCCCGACAGCGGTGTCGACGTGGATTCTCTCAGGGGGATTGGCGAGGCTATACGCTATCTGCGCGAAGAGCTGGGCACCGGGGTGCTGGTCGTCACGCACCTTGCGCGCCTCTGTAGGTTCGTGAAGCCCGACCGTGCATACGTGATGCTCGGGGGCCGCATTGTGAAGAGTGGCGGCCCCGAGCTTGTCAAGATGATTGAGGAGAAGGGTTACTCCGCCGTAAGGGGGTGAAGGGTATGCGCGTGCGCGAGATACTAGGGATAAGCAGGTCTGACATCGAGGAGCTCTCCAGGAAGCGCGGTGAGCCCGAGTGGGTTACGAGGAGGAGGCTTGAGGCCTACGACGCCCTGGAGAAGCTGCCGCCCGACCCGGCGGTAGACGAGTACGTTAGGAGCCTCGACGTCGAGTCTATACTCGCTGGCACTACGCCCGTCGAGGTAGACTCCGAGCTATGGGAGTTGGCTGTTAAGAGGCTCGGAGTGAAGCCCGAGGAGCTACAACAGTTGACAGGCTACAGCGTCACCGTCGACAACCGGACAATCGAGGTGCAGCTAAGGGCCTTGAGGGAGAGAGGGGTCATCCTGGCGCCCATGGACGAGGCCGTCAAGAAGTATAGCATCGTCAAGGACTACATGTTCAGGATTATGAGGCCGGATACGAGGCTCGCAGCCTACCATATCATGCTGTGGGCTGGGGGCGTCTTCGTCTACGTACCGGAGGGCGTGAAGCTGCCGAACCCCCTGTACGGCGTCTTCCTGATAACCGGCGAGGGGTTGAAGCAGACTGAGCACACCCTGATAATAGTCGAGGATAACGCATCGCTGACCTGGGTTGAGGGGTGCACCGCGCCCGTTAAGGCGAAGTATAGTGTGCACCTGGGAGGCCTCGAGGCATGGGTTGGTAGGAGGGCGAGGCTAGACCTCTACAGCGTCGAGAACTGGGCCGGGCCGGTGCACCACAGGCCGGTCAAGAGGATGATTGTCGAGGAGGGTGGTGTCCTTAACGCCACGCCGATAGCCTTCGGCGGCGAGACGATACTCGTCGAGGAGGCGGCTAGGCTGGTGGGACGCGGCGCCAGCGCAAAGCTCCAGAGCGTGGCGCTGCTGACAGAGAAGCGCTGGTCTGAGAGCAGGCTCGAGGTTGTACACGAGGCTCCCGGGGGGAAGAGCGAGATACTCTCCAGGGTCGTGGTGAAGGATGAGGCTTTCGACAGGTTCCGGGGTAAGCTGGTGGCCAAGAGGGGCGCAAAGGGCTCCGTAGGCCGCATGTCGTGCAACACGCTGCTGTTGAGCGAGAAGGCTGTGAGCGAGACCATACCCGCGCTCGAGGTCGAGGATAACGACGTGGAGTTTAGCCATGAGGCCAGCGTCGGCAGGCTATCCACAGAGAAGCTCTACTATCTACGTACGATGGGCTTCGCCGAGGATGAGGCTGCATCGCTGCTGGTGCAGGGGTTCTTCGAGCCAATATTCACGGCGCTACCCTTCGACCTCGCCGTAGAAGCCCGCAAGATAGTCGAGTTGGCGCTGAAGGGGCACTAGACACGCCTCGTTTTAATGCCGGGACGCGTTTTTCAAAGGCGGGTCCACCCCACATGTGTGGGATTGCAGGCGTCATCTTCCGCGACGGCTACGGCCCCGTCGGCCAAGTGCTCGTAGAGATGTTGGGCGCGCTGCAGCATAGGGGTTTCGACAGCGCCGGCGTCGCCGTCTACAACTGCATCGGGTCTAGGGACGGCGACACTTACATACTGCGCACGGTCACCGCGGATGTCGTCGGCGCGCTGGGCAAGGTGACTACAGCGCTCGGAGAGATGGGGGCTGACATCCGCAGCGTCGAGATGAAGCCGGTGCACGGGCTTAGCTTCGACCGCTTCGTAATCAAGTACCGGGGGAGCCTCCGCGACCTGATAGACGCTGTGAACAAGACGGGCGTCGCCAAGGTGATTAGCATCGGGCGCTGTGTAGAGGTCTACAAGATGACGGGTCTTGTCTCCGACCTAGAGGAGTCCTTCAACGTTAGCGCGTTGCACGGCAGCCATGGGATAGGACATGTCAGGTTCTCAACGGAGTCCACTGTGGACTTGTTCCACGCTCACCCCTTCCAGTCGACGTTGAACCCGGATATCGCCGTGGTGCACAATGGGCAGATTACAAACTATTGGAAGATGAGGGCTTTCCTAGAGAGGCAGGGTGTGAGCTTCCTAACGGACAACGATTCTGAGCTCATAGTACACTATATAGCGTGGCTGCTAGAGCAGGGGTATAGCCTCGAGGAGGCTCTCAAGAGGAGCGTTAGGGACCTGGACGGCCCCTTCGCCTATATCATAGCGACGCCGGACGCCATAGGAATTGCTCGCGATAGGCTCGGCCTCCGCCCTCTAATAGCGGCAGAGTCGCTCGACGGCAACGTTATAATCGCGGCCTCGGAGGAGGCTGCGCTGCACGCCGCCTCACGCCTGCTCGGCGTGAGGTTCCACACCAGATACCTTAGGCCCGGGCAGGTGATGGTATGGCGGCTGGAGAAGTGAGGATACGGGCCGCCGGAAAGACCCCGAGACAGGTTAACGTCGAGCTCAAGAGGGCTGTTGAGGCTGGAGCACGGAGGATTATCGTAGAGGAGCCTGCGGGCATACACTATCTCGCCGTCGGCCTAGAGGCTTCCGTCGAGATACTGGTCCGGGGGTCCGTCGGCTACTTCGTCGGTGGACTGGCCCACGGGCCGCGGATACGCGTCGAGGGCAACGCGGGGTGGTTCCCCGGAGACAACATGACCTCCGGAGAGGTCATCGTGGAGGGCGATGCAGGGAACGGAGCGGGCCAGTACCTCTTCGGCGGCACTGTGGTTGTCAAGGGTGATGCTGGCGACCGGGTCGCCGCGCTTGCGAAGAGAGGCTATGTCGTCGTAGGCGGCGATGTCGGGCTCGCGGCAGGCCTCTATATGATGGGCGGGACTCTCATCGTCCTGGGTAACGCTGGGCCTTCGACTGGAGAGATGATGATAGGGGGCACGATATACGTTGGAGGTGACGTCGAGAGCCTTGGTAGGAACGCTAAGCTCGTGGAGGCGACGCCCGAGGAGGTCGAACAGATAAACAGGAGGCTGGAGGCCTACGGGATCAGAGGCAAGAGCAGCTACTATAAGATAATCCCGCTGTCCAAGAGGCCGGCGTACCACCCTCCGAAGAGGCTGCCGTCGAAGCCTCTGGTCCCGCTCTTCCGCGTTGAAGTCGAGGATAAGGTCTGCATAGGGTGCGGTGCGTGCGTCGTCTGGTGCCCTAAGGGCGTCCTGAAGATGGTGGATACGGCTGATGGCAGGAAGGTCGCCGTCCCGGCTAAGGTGACCGAGTGCGTCGGGTGCTACTCGTGTGTCCGAGTGTGCCCGACTGGCGCCGTTAGGGTCTATCCGGTGCCGGAGCTTAGACGTGGGCTGTGGACGGGTCAGCTGCTCAACTATCACCAGGAGGAGATGGCGACCGGAATCCCGCCCGTCCGGGGCATGGGCGCCAGGGAGGTTCGCCTACCATCCCTCGACGATCTCGTGATACTGCCGGGTCAGCTTTCGAGGCCGCCTATAGACCCGTATCGTGAGCCGTGTGACACCGAGGTGGTGCTCGGCAACAGGTTTGCCGAGAGGCCGTTGAGGCTCAGGGCACCGATTATAATCGGGGCTATGAGCTACGGGAGTATAAGCAAGGAGGCGAAGATAGCGATAGCGAAGGCGGCCGCAAAGCTAGGCATAGCGGTGAACACCGGCGAGGGTGGGTTGCTCCCGGAGGAGAGGCAGATAGCGCCGATCCTCATAGTGCAGTATGCGAGCGGTAGGTTCGGAGTCTCTGCGAGATACCTGCGGGCGGGCGACGCCGTCGAGATCAAGATAGGGCAGGGTGCGAAGCCCGGGCAAGGCGGCCTCCTGCTCGGCGAGAAGGTGACGGAGGAGATTGCAAGGATTAGGGGTATACCGGTGGGCGCCGACGCGGTAAGCCCGGCGAGGCATCTCGACATCGTCGGCCCGGAGGACCTCAAGATGAAGATTGAGGAGCTAAGGGAGGCTACCGACTGGAGGGTGCCCATAGCGGTTAAGATTGCTGCCGGGCGCGTCGAGGACGATGTGAAGATCGTGGCTAAGGCTGGCGCAGACATAGTGGTTGTCGACGCTAAGCCTGCCGGGACTGGCGCATCGCCCCACATAGTCACCGAGCACGCTGGCTACCCGTTGATGGCTGCGGTCGTCGCGGCCGACCGGGCGTTGAGGGAGATTGGTCTACGCGACCAGGTGAGCCTAGTGGTATCGGGTGGTGTGCGCAACGGAGCTGACGTGGCGAAGCTTCTCGCACTGGGTGCGGATGCCGTCGCGATAGGTACACTGGCGCTCGTCGGCATAGGGTGTACGCTCTGCGGGATATGCCATACAGGCAAATGCCCGGTTGGCATCGCGACGCAGGACCCGAAGCTGCGGAAGAGGCTCAACGTGGAGCTAGCCGCTAAGAGGCTCGAGAACCTCCTTAAAGCCGTCATCAAGGAAGTGTGTATGCTGGCCCAGTTGGCCGGGAAGACGAGCCCCTTGAACCTCGAGAAGGAGGATCTCCGGGCGCTTACGCCGGAAGCTTCCCTGATAACCGGTGTTAAGCTCGTCGGGCTCGAGAGACCCGTGAAGCCCAGCGACCTGGAGTATCCAGACTTCCAGAGAGGCGTTTGACGAGCAGCCGGGTTTTCTAACTCCCTCCGTTCTCCAGACTCTCGAGGTGCAGCCCATTGTCGGTAAGAGAGCTTGCAAAAGAGGGCTTTCTCGAAGCCGAGCCCTACCCCCTGCCGCGCCGTCACCCTGGCATAGTATACCTTGATCTCAACGAGTGCCCCTTCGAGCCCCCCGAGCACGTCGTAGAGGCTGTGTATAGGGCCGCCCGGAGGGCTAACAGGTACCCGACTCGCGACGATTACGACGAGGCTAGAAGGCTCGCCGCCGAGTATGTCGGAGTAGACCCGGAGAACATAGTGTTGACCGCCGGGGGAGACGAAGCGCTACGCGGAGTATTCGACGTCTTTGTCGGGTCGGGTGACCGTGTGGTTCTCCTCGAGCCCGGTTTCGCCATGATGCGCTTCTATACCGTCGTGAGGGGCGGCGTCTATCAGCCGGTACGTCTCGTCGAAGAGGGTCGCCGCTTTGTCATAAACGAGGATGAGCTTGTCTCGGCCGCCAGCGGGGCTAGGCTCGTGGTTATAGAGAATCCGCATAACCCGACGGGTAGCCTGGTGGCCGACGAGAGGCTGGTAGACAGGCTGCTCAACGAGACCGACGCTGTGATACTTATCGATGAGGCTTACTACGAGTTTGCAGGCGTGAGCATGGCGCACCGCGTACGAGAGGATGACAGGGTGGTCGTTGTTAGGACTCTGAGTAAGGCGTTTTGCCTTGCAGGCCTCCGCATAGGCTATCTCGTGGCGAACGCTGCTGCAGCGGAGCTCCTCCGCAAAGCATTCCCACCCTTCAACATGAGCATTGTCCAGCTTGCCGCGGCTACAGCCGCGTTCTCCAACCGCGATTATGCGAAGCGCGTCGTCGACTATATTGTCGGTGAGAGGGAGAGACTCGCCGAGGAGGCTGGAAGGCTGGGAGTGAAGGTCTACGAGAGTTACACGAACTTCCTCCTAATGAAGACGGGCATAAAGGATATCGTCGAGAAGCTTGCGCTTCACGGCGTCGCGGTCAAGAGGATACAACAGCTGGGCCCGGACTATATCCGAGTGACGGTTGGGCGCCGCGAGGAGAATGACAGGTTCCTCGAGGCTCTTTCAAAAGTCGTCGAGTCTAGCTAGCGGCGAAACCCGTGTAAGAACTACCACGCCTCCTCATAGCAAGGGTGCCGCGTTGACCGCCGAGCCCCTCATAGGCATAGAGCACGTCGTGGACCTCGACTACGACGAGGTCGCATCTTCGCTCAAGAGGTTCATCCGCGGGTATGTAGCTTCGAGCGGCGCCAGAGGCGCCGTGGTGGGCGTCAGCGGCGGCGTTGACTCCGCGACCACGCTATCGCTCCTAGTGGAGGCCCTTGGCACCAACAGGGTTGTAGCCCTAATCATGCCGGACTCCCGCGTCACGCCGCGAGAGGACGTTGAGGACGCTCTTAGCCTTGTGAAGAGCCTTGGTGTCGACTTTAAGAGGTTCGATATAGACGCCATCGTTGACTCGTACATCCGCGTGGCCGGAGAGGCCAGCAAGAAGACCGTTGGGAACTTGAGAGCGAGGATTAGGATGACTCTTCTCTACTACGTTGCCAACGAGGAGGGGATGCTCGTAGCGGGGACGGGCGATAGGAGCGAGCTCCTCATAGGATACTTCACCAAGTATGGCGATGGAGCTGCAGATTTCCTGCCCATCGCGGTGTTGTACAAGAG
>WAOO01000125.1 GCA_015521195.1 Pyrolobus sp. | reverse complement strand
CTCCTCATTATCTTGCCGCTCCTAGTCTTCGGCAGCTTCTCGACGAAGAATATCGCTGCTGGCGTCGCTATCGGGCCCAGAGTCTTCCGCACGTGCTCGACCAGCTCGTGTCTCAGCTCGTCGCTCGGAGTGTAACCCTTCCTCAGCACTACGAACGCGACCGGCACCTCGCCTTTAACCGGGTCGGGTTTGCCGATCACAGCGGCCTCCGCCACAGCCGGGTGGCTCACCAGGGCGCTCTCTATCTCGGCTGTGCCGAGCCTATGACCGGCGACCTTGATGACCTCGTCCGCCCTGCCGAGTATCCAGAAGTAGCCGTCCTCGTCCCTCATCGCATAATCAGCTGGGTAGTAGATCCACTTGCCCTCCTCTGGCTTCGAGAACCTCGACCAGTAGACCTTGATGTACCTCTCCGGGTCGCCCCATAGGCTCATCAGCATGCCGGGCCACGGCCTCTTGATGACCAGGTAGCCCCTCTTCCCAGGCGGGCAGCTCGAACCATCCTCGCATACAACGTCGGCGTCGACGCCGGGCAGCGGGTATGTTGCGCTGCCGGGCTTCAGGGGCACCAGCTGGATGCCCGGCGCCGGCGATATCATGATGCCGCCGGTCTCAGTCTGCCACCATGTATCTACAATCGGGCACCTCTCGCCGCCAACCACCTTATAGTACCACTTCCACGCCTCCGGGTTGATAGGCTCGCCTACTGTGCCCAGCAGCCTGAGGCTGGAGAGGTCGTGCTTCTTCACCCACTCGTCGCCGTACCTCATGAGCATCCTTATCGCCGTGGGCGCGGTGTAGAATATGGTCACGCCATACTTCTCGACTATCTGCCACCAGCGGTCGGGCGCCGGGTAGTCAGGCGCACCCTCGTACATCACGGTCGTTATACCGTGGAGGAGCGGGCCGAAGACGACGTAGCTGTGGCCGGTTATCCAGCCTATGTCGGCCGTACAGAACATGACATCGTCGGGCCTAACGTCGAACACCCACTTCATCGTCGCATAGACCCATACCAGGTAGCCGCCCGTGCTGTGGACAACGCCCTTCGGCTTACCGGTGGTGCCGCTAGTGTAGAGGATGAAGAGCGGGTGGGTTGACTCCACGGGGACCGGGTCTACCTTAGCGTGGCTCGGCAGCAGGTCGTGGAACCAGTAGTCGCGCCCCTCGGTCATCGGCACATCTATGTTGGCGCCGCGGGCGGTCACGTTCTTCACTACTATCACGGTCTCGACGCTCGGCGCCATCTCGAGGGCCTCGTCGGCAATCTTCTTCAGCTCTATGACCCTCCCGCGGCGGAAGCCACCATCAGCGGTCACCAGAACCTTGGCCTTAGCGTCGTTTATCCTCTCGGCTAGCGCCTTCGCAGAGAACCCGCTAAAGACGACGGTGAAGGTGATTCCGAGGCGGGCCGCAGCCAGCATGAAGATGGGCAGCTCGGGTATCATCGGGAGGTAGAAGGCTATCGTGTCTCCCTTCTTGAGCCCAAGGTTCTCCAGGAGAGCTGCAACCCTGTTAACCTCGCGGTAGAGCTGATAGTAGGTTAGCACCTTCGAGGAGCCGTCCTCACCCTCCCAGATTATCGCCGCCTTGTTCCGGAGCCCCCTCTTGAGATGCCTATCGACGGCGTTATAGCTCGCGTTTATCAGGCCGCCGACAAACCACCTGTAGAATGGTGGGTTGCTATCGTCGAGGACCTTGTCCCAGGTGCGGAACCAGTCGAGCTCACGGGCTATCTCGGCGAAGAACCCCTCCGGGTCCTCGAGGGCCCTCTTACGCATCTCCTCAAGCTTCTTGGGGATGAACGTTGTGCGTGTGGGGAGTGACTGGGGCTCCGGGTCGGCCAAGGCAGGTTCCATATGTAACTATATGGTTGCTTGGGTAAAACCGTTTCTAGGGGTTGTGAACAGGTTCTGTTCGTGCCTGTCGAAGTCGGGGCGGGCCTAGCTTTTAACTAGCGGTATGAATGATGGTGCGGGTGTAGCACACTGCGCGTGCTATTGATACACGCGCGTCGCTTCCGCTACAGGGCGGTCAAGCCGGCGCTCCGTGAGGGCTACGAGGAGCTTGATGGCGTTAAACGGGAGGGTGGCGGGGAGAACGTCCTCGTCGCCTTCGTCACAGTGGAGGATGTTGATAGGAGCAACGTTGATGATGTGGTGGAGCAGGCGGCGGAGGACATAATCGACGTAATGGGCAAGGTTAAGGCGTCCGGCGTCATAGTCTACCCTTACGCCCACCTCTCCTCGAGGCTCGCACCCCCCGATGTTGCGCTCGACGCGCTGAAGAAGCTTGAGGAGAGGCTCCGCTCCAAGGGGGTCAGCGTAGCGAGGGCGCCCTTCGGCTGGTATAAGGAGTTTGAGCTCAGCTGTTATGGCCACCCTCTAGCCGAGCTCTCGAGAGAGTTTAGGCCGAGGGCTACCCGCCAGAGGCGCGTTGAGAAGAGATACCTTATCGTCACGCCGGAGGGAGAGAGGTACGAGCCCGAAGAGTATATCAGGAGGGGCGGCGTCCCCGAGGAGTTCAAGAGGCTTGTGGAGAAGGAGGCTCTGGGCGCCGAGCTGGGCGAGGTTGAGACGCCGGTCCTCCGCTACTGTAGGAAGTTCGGCTTCGAGTGGGAGCCCTACTCGGACTACGGTCATATGAGGTATGAGCCGCATGCAACCGTCATACTCGAGGCGGTATCGAGGTACTCGTGGATGGTGGCGCAGAGGCTCGGCATCCCGGTGCTCAGGGTCCGCGGCACAAACATGTTCGACCTGGCGGTCCCTGCTGTCAGAGAGCACGCGGAGCTCTTCGGGGATAGGCTCTACGACCTATGGGCCGACCGGAAGCACCTCGTCTTACGGTACGCAGCGTGCCACCAGCAGTTCGCGATAATGAAGGATATGGTGTTAAGCTACCGTGACCTGCCTCTCGGCATGTTCGAGGTGGCCGATAGCTACCGCTTCGAGCAGACCGGCGAGCTCACCCTATGCTTCCGCCTCAGGAAGTTCCACATGCCAGACCTCCACGTGCTGGTCAAGGACCTCGACGAGGCTTTGGAGGTCTCCGAGAGGATACAGAGGGTTATACATGAGGAGGCGGCTAAACTCGGCAGGAGCTACTACGCGGTCTACAACGTGACCGAGGACTATCTGGAGGAGAAGTTCGACGACCTGGTGAAACTCATACGCCGCGATGGTAGACCCGCGTTGGTCGCAATCTATCCAGGCGGCGTCTACTACTGGGTTGTGAACGTGGAGTACCACATTGTGGATGTTGCGGGGAGGCCCCGCGAGATAGCAACGTACCAGTTTGACATAGGCAACGCCAAGCGCTTCGGGATAAGGTATGTTGACGAGAGGAACGAGGAGAGGTACCCTGTGATAATCCACACTGCCCTCATAGGCTCTGTCGAACGCTACATCTACATGGTGTTCGATACCGCTGCGCGCATGGAGAAGGAGGGCAAGACCCCCTACCTCCCGACTTGGATGGCGCCGATACAGGTTAGGATAATCCCGGTTAGACGCGAGCACCTAGACTACGCTATGAGCATCGCCGAGATGCTAGACTCACGCGGCATCCGCGTGGATGTCGACGATAGGGATGAGAGCCTGGGGAGGAGGATTAGGGATGCAGGGCGCGAGTGGATACCCTATATTGGCGTCGTTGGAGACCGTGAGGTCAAGACGGGAACCGTGAACGTGACGATAAGGAGGGGTAACGAGAGGAGGGTGATGAAGCCGGAGGAGCTGCTGAAGATGCTCGAGGAGGAGCTGCGGGGCTACCCGAGGGTCGAGAGAGCCACGCCACTCCTGCTGAGCCAGAGGCCGACGCTAGTATACCTCGAGAAGTAGGCGGGCCTCAGCACCGCTGAAGGCTCTTCATTTTATCAGGTCAGGGGTTCAGTGCATCACCGGCCCGCCGGGGGTTGGCATAGAGCCGTGTGCGGCATCATAGGCGTCACCCTGAGGAGAGGCTGCCTTGGGGGGAACGCCGTCCCCCTGCTGCTCGAGGGGCTGCGCAGGCTAGAGTACCGCGGGTACGACAGCGCGGGTGTCGCCCTCCAGGTGTGCGAGGACGGCTCCTGCAGCCTCCGCGTCTACAAGGCCAAGGGTAAGGTGGAGGAGGTTATCGCCCGCTACGGTCTGGATAAGCTCGAAGCGCTAACCGGGCTAGGGCATACGCGTTGGGCCACCCACGGCCCCCCGTCCGACGTGAACGCGCACCCCCACCTAGACTGCCGCGGAGAGATAGCCGTGGTGCACAACGGCATCATAAAGAACTATGCAAGTCTGCGTAAGATGCTCGAGGAGAAGGGTCACGTTTTCCGAAGCGAGACCGACACGGAGGTAGTGGCGCACCTTCTAGAGGAGCTTGTCGCAAGCGGCATGGGCATGCTCGAGGCCCTGGGGGAGCTGGTGAAGCTCCTGGAGGGCAGCTTCGCTCTGGCGATACTGTATGCGAGAGACCCCGGCCGCATCTACTTCGCGAGGCGCGAGAGCCCCCTCTACGCGGCTATAGGTGAATGCGTCTCGGCGGTTTCGAGTGACATACCCTCACTCCTCCACATCTCCCGCGATATAGTAGCAGTCGAGGACGACGAGTATGGGTACATCGGGCCCGGCACCCTCGAACTGTACCGCGACGGGAGGCGCGTCGACTGGAGGACCAGGGTCAAGAGGGTGGAGTGGAGCGTAGAGGAGGCGAGCAAGGGCGGCTACCCCCACTACATGCTCAAAGAGATAATGGAGCAGCCTCGCGCGGTCTACGAGACACTCGTGGGCCTCCTAGAGGACCCTGCAGCCGTGGAGGCAGCCGGGCTGCTCGCCGGGGCCAGCCGGGTGTACGCTACTGGCGCGGGTACAAGCTACCATGCAACCCTAGTCTTCAAACACTTCATGCACGTCTATGCAGCCACGCCGGTCTACGATTACATATCCTCGGAGCATGAGGAGTACGAGAGCGTCATTAGAGAGGGTGACGTCCTCGTAGCCGTTAGCCAGAGCGGAGAGACCCTCGACACACTCGCGGCCGTGAAGGCTGCGAAGGCGCGCGGCGCCAGGGTAGTAGCCGTCACGAACGTGGTTGGGTCGACCCTCTCGAGGATAGCCGATGTAACCGTGTATACCAGGGCGGGCCCCGAGATAGGGGTAGCCGCGACGAAAACCTTCCTCACGCAGCTAGTCGCCCTCACCTACCTAGCGGCGCTCGTAGGCAGGGAGACGGGGAGGCTAGACGAGGGCGACGTCGGGCGTATCGTCGAGTCTCTCAGGAGGGGGAGGGAGGCTGCCAGGAGCGCAGAAAGGCTAAACCCGCACATCAAGCTGCTCGCATCCATACTCCTGAGAGGACGCACCCGTAGCATGTTCCTCCTCGGCCGGCTGCTCGGCGCCCACCTGGCCCGTGAAGCAGCTCTCAAGGTCAAAGAGATTGCATACCTTCACGCTGAGGCATACCCGGCTGGCGAGAGCAAGCATGGCCCGATAGCACTTGTGGAGGACGGATTCCCAGTGCTTTTCGTCGGGACGCCGGGCGTCGAGAAGAGGCTATACTCGAACATGGAGGAGATGAAGGCGCGCGGTGCGAAGGTAATCGTGGTGGGTGTAGACTCGTATGGCGACGCCCCGGCAGACTACAAGCTGCTCGTGGGAAGCTATGACGAGGTTGCCGCGCCCTACGCTCTAATGCCCCCACTCCAACTACTCGCCTACCATCTAGCAGTCCTGCAGGGTTACGACCCCGACAAGCCTCGGAACCTTGCAAAGACCGTGACGGTCGAGTAGACTGAGGGTGACGGAGCGTGGCCGAGGTGCTCCTTCTGGTGTTAAGGGAGGCGAGCGATGCGGGCATGGTAGCGGCGAGCGGAAACCCCCTCGACATAAGCATATCCTGTAGGAGGCTTGGAGAGCGGATAGAGAATGCTGCATCTACGCTGGGCCTGAGACTCGCATACGCTGATAGCATCGAGGACGCCTACCTTATAGTCTCGAGGGCGGAGGAGGATGCAGTCGTGTTCCTCGACGCGCTAGCCGCCTACCCTGACCACGTTACAGTCCTCCGTGAGGCTCTCGACGCCTACGCCGAGAAGCCCGGCGAGACCATAGTCTTCGTCACCAGGCCCTACCTTGATAGAGGCGTAAAGGTGAGCGTCAATGACGATAGGCTCGGGGATGTCGAGAGCGGTGTCGACGCGTTCGCGGGCATCATCGTGTCTAGGAGGAGCGCTCTACTCGACGCCATGAGAGGAGCATCCGATGTATCCGAGCTCCTCTCATCGCTTAGAGGCTCCATGGTGCACTATTGGCGCGAGCCGTGGCTGAGGCTCGAGAAGCCGCACGACCCCCTCTTCTACGCGATGCTACTCGCATCCAGGATTCGCGGCGTGCGTATAGCGCCGGGCGCCAGGGTAAGCCCGACTGCGGTGATAGAGGGGCCAGTTGTGATAGAGGATGGCGTAACGCTGGACCATTATGCGGTTGTGAAAGGCCCCGTCATACTATGTAGGGGCGCCTTCGTGGGCCTCCATGCGACTGTGCGCGGATACACGCTGCTAGAGCCGGGTGCAAGGATAGGCGCGTATGGCGAGAGCTACGTCACGCTGATGGAGCCTGGTGCGAGCGCATCATCCCACACTTATCTAACCGGCAGCGTGATAGGCGAAAACGCGCATGTAGAGCCTTTCGTGGTTACCAAGGTGGTGTATGGAGAGGAGGCGGGGAGAGCGGTGGGAGTCTTGGCCCCAATAGCCCCCGAGATTAGAACGGGTGCAGTGGTTGCAGCTGGTGCGAGAGTGAAGGCTGGCAGCATCCTAGAGCCGCTGAGCATCGTCAGGTGAGCGCCTCTAGCAGCTTCTCTGCCAGCCTCCGCAGCGCCTCCTCCGGCTTATCACCCGCCGGCAGGACGCCGGACGCTATCGTGCCTCTTCCTCCCCCACGTCCGCCTAGCTCCCTCAGCACGGCCGCGGCCTTACGGAGGTCTATGTCCCTCCTCCTTGTCGCAATCCTCACGCGGAGCCTACCATCCTGCCTCACGGCGACTATGCCTATGTCCGTCTCCTCCTCGAGCTTCTCCAACACCCTAGACTCTAGCCTGTCGTCGGCGACGGGGAGCAACACGTAGGCGGCGCTAAGGCCGCTCTTCTCCAGCCTAGGCGCAGCGGCGGCCAGAGCATCTGCGAGTATCTTCGAGTACTCTGAAGCCAGGCTCTTCAGCCTCTCCAACTCCTCCCTCGCCTTGGAAGCCCTAGTGGCGAGCTCTGATAGGCTCCTGCCGCCGAGGGTCTCGACGGCCTTCAGGGCCTCATCCTCCAGCCTCGAGGCGTACTCCGCCACCAGGTCGCCCGCGACATACTCTAGCCTCACCACGCCATCCTGTATCCTCTCAACGTTGATTATCTTGAAGGCGCCTATCTCGCCGGTGTTGGAGAGGTGTGTGCCGAAGCAGGCCTCAACGTCCCAATCCTCGACACTCACAATCCTGAGCTTAGGTGAGGGTGGCACGCCTCCCTGGAAGATGCGGTAGCCGTACTTCTCGACGGCCTCGTTCCAATCCATTAGCTTAGCCTCAACCCTCCTCCTCTCGCGTATCACGCGGTTCACCATCTCCTCCAGCTTCCTGACCTCCTCTCTCGTCAGCGGCTTGTAGTGGGTGATGTCCAGCCTCGCCTTCTCCGGTGTCTTCTCGGCGCCAGCCTGCCATACATGGTCGCCGAGGAGCCTCCGCGCCGCGGCGAGCAGCACGTGGGTGGCGGTGTGGTGGCGCATCATGCGGTAGCGCCTATCCCAGTCTATCTCGCCGAGCACCCGTCTACCGACGCACTCCCTCCCCATCGGAGGCTCGACGATATGCACTATCGTGCCTCTCGGCGTCTTCTCGACGCGCTTGACCCGATACGCCCTACCCTCGCAGTAGATGACGCCCGTGTCGTGCAGCTGGCCGCCGCCGGTGGGGTAGAAGGCGGTCGCGTCTAGAACCACGTACTCGCCTTTAACGCCGAGCACGTTAGCCTCGAACCTCCTCATATACGGGTCTTCGTGGAAGAGGCGCCTTGTCTCGCCAAACCCCTCTGCCCACTCGACAACCTCCCTGGGCAACCTGACCTTCTCAACCTCCCTCGCTACGCCGCCCCTCGCGCCATGCCTCTCTGCAACCCTGGCATAGAAGTCGTGCGGCACCTCAACCTTCACGCCACGCTTCGCCGCGACGGACGCCACGATGTCGGGCGGTATGCCGTGACTGTCGTACAGGAGTATCAGGTCGTCGAGGGTGAGGGTCTTCTTCCGCGCCAACAGCCTCTCGACAATCCTATCCGCGTTCTCCAGTATCTTCCGGTACCTCTCCTCCTCGAGCCTCGTAACCTCGAGTATGTAGCCGCTCCTCTCCACATACTGCGGGTAGAGGCTCCTCCAGTAACCAAGCTGCATCTCGACGAGCTCATCCAGCCTAGCGTCGCTCCCCAGTAATGCAAGCAGCCTAACAGCCCTCCTGATGACAAGCCTGGCTAGGTAGCCCTCACCGCTGTTCGACGGTACGATGCCATCGCCAAGCATCCACATTATCGTCCTCGTGTGGTCGAGGAGCGCGTAGACCCTCGCTGCGCGCACCAGCTCAGACCTAACCCAGTCGGGGTCGGCTCCGAGAGCCTCAGCCACCCTACGGTAGTACGCCTCGATGCTCCGCGGGTCGTCGGGGTCGAGGTAGCCTGCGAGCCTCGCGGCAGTCCATAGCAGCTTCTCCTCGGGCTCCTCGACGCCAACCCTCTCGAAGAACTTGGGGACCAGGTCGCGGTAGATGGCGTGGAAGGCGGTCGGCGCCCTACGGTTGCTGAACCACGCTATCCTCTCGAGCCCGTAGCCCGTGTCGACGACCTTCAGCGGCATCTCCACGTAGTTACCGTCGCGCACCTCGTACTGCATGAAGACCAGCGTTGCCAGCTCCAGGCCGCCGACTGTGACCTCGAAGCTGGGCCCGGCGTTGCCTCCGCCCTCCCACCACGACTCCTTGAAGACTATCTCCTCCTCGGGTATGCCCAGCTCCCTGGTGAAGAACTCGAAGGCCAGGCGTACGGTCTCATCCTTCCAGTAGACGCGCTTATCCGGATAGTTGAAGGCGTGGTGCCCGCCCATGGTGAAGCTGGTCAAATGCCTGCCCATCGTGACGCCCACATGGTCTATGTCCTCGAGGCGGATGCAGGGCTGTGCTATCACCAGCGGGTTGGCCGGTGGGGGCACGAGCCCGCTGGTCACATGGGGCTGGAAGACCACGATGCTCGCTATGGTGAGGTAGAGGTCCTCGCGCCACCTGGCGACCACGGGCCTGGGCGGTATCACCGTGTGGCCGTGTCTCTCGAAGAACCTAAGGAACCTCTCGATGGCGCCCCTGAGGTCCAGCTCGGGGATGCTCCTCGGTATATCCCAGAACCTGTACTCCTCGCAGGGCGCGTCTCCACACGTCTCCCTCTCCGGGTTAAGCGTCCAGAAGTACTCGCCGCAGTGCTTACACTTCTTCCTCACGAAGCCCTTCTCGCGGAAGAAGTCAAGCTGGTAGACGCTCGGGTCCACCTTCGGCAATAGCTACCAGCCCGTCAACCGCAGGGCCTCCCAACTCCTCATATACGCTTGCTGTGCGCCGCCCTCCAGGAGTCCAGTCGTTTAAAAGAGGTTGCTGGGATGCGCGGCGCCGGGGGTAGGGCTTGGCGAGGAACAAGCCTCTCGCGAGGAAGCTGAGGCTCGCCAAGGCCTACAAGTCTAACAGCCCGGTGCCGGTCTGGGTGGTCATGAAGACTAACAGAAGGTTTACCACCCACCCTAAGAGGAGGCACTGGAGGAGGAACTGGATAAAGGCGTGAGGTGGTCGCCGTGCCCAAGGAGAAGAAGGAGGCGTTCTACACCATACCCCTCAAGCGCGTATACTGGGGTAGGAGGAGTAACAGGGCGGCGCGCGCGGTGAAGCTGGTCAGGCAGTTCATTGCGAGGCATTTCGGGGTCGAGCCGGAGAAGGTGAAGATAAGCAACGAGGTCAACGAGTACATCTGGCAGTTTAGCATAGAGAAGCCGCCCCGCAGGGTAAGGGTCTACGCTAAGAAGGACGAGGAGACGGGCTACGTCTACGTCTACCTGGCGAGGGAGCAGGGTTAGACGCCAACCCGTCTATAGCCCGGAGCCGCTCACCTCCGCGAGGGACCTCTTTTGGCAGAGAAGGGTGGCATCGAGAAGCTCACGGTCTTCGGCAACTCGAACATAGGCGTGTACATCTTCGCGAACAACAAGTTCGCCCTTATACCGCCGGGCCTCCCGGATTCCGACAAGCGCAAGATACGCGAGGTTCTACAGGTAGACCTCGTAGAGGTCAAGATAGCAGACTCTATACTCAACGGCGTGCTGGTCGCAGGAAACGACAACGGGATACTCCTGCCACGCATAGTCAAGCCCGAGGAGGTTGACGAGCTACGCGCGGTGATAGGCGGTAGTGTGAGGATCGAGGTGATGCAGGGGCTTAGGAGCACGGCCCTCGGGAACCTGGTGGCCGCCAACAACCGCGCTGCGCTCATATCGCCGGTGATAGACAGGGTTGCGGCGGAGAGGATAGCGGAGATCCTCGGGGTGCAGAGGTTCGAGGTACGCAGGCTAGCCGAGATACCAACCATAGGCTCGATGCTAGTCGTCAACAGTTACGGTGGCCTCGTACACCCCGGCGTAGAGGACCACGAGCTACAAATGCTCAACGAGCTCTTCGGAGTCGAGTTTATACGCGGCACGGTCAACTTCGGCCTCTACTTCGTGAAGGCCGGGATAGTGGCTAACGATAACGGGGTCCTCGTGGGCGAGGATACCACGGGCCCCGAGATAGCGCAGATAACGCAGGCTCTCCTCCCCCACTAGAGAGACCAGCTTTAAACCTAGAGGGCGGCTCCCGTCCAGGGCTTCAGCCTATGCCGCGGGGCGACGAGCAGGTGAAGATATTCAGGATTGAGGGTAGGATGCTGATAAAGCACGACAAGTTCCCAATGTGGTGGAGGTTTAGGAAGGAGGTTAGAGCCCTGACACCCGAGCACGCCATCGAGAAGGTGCTGTCGGAGCTGGGGAGTAAGCACCGCGTCAAAAGATACCATATTGTGATCGAGAATGTCAGGGAGATTAGCCTCGAGGAGGCCACCGACCGCTACGTGATACTACTCTCGCAGCTGAAGAGGTGGGTCAAGGAGTGAGCAGCCAGCAGCAGCCCACGGTACGCGTGGATCTCAACACGCTCGTACAGCAGCTGCGGGCGCTAGAGGAGTACATCGCCGCACTCCAGTCGACGATAGACGGGTTGAACGCGACCCTCAACGTGCTCTATGCCGGTGAGAGGGCGCTTGAACAGCTCCGGGACGGTAGTGTCGAGGCCCTAGTAGAC
Source organism: Pyrolobus sp. (assembly GCA_015521195.1). Lineage (GTDB taxonomy): Archaea > Thermoproteota > Thermoprotei_A > Sulfolobales > Pyrodictiaceae > Pyrolobus. The sequence goes on along the minus strand of WAOO01000125.1, from coordinate 42,161 downwards.
CTGGATGGCGGCGGGGTGGTCTACGGCAAGGCTAGGGTTGAGGGCGGCGCCGATGCCCGTGTACTGGTGCACGCGGGGCTAGACGTGTTCGTCGCCCTGCCTATCGATAAGGCGTTGAAGGTCATCCGTGAGCGGCAGGCTGAGGTCAGCAGGGTCCTCGACCGGTATCGCCGGGAGCTTGCCGAGGCGGCTGCGACCTACCAGCAGCTGCGTGGGCTGTTGGAGCAGGCGCTTAGAAGGCAGCAGCCGAGCCAGTAGCATGCAGGGGTAGGCTGTGGTCTTCAAGAGGCTAAAGAAGGTCTTCCAGGGTTTTGTCGAGAAGGTTGAACGCGTAGTACAGAAGGCAACTACTAAGACCATAAGCGAGAAGGATGTCGAGGAGTTCATGCAGGACCTCCTGATAGAGCTCGTGGAGAGCGATGTCGCGTACGACACCGCTGAGCGGCTGGTCGAGGAGCTCAAGAAGAGGCTTGTAGGTCTCCAGGTGCCCCGCGGCGCAGAGACCAGGAAGGTGCTCGAGGATAAGGTGAGGGAGGCTCTCATAGCCCTCCTGAAGACGGGGTGGAGACAGATAGACCTCGTGAAAGAGGCTATCGAGAAATGTAGGCGCGGAGAACCACTCGTAATAGTATTCCTGGGTGTCAACGGTGTCGGCAAGACAACGACGATAGCGAAGTTCGCCTATATGTTCAAGAAGGCTGGCCTCACGCCCGTGATAGCCGCTGCTGACACTTTCAGGGCTGGTGCCCAGGAGCAGCTTAGGGCTCATGCGGAGAAGATTGGAGCGGTGTTCGTCGGAGGGAGGTACGGCGCGGACCCAGCGTCGGTGGCCTATGATGCGATACAGATGGCCAAGAGCAGAGGCTACTGCGTCGTCCTCGTCGATACAGCCGGAAGGATGCACACCGATGTAGACCTTATGGAGGAGCTTAGGAAGATAGTGAGGGTCGCGAAACCCGACTACAAGGTGCTCGTCGTAGACGCCCTGACGGGCAACGACGCGGTCGAGCAGGCTAAGTTCTTCGACGAGGCTGTGGGGGTGGACTTCGTCGTGCTCACCAAGTTCGATGCTGATGCGAAGGGGGGCACAGCAGTGAGCGTAGTCGACGCGATAAAGAAGCCTATACTCTTCCTCGGCGTCGGCCAGAGGTATGAAGACCTGGAGCCCATGGTACCGGAGAAGCTCGTCGAGAAGCTACTCGGCTAGCATGAGGCACGGCCATATACCCGTATTTAGAGCGTGGCCTTTCCCCGTGCGCGCGGGGGCGGCTAGTGGCGAGCCTGGTCGAGAGGATAAGGGGCACCCTGGAGACGTGGCGCCAGATTATGCACCGTGTCCGTAAACCATACCCCGACGAGTTCAACGCGACGCTCCGCATCGTAATCCTGCTTATACTCGGCATTGGCGCCATAGGCTTCATCATAAATATCATAGCGTTGTACGGCTTCGGTTTCGGCGGGTGAGCGTGGTGTCCTCTGAGGAAGTGCAGGAGGGGAAAGAACAGCAGCCTAGGAGACCTTCGAGATTCTACGCTGTAAGGACGCTCGGCGGCAGGGAGATAGACGTTGCGCTAATGCTGGAGAACCGTGCGAAGGAGATGGGGTTCGATATACGCTCGATAATAGTCCTGCCCAAGGTCAAGGGCATCGTGCTCGTAGAGGCGCCAGCATCCTTCATAGTCGCTGAGGCTATCCGCGGCATCCCCTACGCGAGGAGCATAGCACCAGGATACATCGCGCCGGAGGAGGTCGCCAAGGTGCTGAAGGGCGAGAGGGAGATACGCATCAAGGTCGGTCAGGTTGTGGAGATAATCTCTGGGCCTTTCCGCGGTACACGCGCCCGTGTAGAGCGGGTCAATCCCGATAAGAGAGAGGTTGAGGTCGTCATCCTGGATGCAAGTTATAACCTCCGCACGACGCTCCCGGTTGAATCGGTGCGGCCGCTGAGGGAGGAGGAGCATGGGGCGTAAGAAGACGCTCACGTTCACGGTTGAAGGTGGCCGTGTGAAGCCCGGGCCGCCGATAGCACCGGCTATCGCGCCCCTGGGTCTCAACGTCGCCGAGGTTGTCCAGAAGATAAACGAGGCTACGAAGAAGTTCGAGGGGATGACGGTACCCGTCAAGATAATAGTCGACTTGGACACCAAGGAGTATGAAATCGAGGTCGGCATCCCGACGACGACGGCCCTCCTGCTCCGGGCCGCGGGGGCGAAGGAGCCCTCGGGTGACCCGATGCACCACAAGATAGGTGATATCCCGATAGAGAAGGTTATCGAGGTTGCGATAATGAAGAAGCCGCAGCTGACCGCCAAGACGTTGAAGGCGGCCGTCAAGACCATACTGGGTACGGCTAGGGCCATCGGCTTGACGGTCGACGGTAAGGACCCTAAGCAGGTGACGAGGGAGATAGACGAAGGGTTGCACGACGCGGTCCTCGCGAAGTATGAGGAGGAGTGGCGCAAAGCCTAACCGCCTCGCCTCCCCCGGGGTAGGCCTCGAGGTGGGCGATAGTGTCGTTCGTCCCCCGCGACAACATGATAGATGCGATAAAGAAGGCGTTGGCATACTCGCCTAAGAGGAACTTCAAGCAGAGCGTCGAGATGATAGTAGTGCTGCGCGACGTCGACCCGAGGACCCCGGAGGGCAGGATAAGGGAGATTGTCTTCCTGCCCCATCCCCCCAGGAAGCATGTGACGATATGCGTGGTCGCAGATGGAGATGTTGCCGTCAAGGCGAAGGAGGTCGCAGACCGCGTCATAACCAGAGAGGAGCTGCAGGGTATAGACAGGAAGACCGCGAAGAAGGTAGCCCAGTTCTGCGACTGGGTGCTCGTCAAGACGGACCTAATGGGCCTCGCTGGCAGGATACTGGGCCCTGCGCTCGGCCCACGCGGCAAGATACCCGTCCCGATGCCCCCGAACGTCGATGTAAAGGCGTATGTCGAGAGGTACCGCAGCGCAGTAATGGTGAGGACGCGTGACCAGCCGCAGGTAATGGTGAGGATTGGAACCGAGGATATGAGCCCCGAGGAGCTGGCCGACAACGCCTACAAGGTCCTCCAGACACTGGAGGGCAAGCTGAGGAACCCGACGTATAACATCGCCAAGATTATAGTCAAGACTACGATGGGTCCCCCGGTTGAGGTTAGGCTGAGGTAAGGGGGTGCAGCATAGTGGCGCTCAGGGTCGCGTTTAAGAGGACCAGGCCTATACCAGAGTGGAAGAAGAAGGAGGTGGAGGAGCTAACGAGGCTCATCAAGAGCTACAAAGTGATAGCGATAGGCGACCTGACCGGCGTGCCAGCCGCTCAGCTGCACCGCATCCGTAAGAGGCTGCGCGAGAAGTACGGCGAGGATAAGATAAAGCTGAGGGTCGCGAAGAACACGTTGTTCAAGCTCGCGTTGAAGAAGGCCGGGCTCCCGGTGGAGAAGTTCGAGCCCTACCTTACGGGCACCAACATATTCATATTCGCGAATATCAACCCCTTCGAGCTCGCCAGGATACTCGAGAAGGAGAGGGCGAGGGCGCCTGCAAAGCCCGGCATGAAGGCTCCTAGCGAGATTGTGGTACCTGCTGGCAACACGGGGCTCCAGCCAGGCCCGATTATGAGCGTGTTCAGCAAGCTGCGCATCCCGATAAGGGTGCAGGGAGGCACCATCTGGATAGCGAAGGATACCGTCGTGGCTAAGCCGGGCGACGTGATAAGCGAGGAGCTGGCCTCTCTACTCCAGAAGCTGGGCATCGAGCCCGTCGAGATATACCTCAAGCTCAAGATGGCGTATGAGGATGGCCTCGTAATCCCCGCGGACCAGCTCTACATCAACATCGACGAGTACCGCAAGCAGGTCGAGGATGCTGTGAAGCACGCGTTGTGGCTCGGCGTGGAGATGGCGTACCCGGAGCCCGAGGTGCTCAAGCTGAGCATACCGCTTGCGGTGAGACGCGCACTAGCAGTGGCAGCGGAGGCTGGATACCTGACGCCGGAGACGGCGGAGTATGTGATACGCACGGCCATAGCCAAGGCCTATGCTGTGGTAGCGGCGCTGGGCGACAAGGCGAAAGAGCTTGGCATAGAGGTGCAGGTGGCACCGGCGGCTGTGGCTGCCCCTGCTGGCGGCGGCGAGGGGAAGAAGGAAGAGGAGGAGAAGAAAGAGGAAGAGGAGAAGAAGGAGGGCGTCTCCGAGGAGGAGCTCGCAGGCGGACTCGAAAGCCTATTCGGATTCTAGCCTCCCCGGTTTTACCCGCGGTCCTCGCCTCCGGGCACCAGCTATAGGGGCGTGACTGTCTCTATCCTCGCCGGGCGCGTCTTGGCAGAGAAGGAGCCTATGGTGTACATGCGGGTTATCGAGACTGAAGGCGAGAAGATAGTGGCCATCTGCGACGAGGAGCTTCTAGGCAAGAGGTTTGACGAGGGCGATGTAGTCCTCTACGTCGACCCTAAGTTCTATGGGGGTAGCCTCGTCCCGATTAGCGTGGCCATAATGGAGGCTAGCGACGCGACCATCATAAACATGGTCGGGGAGAGGATAGTCCAGGCTGCGATTAACGCTGGCCTGGTCCACCCGCAGGCTGTGCTACGCGTAGGTGGGGTGCCGCACGCCCAGGTAATCAAGATGCCCTGGTGATGCGTGTTGATAGGTCGCTGTGTGCGCTGTGGACGCGAGGATGTACTGGTCGACGGCAGGTTGTGCCCACAGTGTTATCTCGAAGTGCGCGGCCTCGGCAGGCTACCTGAGCCCATAGAGGTGGTTGTGTGTCCGCGCTGCGGCTCCTACAGGTACCAGGGTAGGTGGTATCCTCCGCCGATAGACGCGTCTAACATCGAGGACGTCGTCAGGGAGGTTATACGGCTCGTGGCTGCTGCGAGGTTTAGGCCGAACCCCGAGGTCGAGTCGTACCGTGTAGAGAACGTCGAGTACATCCGCGACCAGTTCCACGGCGACTATGCGATAGTCAGGGTTGTGGGTAAGCTTAGGGGCGTGGAGCGCGAGTACAGCCTCGAGTACCGCGTGAGGGTCAACGTGAAGAAGCAGCTGTGCCCACAGTGTTTCAAGAAGGCTGGCGGCGCCGTAGAGGCCATACTCCAGGTGAGGGGCGAGGGGGGTAGGCTTAGCGAGGAGCAGAGGAGGAGCGTAGAGGAGGTCCTCGAGGAGCTATCGCCAGCGATACGCGAGTACATCAGCGATGTCGTCGAGAAGCGGGAGGGCTTCGACCTCGTGCTCGTAGATCAGGGCGTCGCGAAGGCTATCGCCTCTAAGCTGCGCTCCGCCCTCGGCGCGAAGGTCGTTGAGAGCTGGAAGGTTGTGGGGAGAAGGCGCGACGGTAGACCTAAGAAGAGGCTGACGTTGAGCGTCCGCCTCCCATTCTTCTCTATCGGGAGCCTCGTCGAGATGGAGGGTAGGCTCTACCGCGTGGTCGGCATTAAGAACGGCTTCGTGTACGTGAGGTCGATTGGCGCCAGAAGGGTGCACCGACTGAGCGTCGAGAAGGCGTGGAGGCTTCTACACCAGCCGCGCTTCGAGGAGGAGCAGAGGGTTCTCGTCGCCGCCGTGACACCCTCATCTATACACCTGCAGAGCCTGGAGGACGGCTACGAGTACATAGAGCTGCCTAAGGCGAGCGTCCGTTTCGAGCCGGAGACGGTCCGGGTAGGCCGGGAGGCTATACTCGTGAGGCACAACGGCAGGTACTATGTGCTGCCTCTGCCCGAGGAGAGGTAAGGATTTGAGCGTTCAGCCAGTCTTCACTATGGGATTTCGAGTATGGCGAGGAAGAAGAGGAGGGAGGAGGAGAGCGGCTCGAAGGAGCCTCCCCTACCCAACCCCGAGGAGGGCACCGTGATCTGTGTCATCGAGAGGCTTCTGGGCGCCGACTATCTCATGGTGAGGTGCGCGGATGGCGCCACGAGGAAGGTCAGGATACCGGGTAGTATGAGGAGGCGCGTCTGGATGAGGGAGGGTGATGTCGTGCTCGTGGCTCCCTGGGATTTTAAGCCAGACCGCGGCGACGTGGTCTACAGGTACACGAAGGACGAGGTTAGGAAGCTCGTAGAGAAGGGGGTGCTGCCAGAGGAGCTGCTTGAGCTTATAGAGGCGGAGGAGGTGTAGAGCTGCAACCTCGCCCTGGGGGTGTGTTAGCCTGGGCGGCCGCAGGTACAAGAGGCTGAAGGACCGGGAGCTCTTCGAGACCGTAGAGGAGGTGTGGGACTACCAGACCCTGATGGCCGCCTACGAGGTCGCAAGGCGGCTTAAGATAGTCCGTTTTGCTGGCGTGGTGAGTGCGGGTAAGGAGGCTAGGGTCTACCGCGCGATTGGCAAGGGCGGCGTCGAATACGCCGTAAAGATATACCTGACTGCGACCGCCGAGTTCAGGAAGAGCATCTACAAGTACATTATGGGGGACCCGAGGTTCGAGGGCGTAGACCTGAGCAATACCAAGAAGTTGTTCTTCGCGTGGGCTAGGAAGGAGTACCGCAACCTCCGGCGCATGTACGACGCTTGCGTCTCAGTGCCAAGGCCCTACCTTGTCTACCAGAACATCATAGTCATGGAGTTTATAGGGGAGGGTGGCAGACGCGCCCCACTCCTAAAAGAGGTGTATGAGGAGCTTGACGAGGAGGAGCTTATGGACGTGTACCGCCAGGTGGTCGAGAACGTTAAGAGGATATACTGCTGCGCGAGGCTCGTCCATGCGGACCTCTCAGAATACAATATCATGTATCTGCACGGCAAGGTCTACATAATAGACGTTGCGCAGGCCGTCGACCTCAACCATCCGCTCGCCGAGCAGTTCCTGGCGCACGACATCGGGAATATACACAGGTTTTTCGCGGAGGAGGCGGGCCTCGAGATACCCGGGCCCGAGGAGATACTGAGGCAGGTTACCAGCTGCGAGGACGTCCAGTGTGAATGCCGCGTGGAATCCAGGCAGGCGGAGGCACAGTAGGGTTATCAGTTGTTGAAGCCCCGTGGACACCGGGGCAGTTTTCATGCAGCAGGCGAAGCTCCTAGGCGTTGGGGTTGCGAGCGCTGTTCACGGCCGCGAGTACTATGAACACCTCTGGGAGGAGTTTTGCGGTGTGCTCCACTCGCTTGGAGTCGAGACCCTCGGCGTGATAACGTCTCCCGAGGAGGTTGAGAAGCATGCACCTAGGCTGAGGGGGGCTGACGCTCTCTTCATCGCCGTTTTGACCGGCGGGAGCAGCAGGGTTGTGAGGAGCATCGCTACCGTTGCCAGCGGCAAGCCCCTAATCCTGCTCGCCCACGGCTACCACAATAGCTTCGCCTCAGCCCTTAGTGCCAAGTCGAGGCTCGAGGCCGAGGGCCACAGGGTGTATCTCATCGAGGCTGAGAGGCCGTCGGAGATAGTCGATGAGGCCGCCGTGGCGGTCAGGGCTGTGAGGGCTATCGTCGAGCTGAGCAAGGCGAAGGTCGTCGAGCTTAACGCTAGGGAGGTTAGAGGCGAGGCCCTACAGGCTGCCAGCATATTCGGGTTCAGGGTTGAGACTGTTCCGCCCGAGGAGCTGGACAGGCTACTCGAGTCCGTCGACACCAGGGAGGTTGCAAGTTACGTCAAGCAGCATTTCGACCTGGGCGGCGCCGAGGAGGAGAAGCTCGACGGCCCGATGAGGCTAGCCGCCGTTGCGATGAAGATGGTTCGGGAGCGTGGAGCGTCTGCGGTCACCATAGACTGCTTCCCGTTCATAGTCGCCAAGGGGTATACGCCGTGCCTCATGATGGCGTATCTGCTCGACGAGGGTGTAGTAGCTGCGTGCGAAGCCGACTACCGCGCCCTAGTCCTCCTATACCTCGCGAAGATGTTGACGGGGAAGCCGGGCTGGATAGCGAACCCAAGCCACTACAACCCGTCGGATAACACGCTCCTGCTAGCCCATTGCACAGCCGCTACTAGCCTAGGCTCCTACGCCGCACTCCTACCTCACTTCGAGACCGGGAGGCCGTACGCCGTGCACGTGAGGCTAGAGCCCGGCGTCTACACTATGACCGCCCTATCACCCGATATGAAGACACTCGCATTCGGCCTGGTGGAGGTCATAGAGTCTGGGATGTTCACGGGAGGCAGGTGCAGGACGCAGGCGGTGGTGAAGTTCGTCGAAGAGGAGGACCCGGCGCCGTTCCCGGAGAAGGCAGTGTCAAACCACCATATACTCATCAGGGGCGATGTGAGACGCGAGCTCAGCATAGCGGCCAAGCTGTTAGGGCTCACACCCAAACACTACTAGGAGCATTATAGGCCCGCGGCGCTCTAGATGCTTGTTTAAGGGGTGGAGCCTGCCCCGCTCACAGCGGCCCACGCCTCGGGCCCCTCGCGGGGCGCCATTGACATCCAGAGCCTCGAACCGGTTTAAGCCAGCTGCCTCCACACATGCCCCGGCGGCGCGGCCCGATGAAGTGTAAAGCCGGGGCTGAGGGGTGAGGAGCAACACCTAGGCGGAGGGCCCTGAAAGGCGAGCGCCTCGCACCCTACATCCCGAGCCCACTCTCGGCTGTCTATGAGGCTCTCAGCCTCGCCAAGGTTACACGTTGCGACGTCCTCTACGACCTCGGCTGTGGAGATGGGCGTGTGGTCGTGATAGCGGCGAGGGATTTCGGGGTCCGGAGGGCCGTGGGCGTCGAGATAGACGAGGCGCTGGCTACGATAGCGAGGCTGCGGGCTAGAGAAGAGGGGGTAGGCGACAGGGTCGAGATAATCGAGGGCGACATGTTCAAGGTGGACCTGTCAGAGGCGACCATCGTCTACATCTATATGTTCGCCTCTATCAACGAGAGGCTTGCGCCAAAGCTCGAGAGGGAACTCGGGGAAGGTGCACGTGTCGTCACGCTCGACTTCCCCATCCCCCCGTGGACCCCGGTCCGCATACGCCGTTTCGAAGACGAGGCTGGCAGGAGGCGCAGCGTATACCTCTACGTTAGGGGTGTGAGCGATGCGCGTGCAGTAACGCGCGCCCCGCCGGAGAGGCTACAGGGTTTCGCCGAGAGGCTCTCGCCCTGCAGTCTATAACGTGGTTTAAGACTGGGTTGTGTGCAAGCGTGGCACTTGTTATAACTTGTGTAATCACCGATAATTTTTTGGTGAAGTGTACTTTTGGCAGAGGGTGAGCTGGAGGAGCTCCGCCGGATAGCCGAGGAGAGGAAGCTTACACCCTGCCACGGGTTCTTCGCGACGTTCGTAGCCGCGTTGAACGAGACGGGGGTTCTCAACCCGGGCGTGGTCAAGTTTGTGACCTCAAAGGCAGCCGAGATACTATACAAGTACCTCCTTGCGATGGGGCGTGTAAAGCCGGGTGTGGCGCCAGAGGAGTTTATCGACTCTGTGTTGAAGGCGCTCGACTGGGGAGAGTGGAGCATCCAGAGGGAGGATAGCATCGTGCACCTGAAGGTCGTCACGGACAAGTGTAAGTATTGTCCCAAGGGTGTGGGGCGTGCGATGCTACCCGCGCCAGTCTGCCCGCTGCCGGGCCTACTCGAGAAGATGCTCCAGCTTGCAGGGTACAATGCTAGCCTCGCCCCCGAGAGGCATGGTACCGAGGTTAGGCTCGTTGTGAAGCGGGAGGGGCGGTGCCACATACGCTTCAAAATCGGGTAAGGTGCTTCTCTAGAAGCTCCCAGTATCTCGCGTCGCCCTCCAGCTCCCTAACCTCCCTCTCAACCTTCTTCAGGAGTCCCACGACGCCCCTCTTCACAAACCTCTCCACGGGCTCTGCCGCCTCTGCAACAACACGATATGGTCTCCACGGGAGCCCGCCCCTGCCGAGCGAAGCCTTACCCAGGAGCCAGAGTCTTACAGCACCCCGTTCAACGGCCTCCAGTATCTCGTCGCGCGTCGCCCCTCCCCTAGCCCAGTAGAGCTCCCTGACAAAGCTGACCCCAAGAGCCCTAGCAACCTTATCCCTAAGCCCAGCCCCCCACTCACCCGGCAGCCTCTCTACAATCAATTGCATAGCCCTGTCCACATCTGCGCGTGTCGCCGGTGCGCGTAGAGCGGCGGAGACGAAGCCATGCTCAACCACGAGCGTCGGGTCATCGTTGATAAGGGAGACTGCAGCCGCGAAACTGCTGTGTATCAGGGTGTCTGAAAACGCCTCTACAGGGTCGCGTGGCTCGACATCCCCGCCCCGGAGAAGCGCAACAACCTCATCCTCAGAGACGGGGTCAGTGGCAGCGGGGACACCGTCTAGGACCAGCCACGGCACGCTCCAAACCCCATAGCCCAGCACGACGCGAGGGTCCCGAGCGTCGAGGAGTTCAACGCTATCGAGGAGCTTCTCATCCGCAAGTTTTAGCACGACGCGCCTGCTGACGGGGCACGACGGGTGGATGACGAGGATAGCCCGCAATCCAATCCCCGCCCGTCTCCAAACACCCCCAGTTTAACTCAGCCTGGGTGGTTCACCGGGACAACGTCGACAGTCGAACCATCCTCTACTCTACAGTCGCGCGGCAGAAGCCGAACATCCACACCGTCAAGGAATATCAGGTAGCCCGGCGCGGGGCTACAATCCTCTACTATGCGCACCGGTAGCCTCTCCTGGAGCTTCTCGAGAACCTCGCAGAGGCTGCCCCCGTCTATCTCGAACTCCGTCCTACCCTCCCTATCTCGAAGGCCGAAGAAGAGGCGTACCCGGGGCATCTCTACATCTGGCTCCTCTGCCTTAGCCTCACGAGCCTGGTGAGGTAGCCTGCTATCTGGTTGCGAAGCTTCTTAGACTCGACCTCGACAAGCTGTGCAACCACCCTCTTGTTGTGCTCGAAGTCTGTCGTGAAGAGGTCCGGGTACATCTCGAGCAGCTTCCTCGCAGTCCTCTTGACCAGGCTCGTATACACCTTGCCCATCTTGAGCCCCGTGGGGGCGGCGCGCACCGCCTCTCTAAAAGCTAGCGTGCGCAATGCTTTTATAGAAGTGTAGCCGTCTCCCCTACGTGGAAGGCTTGGAGGGTGACGAGGAATGGCCCTCTACGGCATCCCGGTCCTAGTGTTGAAGGAGGGCACGCAGAGGACCTACGGCAGGGAGGCGCTCAGGAGCAACATACTGGCTGCAAAGGTGATCGCCGAGATACTGAGGACTAGCCTAGGCCCCAGAGGCCTCGACAAGATGCTGGTCGACAGCTTCGGCGACGTCACGATAACGAACGACGGCGCCACTATACTCAAGGAGATGGAGATACAGCACCCGGCTGCCAAGCTCCTCGTAGAGGTTGCCAAGGCCCAGGACGCTGAGGTAGGCGACGGCACCACCAGCGCCGTGGTGCTCGCTGGCGCACTGCTCGACAGGGCTGAGACCCTCCTCGAGGAGAACATCCACCCGACCACCATAATCGAGGGCTACAAGAAGGCGCTCGACTTCGCCCTACAGCAGCTCGACGAGCTAGGCACCCCCGTCAACATCGAGAGCGATGAGGAGCTGAAGAAGGTCGCATGGACCAGCATCTCCAGCAAGTACATCGGCACGGGCGAGGCGGCCGAGAAGCTCCTAGACATGGCGGTCAAGGCGGTTAGGACTGTCGCCGAGAAGAGGCCGGACGGCACCTACGAGGTCCGCCTTGACGACATCAAGATTGAGAAGAAGAAGGGCGGCAGCCTGCTAGACAGCCAGCTCGTCCACGGCATCGTCCTCGACAAGGAGGTGGTCCACCCAGGCATGCCGAAGAGGATTGAGAACGCGTTCATCGTGCTGCTCGACGCGCCGCTGGAGGTCGAGAAGCCGGAGATAACCGCTAAGATCAACATCACGAGCCCCGAGCAGATCAAGGCGTTCCTGGAGGAGGAGGCGAGGATTCTCCGCGAGATGGTCGACAAGATCTATGAGGTTGCTAAGCAGAGGATTGAGAGGGAGGGCTACAAGCTCGGCGAGAATGCGGGCATCGTCGTGATAACGCAGAAGGGTATTGATGAGGTTGCGCAGCACTTCCTGGCCAAGAAGGGCATCATGGCTATCAGGAGGGTGAAGAGGAGCGACATGGAGAAGCTTGAGAGGGCGACGGGCGGTAGGATTGTCAGCAGCATCCGCGACCTGACGCCGGACGACCTGGGCTTCGCAGGGCTCGTCGAGGAGAGGAGGGTGGGCAACGACAAGATGGTGTTCATCGAGAAGTGCAAGAACCCGAAGGCGGTGACCATCCTGCTCCGCGGCGCCAACGACATGCTGCTAGACGAGGCCGAGAGGAACCTGCAGGACGCGCTCCACGTGCTGAGGAATGTGCTCAGGAAGCCCAAGATTGTGCCGGGCGGCGGCGCGATGGAAGTAGAGCTTGCCATGAGGCTGCGCGAGTATGCCAGGAAGGTTGGCGGCAAGGAGCAGCTGGCAATCGAGGCTTACGCCGACGCCCTCGAAGAGATACCGATGATACTGGCCGAGAGCGCTGGCCTAGACGCGCTTCAGACCCTCATGGACCTTAGGAAGCTGCACGCCGACGGCAAGAAGTATGCGGGCCTCGATGTGATAAGCGGCAAGATAGTCGATGACATGACCAAGGTCAACGTCATCGAGCCGATACTGGTGAAGGAGCAGGTGCTGAAGAGCGCCACCGAGGCCGCCACGACGATACTCAAGATTGACGACATCATCGCCGCTGCTCCGACCAAGAGGGAGAAGAAGGGTAAGAAGGGCGGAGGCGAGGAGGAGTAACCCCACAACCCTAGATAATACAAGTTTTTGAGCCTTCTCTTCCTACTCGCCCCTCTCCAGGGGTTTGGGCTTGGCCTCGGCTTCTCTCGAGGCAGAGAAGCGGAAAGAGGAGGAGGTGAGGGTACGGATAGGTCCGCCGTGGCTAACGCGCTTCGAGCGTGCGAGGATAATCGGCGCCCGCGCCCTCCAGTTGAGGTATGGCGCTCCTCCCCTGGTTAACGTGGAGAGGTTGCCTCCCAGGGTTCGTGAAGACCTGGTTCTCCTGGCCCGCGTGGAGCTCGATAGGGGTGTGCTGCCTATAACGGTGTTGAGGTATACAAGGAGGGGTGAGCAAGAGCTTATACCTTTGCAGGTCCTCCTTGAGGGTATGAAGAAGAGAGTCGGCAAGTACTGGACGAGGTTGTTCATTGATGAGTTCCCAGAGTATTACAGGGCGTGAGCTGTGTGAGGAGCTGGCGAGGTGCTTCCATGTAAGGTTCTGCGGTGAGGGCGGAGCGCTAGTCGCTCCCCGCGCAGGCTGGGAGACGTGCCTCGACAGCCTGTCAGATTCTCTGGTGGAACGCTACGGGCTGCAACCTAAGCTCGTGGCTACTGAGGATGGGCTCGGGGTTGTGTTTATCAGGGTTAAGAGGGGGTGGGGCTGGCTTCGCGTCCTCCTGTTCCTCGCGGCTACCGTGGCCGCGGTTGCTATCGCGGGCTTCGAGGTTGCAGGCCAGTATGCTCTAGTCGCTTCCAGGCTCGGGTTTAGCGTGAACATTGCGGGTCTAGCCCTCTCATTCCTCCTCGGTCTCCTCGGGCCTCTAGCCATCCACGAGAGCGGCCACTATATGGCTGCAAGGCGGCGTGGCGTGCCGGTCTCACCCCCTCTCTTCATCCCAGCGCCTCCGCCGAACCTCGGCGGCATTGGGACCTTCGGCGCGATTATACTAATGAGGGGTATACCTAGGGATCGTGACAGTCTAGCCCTAGTTGGGCTCTCCGGCCCCCTCTACGGCTTCCTGGCGGGCCTTGTCGTTGGGCTCATCGGGCTCGTCTATAGCCTTGTGGTGAGCAATCCGGCTGCGCTTCGGGCTGTATCGTCTAGCACAGCCTCGGTGAGCATGATTCCTCTAGTGCTCCTCCTAGAGGGGAGTCTCGTTGTCAAGGGCAACGGCGTTGTAGTCCTACACCCGCTTGCGCTAGCAGCTTACATAGTCTTCCTTGTGACTTTCTTAAACCTCCTGCCCATAGGCTGGCTTGATGGCGGCCATGTGGTGTACGCGGTTTTCGGTGAGAGGGTGCACCGGGTGACAAGCATTGTGACTCCGTGGGTTGCTCTGGTAGCCTCCCTCGTCTATCCCCAGCTAGTCTTCGTCGGTGTATTCTCGCTGCTAGCATACGGGCTCTACCTGATGCTCTCTAAGGGGGTTCATCCCGGCGTCGTCAACCCGTATAAGGGGCTTAGCCCGAGGAGGGCGGCCCTCTATGCAGGCCTCTACGCGGCGCTCATCGTATTGACGCTCCCGGTGCCAGCGTAGCACCCTCAACGCTTGTCCCCGGTTCCTCCCTGCTGATGGATGCGAGGGGAGTGTGGCTGGTGGCCGGGTGCCAGCCTAGGGGCGGCTATGTGCTCGTTATCGCGGAGAAGCCGAAGGCTGCCTCGAAGATAGCTGAGGCTCTAGGGGCGGGGAGGGCCCGCAAGTGCAGCATGTATAGTGTCCCCTACTGGGTGCTCTACTGGGAGGGTAGGCTCACGGTCGTAGCCCCCGCCGCCGGCCACCTCTACGGCCTCTACACCGAGGAGAGGGGGTTCCCGGTCTTCACCTACAAGTGGGTCCCGCTCGACGTGGCTGAGGGCGCCAAGCATGTGAGGAGGTTCCTGGCTCTCCTCGCGGCACTCTCGAAGAGGGCTAGCGTCTACGTCAACGCCTGCGACTACGACATCGAGGGCTCCGTGATAGGCTACCTCATCATAAGGTTCCTCGGCGACGTGAAACGCGCCTACCGCGCCAAGTTCTCGGCCCTAACACCCACCGATATCAGGAGGGCGTTTAGGAGGCTTGAGCCCCTCGACTGGCCGATGATAGAGGCTGGGTTGGCTCGCCACGAGCTAGACTGGCTCTGGGGGATTAACGTCAGCAGGGCCCTCATGGACTCCGTGAAGCTCGTGACCGGCAGGAGGGTGGTGTTGAGCGCGGGGAGGGTCCAGTCGCCGACCCTAGTGGAGGCGGCGAGGAGGGAGGCTAGGAGGAGGCTCCACGTCCCCCTCCCCAGGTTCCACGTGCGCGTCAGGCTATCCGCCGCAGGCGTCCGCCTAGACGTTCTCGCCGCGAGCGTCGAGAGGAGGGCAGAGGCTGAGAGGATAGCGTCTCTCATAGAGAGGCGAGGCTACGCGAGGGTAGCGTCGGTGAGGGCGAGGAGGGAGAGGCTCAACCCCCCACCCGCCTTCAACCTCAGCGACCTCCAGATGGAGGCCGCCAGGCTCTACGGCTATAGCCCCGCCTTCACCCAGGAGGTGGCCGAGCAGCTCTACCTCGACAGCCTGATAAGCTATCCTAGGACGAACAGCCAGAAGCTGCCGCCAACCATCGACTTCGCGTCTATACTCCGGGGGCTCTCCGGCCACCCTAGGTTCGCGGCGCTAGTCTCCAGGCTGCTCCGGGAGACTGGTGGCGTGCTGCGGCCGGTGCAGGGGCCTAAGGATGACCCGGCGCACCCTGCTATACACCCGACGGGGGTGTTGCCCCAGAGGAGGCTGAACAGGGCTGAAGAGAGGATATACGAGTTGATAGTCAGGAGGTTCCTGGCGGCGTTCGCCAAGCCAGCGGTGCTCGAGAAGACCAGCGCAACCATAGACCTTGGCGTCGCGAGGGTGACAATCTCGGAGGTCGCGGTTGTCGAGGAGGGCTGGCTCCACTACTATCCGTACAGCAGGCCTTCGGGCAGCATACCGAGGCTCCGGCAGGGCCAGATGCTGAGAGTCGAGAACGTGAGGATAGAGACTGTGTACACTGAGCCCCCCGAGGCCTACACGAAGGCGAAGCTCGTAAAGTGGATGGAGAAGGTGGGTATAGGCACCGAGGCCACGAGAGCCAGGATAGTCGAGACGCTCTTCGACCGGGGGTATCTGAGGCTGAGCCAGGGTAGGGTCACCGTCACCGACCTGGGCTTCGCGGTTGCAGAGGTGCTGGAGGAGTACTTCCCGAAATTGACGAGCGTCTCGATGACACGCGAGTTTGAACGTCTCCTCGAGGATATTAGGGCGGGGAGGCGGGGGCGCAAGGAGGTTGTGGAGGAGGCGAAGAGGGTGCTCCGCACGATACTAGAGGATTTCAAGAGGAAGGCTATGAGAGACGCTGGCGTGCTGCTCGCAAAGAGCCTCAGGCTGGTCCCCGCCGAGAGGCCCTGCGTTATATGCGGCAGGGAGAGTATAGATGGACGCTTCTGCAGGTTCCATGCGGAGGCGTTGGCGGCGGTCCGGAAGGGTTTTGAAGAGTGGCGTAGAAGGCTAGGCGATATAAGCTTCGAGGAATACCTCGGTATGCTGGCGAAGCTCCCTCAGTCTGGCCTCTGGGTGAAGGATGTCGCTCTCCACCTCCTAGGCTCGACTAGCGGAGTGCAGCGAGGCCGCCGATAAAGGGCACCTTGTAGATTACATGGTCCGGTCCTATCACCTTGCCGAGCACCCTGTTGTATGGTATGCAGAAGTAGTTGCCGCAGCGGTATATCGTGCAGGAGATTGTCGGGAGGTCTGGCATCGGGTTGTTATCGCCCCATGTCACGTAGCAGTAGGTGCCTCCGACGAGGCACACCTTAAACACCCTGTGTATTATAAGGTGGCCTTTGCACCCCTCGTACACGATTATATCGCCGACGTGTATGTCGCTAGGCTTCACTCTCTCAACGACCACTATGTCGCCGCTGTAGAAGAGCGGGTGCATGCTCCTACCCTCCACGGTCACGAGGAACACGCCGGTCTCCCTGAAGACGAGTAGCTCGAGGATGCCTGCCATTATCGCGGCGAGTATAGCAGCGGCTATTAGGTCGCGTATCACTTGCCCCACTGTTCCACCGGCTCTCCCCCCTCTACCAGCAGGCCGGGGCGTCAACGTGAAGCCTCGTTATGGCGTCAGCCGCAGAGATAATTATGGGTTGGTCTTCTGTGGCGACGATAAGCTCCTCGTATGGGCCGGTCTTGCGGGGTTCGCGGCTGGAGCCGTAGGGTGGGGCAGTGTAGTCGTATACGTCTACATGTCGCCCAGCCTCCTCTACGGGCTGTTCGCGACACTCTTGGCGTCCATAGTCGCGTCGCTATACGCCGCCTGCGCCGCATACCTGGGTGCCCGGTGGATGCTGCCAGAGGCTATCTACGCCCTCTCATTCTACTACATCCCAGCCGCGATAGCCGAGACTATACTACACCACGACCCGGTGTCGGCCGCCAGCGCGGCCATCGACTCGCTCCTGCTCGCCGCAGCCGGGGTGTACGAGGAGGTGCTCATCAGGGGTAGGAGCGGGCTAGCAGCATACCTGCTTCGAGAGGCGCGCGAAACTCTCCTGCTCTCGACAATCCTGGTCGCAGGTGGCGTTGCTGCAGCGTACGCAGGGCACCCGAGGATAGCGGCGCTGACGGCAGCCCTAGCGGGGTACGTCGTGCTCCAAGACGTTAGGAGGTACTTCGAGAGGAGCGTGTGGGGCTGGGGAGGGGCACCGGTCTGGGAAAAGGCAGCGGCCTCCGGCATGCTCCTCTTCTACGCGTCGCTAGCCGCCCTCTTCCTCCTCATCTAGGTCGTCAATGTCGATTTCAAAGACTGGGCCCTCCCTCTTCTCCTCCTCGGCAGCCTTGGTCTCAAGCTTTTTACCACCCACCTCGACCTCTTCGCCGCCAACCTTGATCTTGGAGATGACGGCTCTCCACTTATAGCCGCAGTTGGGGCATTCGAAGCTACCCATTATCGTGATTGTTATCCTGCCCTTGGAGTCAGGGAATGGTGAGACGAGCTGCCAGGTCTTCTTCGGCTCGGTCCTGGTGCCGCACCTTGGGCAGACGTAGGGGTCGCGTTTCTGCCTCTTCCTCGGCACGCCTCCCACCCTACCCTACTCGTGCGCCTCTACACGCACGTCTGGTTTGTAGGCGTTCAGCGTGGTTATAATCCTTGAGATTAGCGCGGAGACGGTGACGGCGGAGATGTTGACAAGGTATATCCTAATGAGGAGTGTTAACCTGTCGCCCTCGAAGCCCAACACCATCATAGTCGCCTCTAGCCCCCTAATCCCGGCTTTAAACTCGCTGAGCATCTTGCGCACCCTCATTATAATCTCGTCAAGCGTCCCAGGAGACCGTGGCACACCGTGAAGCGTAACGTATACGTCGAGTCTTCTACGGTCGACGGGCTTCTTCGAGACTATACGCTCCGCAAGCACGCGATTCGGTATAACTATCACCTCTCCGGTCTCCGTTCTCACCGTCGTCGCGTAGAGACCTACAGAGTGTACACTCCCTTTCACACCGTCGACCTCTATCCTCTCCCCGGGCGCCACGACACCCGAGCGCAGCAGCACGATATACGCATACGCGTTTTGCATGAGCGGTACGAGGGGCGCGGCCACGACAATACCCGCAGCTATCGCAGCGTAGAGAGCCTCCGGCGCCCCTGTAACCATGTAGATTGCTACGAATGCGGCGAGCGTGTAGCCTGCTATCGAGATGTAGCTGTAGAGCCTCATGAGCGTTGGTGCGCCAGCTCCTCCGACCGGAACCTCAAAAACCTGTGCCTTCAGCACCCGGAGTATGATCGCGGCTATCACGAAGGGTATGAGCGCCTCGAGATACGGGAGTACGTCTAGGTTCAGGTGCTGCATGTGGGTCGCCGCGCTCGTCAGCGGAAGGCCTGGATAAACTCTTGCACGAGGTCTCTTCGCACCAATGCTATTATAACATAGTTTGGCTGTAGCTGCGAGACCTCGGTCGGGTCTAGGAGCCTCTCGCCGTCGAACACCGCCAGTATCCTCGACTCTTTCGGGAGGCTTAGCTCCTCGAGGCTCTTGCCGACGCTCCTATCGGTCTCCGATATCGCTATCGAGACGAGCACATAGTTGCCGGTGAAGACGGGGACCAGGCTTATCACGTTATACTTGCCCTCTATTATCGACGCCATTATCTTCGCGGTTACCAGGGGCTCTGTTATCACGAACTCTGCGCCAATCTTCTCCATGAGCCGGGCTACGAGCGGGTTCCTAGCCCTCGCTATTATCCTGCGGACGCCATAGTCGCGCGCCAGTGTAGCGACGAAAAGGTTCACCTCGTCGCGGTTGGTGGCGGCTACTAGCACGTCTATGCTGCTGAGATCTATCTCGTTGTAGAGCTCCGGGTCTGTGGCGTCGCCCTCGATGACGCTCACGTCCACCTCGAGTGATTCCCTGAGGTTCCTGCACCTCTCCGGGTCCTTATCGACTACGATGACCTCGTTGCCGTGGAGTGCGAGTATCCTAGCCAGGTGGGAGCCCACCTGCCCCGCGCCGATTATGAGTATCCTCAGGGTTCCTCCCCTCTCCCCAGCCGGGGGCCATGCTCGGTTTAAACGCGGGACGGGTTGGGTGCGTGGTGCCTGGCGGTGGATGCAGACGCGTTTAGAATAGCGTCTGTGAAGGGACGCATGATTCTAGACTCGCGTGGCGACCCCACCGTTGAGGCCGAGGTTGTCACGAGGGGCGGTGGGGTCGGTCGTGCAGCCGCCCCGGCGGGCGCCAGTAGGGGTAGGCATGAGGCTGTAGAGCTCAGGGATGGTGGCGTCGAGTGGGGTGGGCGTGGAGTAGAGAGGGCTGTTAGGATGATAAACAGTGTCATTGGGCCTGCGCTGGTGGGGCTCGATTCGAGGAAGCAGCGTGAGATTGACGCGTTGATGTGCAGGCTTGACGGTACACGCGAGAAGAGGATTCTGGGCGGAAATAGCATCGTTGCAGTGTCGCTTGCCGTCGCGAAGGCTGCTGCGGCGACGGCAGGTCTCCCCCTCTACCGGTACCTGGGTGGTCCATCCGCCTACGTGATGCCCGTCCCAATGCTAAACATTATAAACGGCGGGGTTCACGCTGGCAATGAGCTCTCCTTCCAGGAGTTCATGATAGTCCCGGTGGGGGCCGATAGCTTCAGGGAGGCTCTCCGTATCGCTGTAGAGGTCTATAAGGCGTTGAAGAAGGTCCTCGTCTCGAAGTATGGTAAGAGCGCAGTCAACGTGGGAGATGAAGGTGGCTTTGCACCGCCTATGAAGGAGAATAGGGAGGCTCTTGACGCGCTCGTCGAGGCGACTAGGAGGGCTGGGTATGAGCCCGGCTCTGACGTGGTCTATGCGCTTGACGTTGCGGCGTCCCAGTTGTATGACGAGGAGAAGGGCGTCTACCGTGTAGACGGTAGGGAGTTAGACCGCGGCGCGATGATAGAGTATCTCCTGGGGCTCCTGGACGAGTACCCTGTTAGGAGCATAGAGGACCCCCTGTACGAGGAGGACTTCGAGGGTTTCGCGGAGCTCACGTCAAAGGCTAGGGCTAAGGGTGTGCTGGTTGTCGGCGATGACCTCTACACTACGAACCCCGAGAGGCTGGCCAGGGGGATTAGGCTGGGTGCGACTACAGCGATACTCGTCAAGGTGAACCAGGTTGGTACGCTCACGGAGGCGTTGGAGGTTGTTAGGATGGCTGTACAGGCCGGCTTAAAGGCGATAATAAGCCATAGGAGCGGTGAAACAGAGGATACTAGCATCGCGCATATAGCTGTTGGCACGGGCGTCGGGCTGATAAAGACCGGCGCGCCTGCCAGGGGAGAAAGGACGGCCAAGTACAATGAGCTCCTAAGGATAGAGGAGGAGCTCGGAGGCGAGGCGTACTATCCCGGCATATCGGCGTTGAAGCCCGGAGAGCCGATAGCCTACCCCCCGCTGTTATCCTAGACGGCGGTGGGGATAACGACGCGGCTCCTCCTCTCGTGCTAGGCGTTGCGCGATGGAGGGGCCTCAGTGTGGCCCCGAGGAGCTTGTAGAGAGGCTGAGGAGGAGCCTTCCGAGCCCGTCTCCGGAGCGGTTTGTTGCCCTCTACGCGGCGCGGCAGCGCCGCAGCCTCTTCTCCATACTAGTGGGGGTCGTCCTCAGCCAGAACACGAATGATAAGAACGCGATAGAGGCTTACAGGAGGCTTGTTGAGGCTGTTGGTGGCGAGTTGACGCCGGAGGCTGTGCTAAGGCTGGGCCGCGAGAGGTTAGAGGAGGCTGTTAAACCCGCCGGGATGTACAGGAGGAGGGTTGATGCGATACTCGCGATAGCGAGGTGGATTCTTGAACACACGGAGGTTGAGAGGGAGATTTGTAGGCTGCGGCCCGAGGAGGCTAGAAAGCTTCTCATGAAGCTGCCTGGGGTGGGGCCCAAGACGGCTGATGTCACGCTCATGAACTACTGTGGCTTCCCCCTCTTCCCGGTGGACACGCACATATCTCGCATTCTTGAACGGTGGGGCGTGAGCGGAGGCTATGAGGAGAAACGGCGTTGGGGTGAATCCTTCTTCCCTCCTCAGTTGCGCCGCGAGGCACACATGCTCCTTATAGAGCTTGGGCGTCGATACTGCCGCCCCGGGCGTCCTAGGTGCGATGAGTGCCCGCTTCGAGATTGCTGTCCCGCTGCGCGTGCTGTGGAAGCGCGGGGAGCTGGTGCTCGCCCTGATAGCGACGGCGGGGAAGGGCGGGGGAGAGAGGCTTGAAGCCGAGCTCGGCGATATACTCTACGAGCTAGACCCGAAGGTGGCAACGGTCAGGGTAGGGTCGGCTCCCGACACTGTTCTCGTCTATTCGCGTGTAGACCCGTTGCGTCTATTCCGCAGGCTCTACCACTGGCCGCCGGCTTACGCGAAGCGCATCGTCCCGGCATTCACGCACCTTCCCTTCAACCCTGAGAGCCTACATGCGGGCATACGCGAGCTCCTAGAGTATGTGCAGGTCGGCGAGCTTAGGCTACGCGTAGAGGTTAGAGGGTATCGCGCTTTCGAGCATACCGTGAAGGAGGTTGTGAGTGCCGTTGCCGAGGAGCTGGGCTTCAGGCTCACCAGGAGGGCTGGATGGGAGCTTATAGTGGAGGGGCTCTACCCGGAGGCTCTCATAGCCGCTGTGCTCCCAGTTGGATGCGACCGTGTGGACCTCTGGTGGGAGAGGCGTGGTAACACCCGGCCATGTACTCCTATTATACATTGAGGCAAGGCAATATACAATTAGGAATACTGACGGCCTAGAGGTTAATCACGGGTAAGGGGTAGGCCGGAAGTATGCCGGGCGAGTCGCGCACATGGGATATCATAGAGTCTGTGATAAGCAGGCCGAGCGTATTCAAGAGCAGGCAGAGCCTAGAGCCGGACTACCTCCCCGATAGGCTGCCGCACCGGGAGAAGGAGCTAGAGCAGCTTGCGATGTACTTCCGTGGCCTGGTGACCGAGCCGGGTGCCGTGTCACTCCGGGCCCTGATAGTAGGGCCGATAGGCGTCGGGAAGACTACTCTTGCACGTAGATTCGCCTACGACTTCGCAGCCAGCGCTCAGAAGAGGGGGATAAAAGTCAAGGTGGTTGACATTAACTGTCATGCTGCGCGTACACTATACGCTGTTGTAACCAGTATGGCTTCGCAGCTCGGCATTCCTCTCCCGCGTAGGGGCTACTCCCCCAGAGAGGTCTTCGAGACGGTACACGACGAGCTGGAGCAGCAAGACGCACACGCGATAGTAATCCTTGACGAGTTCGACTACTTTATAGAGACCAGTGGTAGCGACGCAGTCTACTTCCTCATAAGGGTGTACGACGAGTACCCTCACTACAAGCGGCGTATACACTACATACTGATAATGAGGGACCTGAGCCATGTAAACATGGTAAACCAGGCTACAGCGGGCTACCTCATGAAGAACATTATAACGTTGAGGGGGTATACCGTCGCGCAGCTATACGATATACTCTCCTACAGGGCTGAGCTGGCCTTCAACCCCGGCACGGTTGGAGACGAGGTCCTCAAGTATATCGCCGAGTTGACCGGGATAGACGGGCAGGGGGAGGGTAACGCCCGGCAGGCGCTCCAGATACTGGCGCTCGCGGGCGACTTCGCCGACAAGGAGGGTGCGGGCAGGGTGACTATAGAGCATGTGAGGAAGGCACATGCCCTTGTAAACCCGCACGCGATTAGGATACAGGACCTGATAACCGAGGGAGCGCTTACCCTACACCAGCTCCTCCTGCTACTCGCGATAATAAGGGTGTTGAAGAGCAAGGAGACGGAGCCCTATGCGCGCATGGGGGAGGTAGAGCAGGAGTACCGAGCGGTGTGCGAGGAGTTCGGCGAGAGGCCGAGGGGGCATACCCAGGTCTACGAGTATATACGCGACCTCAAGGTCAAGGGGGTTATCGATGCGAAGCCCTCCGGTAAGGGGATGAGAGGGAGGACGACGCTGATAGGCCTCAGCGCAGCACCCCTCGACATACTCGAAGAGAAGGTTGTCGAGGCGATTAAAAGGCTCAAGGCGGGTGGATATCCGTGAGCCTCGAGGAGATACTTGGAAGCCCGGGGCGCGTGAGGATACTCCGCGTGCTAGCAGAGTACAACGAGATAAACATAACGAGGCTTGTCAGGGAGACCGGTATGCACTACCGGCTTGTAAACAAGCACATAGAGGTCTTAAAGAAGCACGGTGTCGTCGTCGAGAAGCGTTTCGGGCGCGCCCGCATTATTGCACTAAACCGGGATAACCCTATTGTCGAGAAGATACTCGCACTATTCACAGGGAAATAGCTTGTCAAGGATAGAGATGGTCGATGTAACCCCCAAGCCCATAGTCCACCGGGAGGCTGTAGCAGAGGGCGTGATACGACTACGGAGGGAGACTGTCAAAAGAATCCTCGAGGGTAACGTCGAAAAAGGCGACGTCTTCGCAGCCGCGAGTATAGCTGGCATACTTGCAGCTAAGAAGACACCCGAGCTTATACCACTCTGCCACCCCATACCGCTCAACAAGGTTGACGTCAGGTGCGAGGTTGTAGACGAAGAGAGGGTGAGGTGCACTGCGCGGGTAGTCACCGATGCAAAGACGGGTGTCGAAATGGAGGCCCTGACCGCAGTTACTGTCGCGCTGCTCACTGTATGGGATATGGTAAAGAAGTACGAGAAAGACGAGAAGGGTCAGTATCCCTACACGCGCATAGAATACGTCAGGGTTGTAGAGAAGAGGAAGGAGGGTTAGGCTCTCTCAGCCTCTCTCCTCTCCTCCTCGGTCCCAACATCCTCTCTACTCTTCTCGATAGCCGCCTCCCTTGCAGTCACGCTGGTCTCTACAAGCTTGATTGTCAACAGGCGTCTGGGGTTATAGCCGTGCTCCTCTAGCAGCTTCTCAATCTCATCCCTGAGCTTTCTTATAGTCTCCTCGTCGGCCTCTTTGAACACGTCGAAATCCGTTATCGGGAACCTCCTCTGGGGTGTGAGGAAGCTATTGAGCCTTACGAGCGTCTCGGCTCCAAATGTAAGCTTTAGGAGCTCCATAAAGTCTTCAAGGAACTCCGTCTTCCACCTGCGTCCAACCATACGTATCCTAGTCACGACGACACGGCTCTCGGCCATGCGCATCACCAGGTATATCGGGGTTATGAGGGTATATCCGATTTTGGCTAAAAGAGGCTTGTGGGTGTAAAGGTGACAAGGGAATACCGTGCAGAGGGCTAGGGCGCGGATAATAGTGACGACGTCTCATAGGCCCTCGCAGCGTGTGCGCAGCTTCGCAAAGGACCTGGCGTCGGTTCTCCCAGAGGCTGTGAAGATGAACAGGGGTAAGGCTACTCTCCAAGACCTGTACTACGAGGCGTATGCGCGGGGCGCCGAGCGCGTGATAGTCGTTGGGATGAAGAAGGGGAATCCTGGGGTACTCAGGGTGTACAAGCTGGGTGCGTTGCCCGAGGAGGGGCTGCAGCTCCTTTCGACGATAAGCCTCTCGGGGGTTAGGCTTAGGAGAGAGACTCCAGGCTCTCAGAGGGTATTCAACGTGAAAAGCGTCGGGCTTGACGCGCAGAGAATACACAGCGAGGAGGCTGCGAGGGCGGTTGACACGCTTGCCAAATCATTCCTCGCCAGGATAGTGCTAGACGAGGACCAGTGGGAACGCTTCGACGTCATAGGCGTGGCTGAGGAGAAGAAGGGCTACCTCGAGCTCGTCTTCATATGCCCGCATACTAGGCGCGTATGCGGCCCGACCCTCCGCATAACAGCGGTGACAGATGTAGAGTCGAAGATACACGTATACCTTGTGAAGGGCGAGGTGCTCCCATATGCTAAGGGCTAGGGTGACCCTCATCACGTGCAACGAGAGGCTGGCAAAGGCTCTCGAAGAGGCACTTAGAGTGGAGGCTTCGAACCCCCCAGACCCTTCGAGGGGGTCTACGCGCGTAGAGAGGAGTGGAGACATGGTGGTGATAGAGATTGAGGCTAGGGACGAGGCGTCAGCCCGGGCAATCATAAACGCCTTCCTTTCGCTCGCCGCGAGCCTATGGGATAGTCTAGAGGGTGCAAGCAGTGTGCAAGAAAAGGCTGAAAATTAGGCTGTGTGTGAACGGTAAATGCAGAAACGTGCTCGTAGAGCTCCACCCGGCAGGGTGTATGGGGGCTAGCCGCACCCACATAGATATACCCGAGGAGAGCCTCCCCCGCGGTATTGTCGAAGCGGCCGCACGCAGAGGATACCGTTTCAACTGGAGGATGGAAAGAGGCTGCCTGACCCTCGAGGACCCCTACGGCGCATTACCCGCTATAACACTGTGTGGGAGCATCCCGCGCCCACGCGCCACACCGCTCCTACGGAGGCTCAGGAAGGGCAAAGTCTACCTAGGGTTGTAGGAGGCTCAGACTACGGGGCGTTATCATCACGCCATCAGCTCACCCCGACTCTTCATCGCCACGCATAAAGCATAACCTGTACATCCGAGCCTATCTCTACGACTCTAGTCCTAAACCCCCTCTCCTCTAAGAGCCTCTCAATACGTTCGACAGGCACAATATCCGTGTGAACCTCAACCACGAGCCTCTCGACAACCTCCTCCCAGCCGCGTACACCCAACACCCTATCCTCGACACCCTCTACATCAAGCTTAAGCAGGTCTACGCGGCCGAGCCTATGATCCTTCAACAGCTCCGGTAGAGTAGCGACACGGACCCTCACCCTGCCACACTCTTCTCCCCCGCTCATAGCAAGCACATGGTCTTCTACCAGGCTGCTCGTAGCGGGATAGCAGGACAGGGTCATCAAGGCATAACCGCTGGTCTCGCCCAGCGCCCTAGGGTCCACTCGAACCCTATCCTGGAACCCGTTTGCAGCGACATTAGCCTCGATGTATACCCTGTTCCTGTATAGAGGCTCCACCGCCACGACCAGACCACTGGCCCCGACACGGGCCGCCGCGTACAGTGTATAGAAGCCGAGATACGCGCCAGCATCTACAACGACCCAGCCCGGCTGGGGCTCGAAACCCTCAACCCGCGTATAGTCTCGGGTACAGAATACATGGGATAGGTTGAACCACGCTTCGGGAAGGTCGCTGCAGGGTATGCGGACGAGCAAACCGCCAACATGGACCTCAGCTTCACCTTCCCCGCTTAGGCCGCACTCATAGAGCTTCTCGGCGTCATCCTCCCCTATGCACCCCCTCGTCTCCTCATAGGCCTCCTCGAGCAGAGCTACAAGCTCCGCGTCATAATCCGAGTAGCTCGTCTTCATCCGAGGCTCCTCTCGCAGCTTTGAACACCGGCGTCAATAACTCCTCTATAACGGCCTCTGCTACCGCCGCCACCATATGCGGGCATATCGCGTCCTCCTTCTCCGTGCTGTCTGCTCCACAGTCGCATCTTCGTACGCCGCCCCAGAGGCCAACCTCGACCTCATAGTCGTCCACCCGTGCGTAGACCTTGGTGTCCTGCGGCGAATACCTGTAGACTGTGACCTTGCCCTCGGCTACGAGGCGTAGAGCCCTCCGATACACCTTCTCGGGTATCTCGACGCCAACAAGGTGAGATAGGGCGTCGCGCACCTGTGGCGGCTCGACGGGCTCGGCGAGCAAGTCTGATAGGCGTGCAGCGAGCTTCTCCTCCACGCTCCTCTCCTTCTTCAACAGCTCGCCAGCACTCCCCCACGCGTCTACAAGGCTGATATCCTTACCCGCATAGTCGAGTACGCGGTCGCGCACCCGGACCATCATCGGTATCGGGGCCATCGGCCCAACTATGATGGCCTCGCCCGGGTTTAGCCCGGGCAGGTTCTCAAATAGGTCCTGGCTCAGCTGCTCGCTCGCATCCCTCACAGCCTGCTGGTCCCTCACGTTCACAATGCGGAGTATAATGTGGGTCTGAGCCTGGCTTAGCACATCCTGGTCTATCCTGCTCGGCCTCTGCGTAATAACCACGAGGAAGACGCCGAACTTTCGACCCTCCGCGGCTATCATCGCGGCTATCGGGAGGCTCCGTGTCTCAACCCTCTCCCTCCTAGCCGGTATAAAGCGGTGAGCCTCCTCCACTATCACGACGACGGGATAGTCGTACCTCTCGCCCGGCAGACCTCTAACGGCCCTCACGCGCGCCTGGAACACCCTCTCGAGTATATTCGAGACTATATGGTCCTGCATTACGCTCGGCAGACCCGCAAGGTTGACCACGGTGGCAGTTCCGGGCGAGAGGAGCTCATCCAAGGGAATGCTGCTGGTAGAGTATATCCCTATCCGGGCGAGGCTCCTGAGATACCTCTTCGCGTTAGTCAAAGCCTCTACACTCTTCCCGACCGATATCAGGAGCTGCTCAGCTGCCTCGCGGTACCCCCTGTCGGTCTCGAGGGTCTCCCGCACCTCGTCAGCCTTATCCGCCAGTATCCTACCCTCGGCTGCAAGCTGGTTGACAAGCTGCCGCGTATAGTGTGGGATTGAGGGCTTCTTGACGGCGATGCTCTCGGAGTAGGCGATGTCCATAACCCTGGTAATGACGTCTATCGAGCCTAGCTCCCTCCTGCCCGTCGCCCTCACAAGCGCCTCTGCAACACTCTTAGCGCTTATGATGATCTCTCGTATCCTCTTCGCATTCCTCGGGACACCAGCGATATCAGCCAGCGTGACTCCATCGATGTTATTGATGTCGACCCGGTATACCTTATCCCCCTCCTGATCCGGGTGGCCCTTCACCACGCGTATCCTGTTACAGAACTCCCTTGCCTTTACACAAGCACTCCTCTTCATCGCGACGTACTCGCCGTGAGGGTCTATGATGAGTATAGTCGCGTTCTTCTTCAACAGTTCTTCTACGAGTACGACGCTAGTCCAGGTCTTGCCCGAGCCCGTCGCCGCTATGATAGCGACGTGCCTCTTTATCCCCTCCACATCGAGGTAGGCTGGCACCGTCGGCCTCGATATCAGGTAGCCTATGTGGAGTCTCCTCCTCTCATCCACCGAGTAGAAGTCGCGGAGCAGGTCGTCGGGAGCCAGGTATACCCAGCTGCCTACGGGGGGAGCGCTCCTGGGCCTGAGAATCCTACCCCTCCACTTGTAGCCGAGCACCTTCGCGTATGCGCGTGGCGTGTCAAGGTCCAACGGGAGGCTATACTCGCGGACCACGGGCCACGGGTGGTCAGGCGATAGCCCCAGGCTAGCCCTCTCCACCCGATACACCTGCGCTACGACCTTGACGTGGACCGGGTTCTCGGCGTCCGGCGGCTCCTCCTCCATGTCTATCACGACGTAGTCGTAGAGCTTGACGGGGTTGTTGGGGTCGAAGGTGAAGATGAACGAGTCGGGGCTTGAGACGCCGGTTATCCTCCCTATGGGTGCGCCCGGCAGTCTAGGCAATGCCCGTCACCCCCACGCCAGTCCTCCTGGCGAGCCTGAGGTTCACTCCGCGGGTCTGGGCTAGCGCGTCGAATATCTTGGCGTAGAGTACTAGCTGCTCTCCGCGCAGTGCCGCAGCCTCGTGCGCTGCTACAAGCCACCTGTTGTAGAAGCGTGGCCCTGCGTAACCCGCAACTAGAACCTTCAACACCCTATCCTCGACCTCGCCGATAGTGTCTAAACGCCTATGGTCCGAGGCTATCGTGCCCGAGCCCGGCGTCTCCACGAGGAGGAGCGTATCGCGGTAGCCCAGGCGGACGTACATCATGCGCGTCGTCGGGAGCATCTGGTATGCTCTGGAGGCGTCGGGCGCCAGCCCTCTGCAGTTCTCGGCCTCATAGCCGCCTAGGTACTCCTCGATACGGCTGCACATCCTGTCAACCGCAGGCTCTATATCGCCCCCGTATAGCCCGCCGAGGCCCAGCTCAAGCACCACCGTGTGCCCGGTGGAGCCTCCCGTGTAATCGTCTATGAAGAGGACATCCCTATACCCGATGTCGAGTATCATGTCTAGGAGGGGTCTCAGGCGCGGGGGGACCCTCTTCCTCCAGGAGAGCAGCCTCTCCCTAAGGGTCTTCAGCGGGTACATCCTGGCAGCCTTATAGGCGAGCTCGGAGAGCTCGGAGAGCCCCTCTCGTTCAGCCGCATCGGCCAGTATCTGGAGGAGGACGGCCTCCTTGAAGCTACGGTACCCGGAGTCCTTGGATACATAGGCCACTGCGACGCCCTTCTCCACCGCGGCTTGGAGGAGGCGGGAGGCTACCACCAGCAGCTCTAGGCTGAAGAGGCCGGCGTACAGCGAGGAGAGGTTGACGTAGCCATACGCGGCCCTCTTTATCGCCGTGACGGCGGCCGAGACCAGAGCGCGGTAGCTGCCGTCCATGAAGAGCACTGTATGCTCCTCCCCAGCCGGTAGCCTCTCCAGCGCGCGTAGCGCAGCCCGCTGCTCAACTATTGCACGTAGAGCGTCTAGCACTCTAGAGTCGCGCAACGGCAGCAGCTTGACGTCGATGAGCTTCACGGGGTCGCCCGGGGGGTTGAACACCGCCATGGCCCTCGCGACGTAGAACGCCGAGCCGCCGACCAGCGGCTCGGCCCCACTACCCCCGTCGACCGCTGCGACGCGGGGGTCTCTGGCGGGAGGGGGTAGACGCGGCACCCACCAGAAGTCGCGGGGTATCTCGGCAGAGAGCCTCTCATTGCTCCTCTTTAGCTCGGAGAGCAGCTTGTCGAGCTCAGAGGTAAACATGTCTATGAACCAGTCTCCGGGCATTACCGTCCACCGTCCCGAAACCCAGTATTCCACCCATGGGGCTGTATTACCATATGAGCGTGGCCGAGGCAGACGATGCAGATGAAACCGTAGTACCGCCTGCCGCCTAGGCGCTCAAAACCCGTGGAGCATGAGGAACCTCTGCTTCTCGAAGATGGGCGCCCGTAGGAATTGCGGCGCCTGCCTGCAGGAGGGCATGGGGGCCTGCCTGGGCTGCACGTTCCCAACATCGTCTATTATCGTGACGAGCAACGGGCTAGCATAGGCGTACTCCTCGTCCTCGACGTAGCACAGGTTGAGCATGTAGCCTGGAAAGACTATCTTAGAGACTCTTACGGGATGGCCACCCGCATTAACGACCTCTATCTCTGTCCTCGCGCATGGAGGGCTGGAGTCCCGCACAACCCTCGCTATGAATCCCCGGTCTAGGCTACCGTAGAGCGCGTACTTCACCCTGACAGACGGCCGGACGTCGATAATGCTCCCCGATAGAGCCACGACAATGTCGACCGGTATGCATGAGCTAATGCGCGCCTTGCCACCAGGCTCTATCACGAGGGGCTCCCCGAGCTTATACATTATTATCGTTGTTATCCTCGGCTCTGCGAGGACCGGGGGGCCAGGGACGACCTCGAGCCCATCGGCTACGATGCGGAGTCGTTGTTGAACCTCATCCCCCGCCCCAGCCTCGTATACGGTGAGGTCGTCATCCCCGCGGTACACCCTGAAGAAAAGGCTGCCTATCCTACGCTCTACCCCCGGAATCAGCCCCCCGAAACCATGCTTGACGATGAGGGCTCTCACCATCTAACCCCCCGTTGCGGTGTCCGCACCGGCGGTATACCCGTGTGGAGGCTTAGAGTCGAGTATGGTAAGAACGCGTGGCTAGAGGCAAGGCCAGGCTCGGTCACGTTGTCGACGAGGTTCGATACGCTACTCTACCCCTACGCGATAGTCCGGAGTATAGCGAGGATACTCTACGAGGAGGCTAGGAAGGCCCCGGAGGGCAAACGAGGCGACCACGTCGCCGGCGTGGTGGGCGGCAGGGGGTTCGAGAGGAGGCTCGAGAGGATGATACGCTCGCACCGGGTTACCCTCGAAGAGCCGTTCCGCGTCGACCTAGGCTGGTTTAGGCTGGAAGTGGGAGAGGAGAGGCTCGACTTCGAGATAGACAGGGAGGCTGCAGAGGACGCGCTGGCGCCTCTCGGTGCGGCCGAATGGCCCCGTGGCGTACCCTGGCCAGCATACGCGCCTAAGACTCGTGTCGGGGATGTACGCGCATTCATACACCTCTACTGCGATACACCCTGGCTCCGCGACATGGTCGAGGCCCGCGCGTTGATAGGCATGGGGCCTGCGGGCGAGGAGTATGCGAGGAGGATAGAGGAGCTTGTAGAGTGCCACGAGGAGCTGGCGTCCTGGGGGCTACTGCTGCGTAAACCTAAGTCTACGGAGCTATGCGCCCCCAAGCCTGTCGTCTTCGCGGTCTTCCCCCTCCTGCACTACGCGAGGAACATGCCTTACAACATGCTCCTCTTCCTCGAAGACCCCGCCCTCCACGCCAACACGGAGCTCCTAGACGCGGTAACAGGGCTCTTGGCGTCGATGGTCGAGAAGGGGGCGGCGCTAGTGCTGCACGGGGATGGCGCGGAGCGAGTCTACCGCGATATAAAGGCTAGGGGTGTGCAGGCGATACTAGCGTAGAGGCTCCAGGCGATAGGCTAGAAGCCCTCCTAGCCCGCGCAGAGACCGGCTGAAGGCAATGCCGAGCTTCGCCTGTACCGTGCTACCCCCCTACCCCCGCAGCGACCGTGTCCGGAGGCTCCTGAGGAGGGTGGAGGAGCTGGGGGAGGCCAGCCTCCTAGAAGCGACGAGGGCGGTCATAGAGGATAGCGTGATGCTCCTCGGAGTCCAGGTGGCAGCGGGTGTCGACGCAGTCGCAGACCCGCTGATAGACTGGCATGACCTCCTCCGCCCATTCGCAGAGGCGTGGAGGGGCGTCTGGATAGACGGGTTGAACAGGTGGTTCGACAACAACTTCTTCTACAGGATACCGGTGGTCGAGGAGCTCCCAGACCCCCAGAGGCTGGTTACCCCGCCGCGAGTCAGGGCGCTTAGAGGAGTGCTGCCAGAGTGGGTGAAGCTCCGTGTGACACTACCCGGCCCGGTCACCTTCACCAGGCTTGCCAGGATAAGGGAGGGGCTGGACCCGGTGAAGGTAGCCGAGAGGGTCGCCGAGATACTCGCCCTGGAGGCCGAGAAGAGCGTAGCCAACGGCGCGAGCATAGTTGACATCCACGAGCCGCTCCTAGGGGATATCGACGCGAAGCCCGAGGACAGCGAGCTCGCAGCCAGGTTGGCTTCCGTCATAGCCTCGAGGGTTTCGGGGAAGGCGGTGGTGAGGCTCCTGACGTACTATGCGCCGCCGAGGCCGGAGGTCTGGGAGAAGCTCGGAGACGCCAAGGTGGACGCGGTTATGATTGACTATGTGGATGCGCCGTCTAAGGCTGAGGCCGCCCTAGACAAATGGGCGCCAAGGAGGCTGCTCCTCGGCCTCGTGAACGCGAGGAGCATCTATCCGGAGGACCCGAGGAGGGTGGCGGACGAGGCGAAACGCCTAGCCTACAAGTACAACGTGGAGGAGCTTGTGGTCGCGACTAGCGCGCCGGTGGACCTCATACCCTTGCGCTACGCGGTCGAAAAGACGAGGATAGCCTGCGAGGCGGCGAGGCTCGCCAGCCTCTAGCCCTCAGCGGGGCCCCCGGAGGGCGGGATTACCTCCGCCAGCTTCTTCAGCCTCTCGATAAGCTCGTCTGCAAGCTTCTCCGGGTCGCTGTAGACGCGTACCATGTGCAGCGACGGGTACTCCGGCAGGCTTGTATCCACCTCGTAGCGCAGCTCCCCGCTCAGCCCTAGCACGACGCGCAGAGCCTGCTCATAGAGCCTCGTGTAGTAGTCGAGCTCCTCCTCGGAAGCCTCGCCCCCAGGCAGCTGCACCGAGACGGTGACCGTATAGCTGTTCTCGTCCGCCCCGACCTCGACTATAACGTCGCCCACGTGTATCCTGAGCGTCTCCTCGAACTCGAAGCTATAGCCTATCTCCTCCACCGCATCCCTAATCCTCTTCAACCAGGCGCTCATCGAGCGCCACCGTTCGCGCTAACCGCGTACACCCGGGTTTAAGGTGAAGGCCTCCTAGAGGCTGCTGCAACGGCGAGGAAAGCAGCGGCCAGGATTAGCGCGAGCAGCGGTATATGCTGGACCGCTAGACGCCCAGGTGTGCCGTAGGGCGTCACCACGCTCCTCGAAACCCTCCCCGCGTTGAAACCCGCTAGGAGCACGTAGAGGGGTTCCACCCTCCTACCCTTCCACAGCATATACGCTAGTATCGCGTATGAAGCCGCGTAGAAGAGGTTCTCGCCCACCAGGAAAGCCGGGAGAGGCGCCACGAAGTTGATGCCGATGTAGCCGATGATGAGGATGAGTGTGAGTGCGAGTAGCGCCTTCCTCAGGGCGTCCAAGACGCTCAGCCCGGGGCGCTGGTGCAGAGGGAGGCTTAGTGGGGTACGGGGCTCGGCCCGTTTCCGCTCATCACTGGTCAGAGACCCTCTTACTCCACACGGCCCCTGTGTGGCTACCGTGGCGGGGGTTATTGTAGGCCGGTCACCCTATAGCCGGGTTTCCGCGCGACACGCGGTATACGGAGGGTAGCCGCGTTGATACTCGCATCGTGGAGGACGATAACGTGGCTGGTGAGGAGGGCTGACGTGGTCCTCGAGGTGGTTGACGCGAGGGACCCTATGGGGACGAGGAGCAGGAGGCTCGAGAGGATAGTCGAGGCTCTGGGCCGCAAGCTGATAATCGTGATAAACAAGGCCGACCTGATACCCCGCGAGGTGGCCGAGAAGTGGAAGAAGATATTCGAGGATATGGGGTACACGGCCGTCTACATGGCTGCAAGGGAGCACATGGGGACTAGGAAGCTACGCGTCGCGATAAAGAAGGCTGTCGAGACGAGGCCGATCATCGTCGCGGTGACCGGCTACCCTAAGACCGGGAAGTCCACGGTGATAAACGCCCTGAAGGGGAAGCACGCGGCCTCCACGAGCCCCATCCCCGGCTCCCCCGGTTATACCACCCACGTCCAGCTCTACCGTATAGGCCGCAGCATGTACATGCTCGACTCCCCCGGAGTCATACCGGTAGAGGGCGACCGCCTGGAGGCGGTCATACGCGGGAAGCCGCCGGAGCAGCTCCGCGACCCGATAAACCCGGCGATAGAGCTGTTGAAGAGGGCGCTGCGCTACAACCCCCGCGCGGTCATAGAAGCCTATGGGATACGCGAGACGGACCCCCTCCGGATACTCGAGGAGATTGCAGTGAAGCGCGGCTGGAGGTACAAGACGACCGGCGAGCCCAACATCGAGGAGGCGGCAAGGCAGGTCATACGCGACTACCACGAGGCCAAGCTGAACTTCTATGTGCCGCCCGAGGAGTACCTCGAGAAGAGGAGGGCGAGTGTAGAGGAGGCATGGCTCTAGGGGCGGCGGGGCGGGGCAACAGTATCGTATCGTAGCTCTGCAGCCGCAACAGGGTAGACGATGCCGAGCTTCTCGAGTACGGCGGGGTGGACCTCGCCCAGCACGCCTTCCACGCCCTCCCTCGTCTTCACGCGTGCAGCCCTACCCGGTATGAACAGGGGGTGCTCAACCTCCTCGACCGTTGCAACCTCGTCGCCGAGGAGCCGGACGAGCCCCCAGACATACGCCTGGATATCCTCGTATCCAACCTTATCGGCCATCAGGAGCATAGCAAGGTGCTTCTCTACGCGCGTCTTCTCCGGCATAGCCTCGTCGACAACCGCTACATCCCCAAGCTCAAACACCCTGAGTGGGACCACGTGCTGGTTCTGAGCGGCGAACCTGAGAAGCTGGGGTGTTATAGCAGCGCGTATGCAGGCAAGCTCCCTGCTCACCGGGTTGGCTACGCGTACGAGTCGTGCGGCAGGCACGCCCCAGAGGAGCTCCTGGTCCTCGCAGCTGGTCAGCGTGAAGCTATACACCTCTAGGAAGCCGTAGCCGGCGAGAAGCCTCCTAGCGGCCCTCTCGAAGAGCCTCGAGGGTGACAGGGAGCCCCTCAGGGGTGCAGGCCCATACTCGGAGCCTATGGTGTCGTACCCGACTCCTATCGCTACATCCTCCGCGACATCAGCCCACCCCAGAATATCCACCCGGAACGGCGCGACTATCGCAGTGTAGCCCCTCTCGTCCTCCTCCGCGCCATGCCTCATCCTCTCAAGCGCATCGAGCACCTGCGATGAGGAGAGCCGGACGCCAAGCCACTCCTCCAGCCTGTTGCGGTCGACGTGTACGCCCCTGGTCCTCCAGACGGGCGTCTCCGGCTCCGGCGCCCCTATGAGCTCCACCGTGCCCACGCGCCTACTCCTACTCC
Source organism: Pyrolobus sp. (assembly GCA_015521195.1). Classification (GTDB taxonomy): domain Archaea; phylum Thermoproteota; class Thermoprotei_A; order Sulfolobales; family Pyrodictiaceae; genus Pyrolobus. The sequence goes on along the minus strand of WAOO01000125.1, from coordinate 6,895 downwards.
TCTCGGCCAACGTGTACACAAGGACGTTCAAAACCTGCATTACAGTCTCCCAGCTCGTCCCCGTCACGTCTATGAGGATGTTGCGAGTTCCCGGCTCAACCCTCGTAACATCCGCGTTTATCACGGGCGGCATGCTGAGGATTACTCCATCGGCCGTCGCGAAGACCGGGTGCCTCCCCCCGCTGAGCGCGAGCCCGCCGTACTTCCTACCCTGCTCGGTCTCCTCGAGGACCTCCCCGAGGCTCATCTCTCGCTCCCCGTGAAGCGGCACCATCCTCTCGTCGAGCCCGGCCATCCTGTAGACCAGGCTCCTCGAAGGCACCTTGTCCGCATCGTGGAGGCCTATGGCTGCCTTCCTCCTCCCGCGGCCCAGCGTATCGTGCAGCTTCTCCTGGAACTGTATCAACTCCTCCAGGAAAACCTCGTCCACGTCGACATCGTAGACGACCGCCGCCGCGATATAGGGCCTCGTTGGGACATCCTCGACGACCAGCCTAAACCCGCTCTTGATGTGCTCGTAGCTCGGGAGCCCGGTCTCGACACCCCTAAGCCCCTTCACCGCCCTAGCGATACCCTCGACGCTGAACATGTCGGGTCTATCGGCGTTAACCTCCACGTACACCTCGTCGCCCTCTCCACGCTCCACCTCGCACTTGAGCCTGAACAGCAGCTCCTCAAGCTCATCCATCGGTACGCCGGTCGCCCTCTCGAGCCTCGGCGCGAGAAACCGTAGCGTAGGCAACTCTAGCCCCGAGCGCCAAGCCTAAACCCGAGATTTATCGTGTGGCGGGCGCCCAAGAGGACCCCCGCTCATCGCAGGGGCGACGGCCCCCCTGGCGGGGGAGAGCCCCGCCCAGACCGTGTTCGGGGGTTCCAGGCCCTCAAGGGGCTAGCGGTGTAAGCGCGATGCGCACCAGGAGCGCGGCTGCCGTCGCGACGGCTATGCTGTAGGCGAGCGAGGCCGTAACGAGCTTCAGGCTTCTAAACTCGCCGTATATCGCGGCAAGCGTAGCTATACACGGCATGTAGAGCGTCAGTGCGACTAGCACCGAGACTGCCTGCGGCAGCGTGAGGTGGAGGTATGCGACGGCGTCTGCGGGTGTAGCCACCTTCACGTTGGGTGGCGCGACCATCGCCAGAGCGTCGAGGAACACCTCTTTGGCGGCAAGGCCCTCGAGGAAGCCGAAGGCGAGCCTCCATGCCTGCCAGTGGGCCACGCCGAATACCATGGAGGCTAGCGGCGCCAACGCCTTGCCCAGTGCGGCTGCGATGCTCTCCTCGGGTGTGGCGGCTGGTGTGAGGGACGGCGTGAAGCTGGAGGCGAGCCAGGCTAGGACGCTGAACACGAGTATCACTGTGCCAGCGCGAACCAGGAAGTGTATCGTAGCCTCCTTCACCCTCCACCATATGACGCGCATGCTCGGCTTCTTCAACCGCGGCAGCTCCATGACCCCCAGCTCCTCCTCCCGGCCCCCCATGGTGCTCGTGGCGAGCCTCGCGGTGAGAAGGGCGACTGTAAACGCGAGCAGGTATATCCCCAGCGCTACCGCCGCTGCGGCCGCAGGGTTGTCCGAGAAGAAGGCCGCTATGAACGCAAGCAGCACCACCAGCCTCGCCTGGCATGGGATGAAGGGCACGGCCAGCGCCACTGCAACCCTCTCCCTCCACGTCTCGAGTATCCTCGTCGAGAAGACAGCGGGAACGTTGCACCCGAGGCTCATTATGAAGGGGAATATTGCGCGCCCGGTGACGCCAAACTTCTCCATCAGCGGCTCATAGGCCAGCGCCATTCTAGCCGCGAGGCCCGAGTCCTCCAGCGCCCCGAACACAGCGTAGATTATGACGATGAGCGGGAGGAAGCTGAGCACCAGACCCACGCCTCCTATCACACCCTGACCCAGCAGCTCACCCAGCCATCCGCCGATGCTGTGCTCCACTAGGGATGCTAGAGTGTCGAAGAGCGCCCCGAGTATGCCGGACAGGCTGTACTCCTCCAGCATCCTGGCTGCGGCGTGGAACCCCAGCGAGTCCAGCAGGAGGTTGAGAGGGAACCCGGTGTTGACCGTGAAGACGGTTAAGAATAGCAGTGCGAGGAGCGCGAGAGACGCGGCTACGCCCCAGACGGGGTGCAGGAAGAGCCTATCGAGCCGGGTGAGGCCAGCCTCTGTCCTCGAGCGAAACCTCTTCGAGACTATCTCCTCGACGACGCGGTACCTTGCAGACACGGCAGCCTCTAGGGGCTCCCTCCCCGTCCTGCCGCGGTACTCCGCAGCCATCTCCTCGGCTGCATCCAGCACGTGCTTCCCGGTATCGCCGCACCTCTCCTCTACAAGCCTCCTAGCCCAGTCCAGCCCCTCCAGAAGCCTAACAGCCATCCATCTCGAGTGCCTATCGAAGCACCTGGCCAGCATCGACTCGAGCCTCTCGATGTACGGTTCAAGGTCGCCATAGTCTATCCTGAGTGGCTCCTGCCTAGGCGGCTCTGAGAGCCGCTTTGCAAGCTCTCCGAGACCCCACCCCCTCATGGAGCTGGTGGGCACAACCGGAGCCCCCAGGTCCTCCTCGAGGCCACGGACGTCCACCGAGCCGGGCTCGACGCCATCCATCTTGGTGAGGGCTATCACCGAGGGTATGCCGGTCTCCCTCACCTCTAGGGCGAGGTAGAGCCCGTGCTCGGGGTTCGTCGCGTCCACGGTCACAGCCGCGACGTCCACCCGCTCTCGGAGGAGGAAGTCGCGTGTCACCCTCTCCTCTGGGCCGCTGCCCGAGAGCCCATAGGTGCCCGGCAGGTCTACCAGACAGACCCTCCTCGAATCCAGCCTCATGACGGCGGTTCTAACCTCCACAGTGACCCCCGGCCAGTTTGCAACCTTCTCCGCGCTCCCCGTCAACGCGTTGAAGAGGCTCGTCTTGCCGCTGTTGGGGGGCCCCAGTAGAGCCGCCACAACATCGCAGTTCATCCTCGGCATAGTGTGTTACAACCCCGTTTGTTAGGCTGGCCTAACACTCGTCTTAAACCTTACAGAGGCGGCGTTAGACACGGTGTAGTACACGTGGAGAGACTGGCGAGGTTTGTCAGGGAGGCCGAGGCGATAGCGGCGAGGATGCCCGGCGCGGTGGTCAGGGTGCGGAGGCCCTACGAAGACAAGCCCTTCGAAGCCTACCTCGCGCTGCCTGCCAGCTGGTCCGGCGAGAAGCGCCTAGTGATACTCCTGGTGGCGGCTAACGGCTCGCTGGTGGCGGCGGTCGCCCCGCCGGTCCCTCACCCCTACTGCGTCTCCAGGGGCAGCGACGACCCGGTCGAGGCCCGGGCTGTGGACGAGGCGCTGTACGAGCTAGGCTCCAGGTATACCGGGTGGTGCAGGGTATACCTCCCGCCTGGCTTTAGGAGCGGCAGGCTGGAGGACATCCTAGAGGCTATTGTGGAGCTCGGGGTGCTCGATGAGATAGGGGCATGGAGCTCCTAGCCACTACGCTTTTATAGACGCGTGGAGGGTAGGGGACCCCCAACGAAAGGTTACGAGGTGAGTGGCATGGAGACGCGTGTCGCCCTCCTAGGCCAGGGTTACGTCGCGACGACGTTGGCCGTAGGCCTTGAGAGGATCAAGGCCGGCGCGATCAAGGCGTATGGCGTGCCCTTCGGCTTCCCAGAGGACTTCATACGCGCCCCGAAGATAAAGGACATCAGGATAGTGCACAGCGTCGACGTTGACGTGTCGAAGATAGGCAAGACGCTCTACGAGGTCGGCAAGATGTACTTCCCCGACCTCGAGATACCCGAGACCCTGAAGGAGGTTAGGGTGAGCAAGGGCATCCACCTGCAGAGCACCAGGGGCCTGCCCATCAAGGCCGAGGGCCTCGACGAGGAGATGAGCCTCCGTGACGCCGTCGAGAGGCTGGTCTCCGAGTGGGAGAAGGCGAAGGTCGATGTCATCGTGAACGTCATTACCACCGAGAAGGCTCCCGGCATCCGCAGCTGGGAGAAGCTCGAGGAGGCCATCAAGAGGAACGGTGAGTGGGAGGATGGGAGGCTGCCAGCCAGCTACGCCTACTACTACGCGGCGATGCTCTACGCCGAGACCGTGAAACCCGTAGCCTTCGTCAACGCGATACCGGTCACTCTCGCCAAGGACGACGCCGCCGTGGCGGCAGCCGCCCAGAGGAACAGCCTAGTCCTGGGCGACGACGGTGCCAGCGGCGCAACCCCCCTCACCAGCGACCTCCTCGAGCACCTCGCCGAGAGGAACAGGTACGTGAGGGGCGTAGTCCAGTTCAACATCGGCGGCAACCTGGACTTCCTGGCGCTGCTCGACCCCGAGAGGAACAAGGCCAAGGAGACCACCAAGAGCAGCATAGTCAAGGACATCCTCGGCTATGACGCACCCCACTTCATCAAGCCGACCGGCTACCTAGAGCCACTGGGCGACAAGAAGTTCGTCTCGATGCACATCGAGTACATAAGCTTCAACGGCGCAGTCGACGAGCTGATAGTCAACGCGAGGATAAACGACAGCCCTGCCCTCGCAGGCCTCCTTGTGGATGCGATAAGGACGGCTAAGATAGCCCTTGAGCACGGCGAGAAGGGCACGGTCTACGAGATAAACGCCTTCTTCATGAAGAACCCCGGCCCATCCACCGGCAAGTCGATATCCAGGATAGTCGCCTACCAGCTGCTGATAGACTGGCTGCTGCGCCACGAGGCGCTGGAGAAGATACCCAGGTACAGCGTCCACACCTTCATAGAGGACCTCGCGAGGCTAAGGAAGGTCGCCTAACCGGACCCATTTTTATACAAAACGGTGGCGTATGGTGCATCTCGGCTAGTCTCTAGCCTCGCCTAGTATCAGGAGGGCGTTGGTCCTCTTCTCCGCCACTACCTTGGCCGGGGGAGCGACTTCGGAGCCCTCCTTCAGTATCCGTGTCTCACCCTCATCCTCGATTACGAGTTTGACGTCGGTCGTCGGGTAGATGCGGGCCGGTGTGAGTATCCTGACGCCCTTCTCGTCTATCCGGACGCAGAGGGCAGCTCTGCCATCAACGCTCTTGACCCCATAGCCGTTGTAGAGTATGCGGGGCTCGTTTCCGAGCTCGAAGCTCTCGAGGGTGTAGAGGTGGACTGGGCCCCAGGCTGCGGAGATGGTTGCGTGTCCGCCCTTGGGGAGGTAGAGCATGGTGCAGGGGCCTAGCTCCATCTGCTTGCCGTCCACCGTCGCCCTAAGCACGCCACGAACGACTATGAGTATGAGCGGCTTCTCCGCGTCAAGCTCCACCCTTGAGCCCTCCTCTAGCATGTAGAGGCCGGGTGTTACCAGGCTCTGCAAGTTTATCCAGCCCCACGTTTGTGGGCCCACCGTCTTCTCACTCTTTTAACTCTAGCCTTTCCGCTTAACAGATTCGAAGGAGGGTTAACCAAAACCATTTTAGAGGGGATTCGGGCGGGTAGGGCGCGAAATGCTCTACGATGGCGTAGTCGAGGCTGTCGAGTCTTGGCTCGAGGGGCTCCGCAGTCTCTCACGTCGAGGTCTCCTCGTGGTTCGCGCCTCCAGCGGCTACGCTGCCGGTGTGCTCGCTAGCCTCCGTGGTCTAGAGGTGCTTGTGGTCGCATCTTCGGGGAGGCGGGGTGCATGGAGTGATGCAGGGTTTAGGGTTGCGAGCCCTGCGCGGGTTCAACGCCTGCTCGGCTCCGAGTTTGACGCGGTTGTGGTTGACGTCGAGCCTCCCCTGCTCCCGAACCTCGTCGCGGCCGTCGCGGAGATGGTGAGGTCTCCGGGCTTCCTCGCTATCGTGGCTGGGTGTGGTTGGAGCTGGGAGCCTGGAGGGTGGCTCGGCACAGGCGGCTATGCGAGATACCTAACGAGGAGCCTTGAGCGCCTCGACTCTCTCCTCATCGTGGATGCTTGTTCTGGGAGAGTTGTGCGCGCGAGGCTTCCCGACTCTCGCGGCGCTACACCCTGGCCCCCGGGGCCGCCCCACCGCTCCGACCGCGAATACCTCCTGATACCGAGGGTGTTGAGGAGGCTCGTTGCAACCTGGGACCAGTCTGAGGCGCTCCTAGCCTTCCAGAGGTTCGCCAGGGGAGGCTACCGGAGCCTGCTCCTCGTGGGTGATAGGGGTAGGGGGAAGAGCGCCGCCCTAGGCCTGGGCATCGCCCTCCTGGTGCTGCGTAAGGATGTGGGCCTCGTTACGGTCACGGCGCCTTCCCCGGAGTCCGTCCAGAGCCTCTTCCGCCTGCTGCTCGCCGCGCTCCGCGAGGCTGGGGTTAAGCATAGGGTCGTTGAGAGGGAGGGGCTCGTCATCGGGGTTAGGGGTGCGTGGTTCCACGTCAGGTACCACACGCCGGGCGAGCTATACGAGCCGGGCGGCCTGCTTGTTGTCGACGAGGCTGCTGCTATAGGGCCTCACCGTCTGCGCATGTTGGCGAGGAAGACGAGGAGGATTGTAGCGGCGACAACAATCCACGGGTATGAGGGTAGCGGCCGTACACTCCTCCACATGGTCGAGTCTATACTCCCGCAGCCGATGCTGAGGGTAGAGCTCTCGACGCCGGTTAGGTATCCGCCGGGGGACCCTCTAGAAGAGTGGCTCTACGAGACGTTCGCCCTCCGCCGGGAACCCCTCCCGCTGGAACCCTCTCCGCCCGTCGAATGCAGGGCTTACGACGGGTGGAGGCTGGCGGGCGACCCTTGGAGGGCCAGGCTCGTCTACGAGATTCTCGCAGAGGCCCATTACCGCAACGAGCCCGACGACCTCGCCCTGATGCTGGACGCTCCCCACTACCGCATCTACACCCTCGAAGACTCGCGTGGCGCCCCGCTCGCGGTTGCAGAGGTTAGCCTCGAGTGGCTGCTGCCCGCCGAGAAGAGGATGCTCTGGAGTCTCCTCGGCTCGCCGGAGG
>WAOO01000124.1 GCA_015521195.1 Pyrolobus sp. | reverse complement strand
GGGTCAGGGAGGTGCAGGAGATGATACAGGAGCTGGAGAAGGAGAACGAGGAGCTGCGCAAGAAGCTAGAGGAGTGTGTAAAGGCCGGCCCGGAGCGCGTCAGGGAGCTCGAGGAGAGGGTGAAGGAGCTGGAGAAGAGGCTGGAGGAGCGCGAACGCATCATAGAGGAGGTCAGGAGGCTCGTCTGTGGCTAGAGTATCACGGTCATCCAGCTTTTCAACCCGCATCCGCTGTTTTAACCGAAGTCCGGGTCCTGGGCTGTGCCGTGCCCATGGTATAAGAATGGGATGTGCACCTCGCCCAAGCTCCACAAGCCTACCAGTGCCGTCGTCAGCCTAGAGAGGTGTATGGGCGGCCCGGAGCAGTACAAGACCTGCAGCTTCTACGTGGAGCCCGGCGGCGACGGCAACGAGGGCTCTGCCGAGACGAGGACCCCGACAATAACGAGTTTTGCGAAGAGCGGGTTGGAGAAGAAGCTGAAGCCCTATCCGCCCATACACCTGCTCGAGCATCGCCCGGAGTCGGGGTGCCAGTTCCTCAAGGTCTACGAGTATAGCGGGGGCTTCCTAGCGTACTGCATGATACTCGAGAGGCTGTTGACGCGCAGCGAGGTCAGGTTGTGCGAGAGTCACTGGAGGCAGTGCCCGATTAGGAAGATAGGCCTGCGGGTGAAGTACGCGGCTTCACAGTAGCCCCAGCCTCTCCAGCCTCCTCCTTACAAACTCGCGCCTCTCCAGGTACAACGCTATGAATGCTAGTGCCTTCGCAGCCCTCTCGGGCGTAGGGTAGGCCGGAACCCTGTTGAGGGTCAGGAGCCTAGCGGCGTGCAGGCAGCCCGGTCCCCCGAGGAGCGCGACCGTCAACGGCTTCCTCCTCCCAGCCTCCCTCAGCGCGTCGAGTATCGCCTTAGCCGTCTCCACCGGGCCGCTTAGCCCAGTCTCAGTGTAGAGCACTAGTATCGCGTCCGGCCACGGGTGGCGGAGTGCCACTATGAGGGCGCGGCGGAACCAGTCGGCGGGCGCACCCCCGGTGAGGTCGATGGGGTTTCGCGTCGAGGCGTAGGATGGCAGGAAGCTCGCCAGCTCCTCCTGGAGGTCTCCAGGCGGCTCGCGCACCTCAAGCCCCATCTCTACGAGCGTGTCGCTGGCCTGCACACCTGCACCCCCGCCGTTCGTGACTATGAGTATGTTGGGCTTGGCCACGGCTGTCACCTCACAGGGGGTTCCATGCGAGGGCCTTTGCGGCGTCGAAAGCCTCCTCCATGCTCCTGGCGACCAGTATGCCCGCCTGCCGGAAGGCGTCGGTATAGACGCGGTAGCTTCCAGCGAGCCTCCCGGTGTGGGTGGCGGCCGCCCTTGCGCCCGCCGACGTCCTCCCAGCCTTGATGACTATCACGGGCTTCTCGAGAACCGTCTTCGACGCGGCATCGAGGAACCTACGGCCGTCCCGCAGCCACTCGACGTAGAGTAGTACTACGCGTGTATGCGGGTCGACCCGGAAGAAGTCGAGTAGCTCGTCATCCGCTATGTCCGCCTTGTTACCAACGCTTACAATCGCCGAGACCCCCATAGCCTCCGTAACCGTCGCGCCCATGAGTGATATCGCGAAGGCGCCGCTCTGAGAGATGAACGCAATGTTTCCTCTCAGGACCCTCGGCGGCCCGAAGGTGGCGTTGAGCCTCGCTGGCGTATAGACGTAGCCAGCGATATTCGGCCCGAGGACCCTCGCACCGCCCCTCCTTGCCACCGAGACAAGCTCCCTCTCCAGCTCAGGGTGGCCCGCCTCACGGAACCCCGATGCTATCACAGCCAGGAACCCCACCCCAGCCGAGACGGCGTCCTCCGCGACCTCCAACACCTTGGCGGCAGGCACAGCAACTATGGCTACGTCGACCTCGCCCGGTATGCTCGAGACCCGGGGGTACGCGCGGAGCCCCAAGATGCGGTCGGCATGGGGGTTCACGGGGTAGACGCGCCCGCGGTACCCGCCCTCCAGGATGTTCCGCAGTATTATATGGCCTATCTTCCAGGGCCTCCTCGACGCACCTACGACGGCTATACCCCGCGGGTTGAACAGCCTGTAGAGCGGGTGGCTCTCATACTCTCCGTTCAAGGCTACCTCGCAGCCAGTACTATACGCGCGTCCACGATTTTAGCACCCTCGCCCTCAGCGTAGAGCATCAACGGGTTGATGTCAAGCTCTTTCACCGGCAGCTCCTCCATCAGCCTCGAAACCCTCAGCACCGCGTCCTTCAGGGCGTCCACATCCCTAGGCGGCATGCCACGGTAGCCTTTGAGCAGCTTCGAAGCCCTAAGCTCGGATACCATGTCATCGACGTCCAGGTCGGTGAGGGGCGTAGGCTTGAACGCCACATCCTCGTATACCTCGACTAGGACGCCGCCGAGCCCCAGCGCCACCAGCGGCCCGAACACATCGTCCCGGAGCCCGCCGACGATAACCTCCAGCCCCTCCGGCACAACCTCCTGGACAAGCACGCCGACTATCCTGGCGCCGGGAGCACGCCTCGAAACTCTCTCTACGAGCTCACGGTACACCCGGGCAGCCTCACCAGCCTCAACGCCCACAACGACACCTCCGACGTCGCTCTTGTGGGGTATATCCGGGCTCACTATCTTCAGCGCGACGCGGCCCCCCAGCCTCACAGCAGCCTCCTCGGCTTCGCCCGGGCTACGGGCGAGCGCGAAGTGTGCAACGGGAAGCCCGTAACACTCTAGGAGGCGGAGAGCCTCGTGGAGGAGGAGCCTCCTCTCGCCCTCCACGCGCCTAGCCTCCTCGACGAGCCTTTGGCACTCTACGCTCACTCGCCCATCACCTCGACTATAACCCTCCTCGTACGAGGCCCGTCCATCTCCACGAGCATGATGTTCTGCCATGTGCCGCGTACGAGCCTACAATCCCAGACGGGGAACACTCTAGAGGCGCCTATGAACGCGGAGGCTAGGTGCGCATGCGCGTTATCATCAATCCGGTTGTGCATCCAGCCGCGTTCCGGCTGGAAGTGTTCACGTATCCACGTGACGATATCCTCGAGGAGTCCAGCCTCATGCTCGTTCGCTATTATCGCCGCGGTCGCGTGGGGGGCGAAGACCAGGACCATGCCCTTACAGACGCCGCTCTCGGCGACAATCTTCTCGACCTCGGCTGTTATGTCGACCAGCTCGAAGCGCTTGCTTGTGGATAGGCGCAGCTCCTTCATATAGACCTTCAAGGCTAGGCCTCCACCATTGCAAGACCCGCCGCAGAGGCTAAGATGCTGAACGGCTCGCCCGCACCCCACGCGGTTATCGGAGAGTCGCTTAGCCACAGGAGCCCCTGCATCACCTCGGCGACGGGCAGCGCACAGGCAGGGTCACCCTCGACGGCCACGCTAGGCTCGGCGTCAGGATCCATAACGGGGACTACGAGCACGTCTACGCTGCACACGCCCCGATAGAGAGTCTCCACGTCCCTAGCGACGTGCTCCGCGAGGCTATAGACGCGGAGGGGCGTGTAGACGAGTATCCTTCCCTTCAACCGGGGCACCGGAGGCTGGTTGGAAGGGCAAAGCCTATCTCCCGCACCGGCCCCGTGACACAAAGATAACACCTAGCCCGTCAGCTGCACATACCAGACTTTGTCGGGCATCGGGTAGTAATAGTAGACGGTCTTGTAGGAGCCGCAGGCCGCCACATAGACGCTCCCGTCGCTCACACTGTTGGCCCAGAAGGCGCCATGCGGCTTGCAGTAATCGTAGAGGCTTGTGGGCCCGGTGTGGCAGAAGCCGTAGCAGTGGGTGGAGCTGGGGCACAGGCTATACCCGAGTATATCTGCGTTGGCGAGGCTCGTCTGGTGCCGGAACACGTGGAGGTAACCACCCTTCGCGATATACACTTGTAGCCTCACGGTGCCGTTGGTGTAGAGCGTAACCCTAACCACGTGATCCTTCCAATCGTCGACCTGCGAGGGTGGTAAGTATGGGTTCCAGAGGTCCTCCCAGAAGACGAGGAAGTCGTAGACGACTTCGTCTGGCCTCTTCGCCACCGGCGGCAGGACGAAGACGTCGTAGCCGTGTGGCTCTATCCAGGTGAACCTCCACTCCCTGAGCCCCCTAGTCGGGTTGTAGACTATGACGATGGGGCTGTCCACCGGCCTCTCGCTCCACGGTACCCAGTTGCAGGTAAGCAGGTACCTGTCCACGTTGCGTAGTATCGGGGCGCGTCCCGCGTAGGGGCCTTCGGCCGGGTTGCGGGCGACGCCAGTATAGCTGTAGAAGTAGTACTGGCCGGTTACGAAGTTGAAGAAGACCCAGTGGGTGTAGGGCCAGTCGTAGGTGTAGCTGCCGGTGGCCGCATACCTATCGGCTAGCATCACGAGCCATGCGTTCTCAAGCGCCTTCTTCATCTCAATGTAGGGGTTGAACCAGTTCGCCGAGACCAGGCTCCACCCCTTGCTAGTTCCGAGGGCGAGCGCCACCGGCCGGTTGAGCCTCGAAATGTTGACTCCGAGCAGTGGTACGCGTAGCACGTTAACCGTGAAGGGTTTGAGCTCCACCGGGTAGAGGAGGTGTATCGGTACGAGCAGGTCTCGCGTAACCGGGTCTATCAGGTAGACGGTGTCGACCTTAGCCCTGCACGTCGTGTATACATGCACGTCTATCCAGCCTATCCTGGGCTTGACAGCCTCAACCCTCACGTAGCATCTGGAGCTCCTCTCGTACTTTGAGGCGGAGCCGCCAGCCTGGCTTGCAGCGTGCAACGAGACGGCATAGACGGCTATGCCTATGGCGACGGCGACAAGCGCCAACGCTATAATTGCCGCGATGTGCTCGAGGCCCCTCATCCTCACACTCATACACCATTCAATTCCGGCGGGGCACGCAGCCTATCTAACCTTATGTACTAACCTTATGTGCCTGGCCATCGCCTACCCCAGCCACGTCCATAGCCATGCCCGTGGCCCGCTCCTAGCCCATGCCCCTCCGTTGTAGGCTCTTCGAGGGGCTTCGCCCTACCCTCTACAACCGCTCTGGCGGCCTCGCATGGGTCCAGGGACTCGGCGTAATAGACGCGTATCCCGTTCGCCAAGAAGCCCTCGAAAGCACCACGCCCAATCTCCCTCGCCGTTACCGCCTCAACGCCCCTCTCCACAGCCCACCCGACGACGACGCGTCCACGGCCGCCCGGCTGCCCGGCGCCAAAGTCGAGCTTGTCTACAACACGGCAGCCTCCGTCAACCTCGAGCACTAGGTATGCCTGTGCTCCTCCAAAGTGAGGCGCCAGGAGCATCCTGCCATCACGCGTGTAGACTACGGGCACGAGCACCTTCAAGCCTCCGACACCAGACGCTGCAAGACGCTTAGGCCGCGTTAAACGCTCAGCCATGAAGCCTCACTCCAAGAGCCTCCTCCAGGACGGAGACCGGAACAGCGCCGACGCGCTCCACGCGCGGAGGCCATACGCACAGGTTGACCACTGTCGAGGGCGTCCCGCTTAACACGCCACCGTCGAGGAAATAGTCGATGGGCTCCGCTCCTAGCTCCACGAGCACCTCGTCGAGGCTCCTCTTTGCAGGCGAGCCTGAGAGGTTGGCGCTCGTCCCGACAACCGCGCCGCCCGTGTAACGAGCCAGGTGCCTAGGCGCGGGGTGGTCCGGGACCCGAAGCCCTACACACACTCCGCCAGCGGTCACGAGAGGGTGTATCGACGTATCACGGAGAGGCACGATTATGGTGAGGCCGCCCGGCCAGAACCTCCTTGCCAGCCTCCAGGCCGCCTCGCTCATCTCGCCCAAGACGCTGGCAGTCTCAACCTCGTCGAGGAGGAGCGGGACTGGCTTCGAGGGAGGCCTCCTCTTGACGCGGAAAACGGTCTCGACGCCAACGTCGCTCCAGGGGCTCGAGCCTACACCGTAGACGGTATCAGTCGGGTATACCACGACGCCACCCATCCGGATGGAGGCGGCTGCTGCCTCCAGGCAGCCCATCCACCAACAGGCGCGCCTATCCACGCGGATAGACCCAGGCGGTTAGGGGAAGGGGCGGGCTCTGAAAGCAGTGCAGTTAAAAGGCGTGGGGTGAGGCTTACTTGAGGAACATCTCCTCGAACTGCTTGATATACTGCACACTGTCCTTCACATCCACGAAGAGCTTCGCGGCGTACTTCACATCCTCCGCGGTCACCTTGGCGCGGCCCTCCCTCTCTGCGATAATCCTCGAAGGCTCCATTAGCTGTATCGCGTAGCGCAGGCTCTTCTCCTTGCCCAGCCTCGTCAACTCCTCCAGCGCATCGTCGCTCAGCGGCACCTCCTCCTCTTCACTCCTAATCTTGATTATCTCGCGTATCTCCTCCTCAGTGTACGGCCTCGTCTTGATTATCAGGAGGCGGTCGAGGAGGTCCAGGGGTATGCCGTGCGGCGATTCGATGTCGGTGCCGCGTATCTTCGCCATACCCCTGTTCGTAGCGAGTATCAGGATGGGCGCCAGCTCGGACTCCATAGCCCTGGTCAGGAAGCTGAAGGCCTCGATGTCGAGCATGTGGGCATCGTCGATGAAGAGGACTCCAGGCACGAGCTCAGCCTTACCCTCTTTAACCAGCTTCATAACCTCCTTGTCAACCTGCTGCCTGACCTCCGGCGGCACCTCCCTCTCGATGCCGAGGCCTAGGAGGCTGGCTATCGCGGCCCTCTGCGCCATCGCGCTCATGTCGAGGTCGTGTAGGGTGACGGTGTGGACTATCTCCTTCCTCTTCCTGACAGGCCCCTCCGGCATCTCAACATACCTCTCAACCTCGATATCGTACCTCCTCTCGCCGACCCTCCCCAGCTTCCTCACGACACCCGTCTCCGCGTCTATCTCGATGAGGTCGCCGCGCCTAACCCTCAACTGTAGAAGCTGGGCCGCGACATCCTCGCCGACCCTGAGCGTCCTCTCATCGTCCTTAGTCGCGAGCGTAATGATGGCCTCCCTTGGTATCTTGACCCACGGGTTGTACGGGTGCCTCACGAACTTTATCTTGAGCTCCTTGACTACACCCTCGTAGACCTCGCGTACCTCCTTGAAGCGGACGCCGATGGCCTTACGTATAGCCTGCATCAGGAACTCGGTCTTCTTCAACTCGCTGCTGTATATCTCCGAGCCGCTTATCGCGACGAACGGCGTATCCTCGCCGAGCTCCTTGGCGATGCCAATGGCTATCGCGGTCTTGCCGGTGCCCGGCGGCCCTACTAGCAGCACACCCCTGCCGGCCATCTTACCCTCGCGTATCATCTTGACGACGATGCCAGCCGCCTCCCTGGCTTCAAGCTGGCCGACCATGCCGTCGGCTGCGAACTTCGGCTTGCCCTTCTCGTCGAGGCCTAGGCCCCTGATGTGGCTGTGTGCGCCCACCCTCCTCAACTGCCTCCTAGGCGGCGTCACCTCTGTTATCACGGGCTTCGACACGGCTCTACACCTCGTACCTCTCAGGGCGACTAGACGGAAACACTGATACATAAGCGTATCGGTCTTAGAGTGTGGCCGATGGTGAGGGGAAGCAACGCTGAAGCGTGATGAGCCCTAGTGTGGCTGAGGCACATCAACCCAGTTTTAGCCTCGGGTCCAATCATCACGGTAATACGGGGCGTAGGACCGCAGCGGGTGCAGCCCCTTGGACGGGATAGTCTCGGAGCTCGCTGCGGGCGGCACTCTAGCAATCTACACGATTCTGCTCATAGCGGGCGTATCGGCGGTATACGAGAAGATGCGCGAGATGGGCCTCGGGGACAGTCTAGCGGTCTACGTGAGCCGGAAGCTGATACACGCCCTCGCAGCCGGCATAGCCACAGTGCTCGTACCCCTGGTGTTCCACACTCCACTGGTGCCCGCGGCCCTCTCCGCCGCGCTAGCAGCGCTCCTGGTGGCCTTCAGGAGGAAGGGTGGTATGAGATGGTTCCAGACGAGCAACGACGCCAATGAGGTGACATTCGTAGTCTCGTGGGGCGCCTCCTTGACAGCCGTGTGGCTGGCGACGAGGAACATGACGCTCGCCATACTGCCACCCCTCTACATTAGCATAGGCGACGCGGTCACGGGTTTCGTGAGGGCGGCGGTGTTGGGGCGCAGGGAGAAGCATTGGGTAGGAAACCTGGCGATGGCGGCGTTCACCGTACCGGTTGGCGTGGCGCTGCTCGGCCCCATCTGGGGCGTGGTGACCGGCGCTGCAGCCGCGGTAGCCGAGAGGATAAACAGGCCGGTCGACGATAACGTAGCGGTCGCGCTTGTGACGACACTCCTCGTGATAGCCGCCGCAAAGCTAGGCTAAACACCGCCCGGGCGCCTCGAGGGCTCCGGGTGGGGTGAGGAGCCGGGATCCGGCATACTGAGCGGTGAAGACGAGGAACCCTACCGACCGCCCCTCTCAGAGGATGGTCTCCCCCTCCTCGCCTCCGAGTATCTCGCGCCTCCTCCTCAACTCGGCTTCGAGTATACGGTCGACGACGCTCTTCGGCAGTGCGAAGTCCTCCTTACGGTAGGGTGTCGGCCTCTTAACCCTCATGCCCACGCCGTCGAGTATCTCTATCTCGTGCATGCGCAGGTCGTGCTGAGTCTGCCTCATCTTCTCGACTATAACGTAGCGCCTCAGCGTGCCACCGACCACCGCCTTCCTAAACCTGATTATACCGTCCGCCACGTGCTCGACGCCGAAGCCGAAGCCAAGGCTGGTGGTCACAGCGTACTGTGCGACGAGGAGCGCCGTGAAATCCCAGCGGTAGAGCACCCTCTTCACATAGTAGCTGTACTTGCGGGCCATGGCCGGCTTGTCGAGCCAGAAGGCGCTCATGGAGTCTACGACGAGCCTCGCCCTACCCCTACCCAGGTACTTCTTCGCCTCGATAACCTTCTCGACGAGAGCCTCCGGGGTGAGCTCGTGGAGGCTCCACGGGTCGTCGCGCCCACCCATCAACGCGTCGATGATCACAAGTTTACCCTCGTCGATTGCCCGTTCGAAGTCGAAGCCAAACTGGGCGGCCTGCCTGATGATAGACTCTCTGGACTCCTCGGTGGTCACGTAGATGTTCTTGTCGCCCTCGCGTATACCCTCAGCGATGAAATGAATACAGAATATCGACTTGCCCGTGCCAGGCTCGCCGACAACCGCGACGAAGAAGCCGCGGGGTATCCCACCCTGTATAAGCTCGTCGAACCCCTCGACGCCCGTGGGTAGACGCTCTATCCTCACTTTCACCCTGCTACGCCCCTCTCCTACACTGTTATCCCGAACACCGCTAATTAACCCGATGTGCACATTCTCATCCAAGACCCATGGGGATGGTGCACAGTGCGCAAGGTGCCAGGCTCCGCGCTCGCCATGCTCGTATTCGCACTTGCCATGCTCGCGTTTGAGGCGCACTCGCTGCTCATAGTGGTGACGTTCCCCTCCCTCAGGCTCGACGTCCAGCAGCTCGTATGCCAAGGCGATCGTGTGGTCTCCCTGGTGCCCCCCTCCGTAGACCCCCACGAGTACCAGTTGAAACCCGGTGACATCCAGCTGCTCAAGAAAGCCGATGTAATCATATCAACGGGGCACGTGCCCTTCGAGAAGAGGATAGAGGAGCTGGTGGAAAGCCACGTTGTGAACGCGACGCTCGTCGTCCTATGGAGGGTGCCGGGGGTCAGGCTACTAAAGAACCCCGACACCGGCCAGCCAGACCTACACATGCCCATCTACGACCCGTACAACTACATCGCGTTTATCAAGTACCTCTCCTCGACCCTCTCCAGGCTGAATCCGCGCTGCGCCAGCGTATACACGGAGAAGGCCCGGAGGGTAATCGAGGAGGTTGAGAGCCTCGTAGCGAAGGCGCCCCGGCTTAACGTGGCCGGAGTCGGCGACGCCCCCTTCACGGTCTACGCGGTCGACTGGCTCGGCATCCATGTTGAGGCGCTTCTGGTGCCGGAGCCTGGGCTCCCATCGACACCCCAGCTCTACAGTCGAGCCGAGAGGCTCCTCTCGGCGGGGGCTGTGGCCGTCGTCACAGAGCCGACGGTCTCCAAGGCTAGCCGCAGCCTCCTCAACATGGCCGCCGGGGCGGGGGCGCCGGTGATTCGCGTGCCATCCCCCCTCGTCGAGAAGACTGTGCCGGAGAAGCTCGAGTATATACTGAGGCAGGTTGAGGGGCTGCGCGTCCACCGTGGGCCCGTACGGGCCGGTGCAGAGGTGCCGGTGTGGGTGAAGTGGGTGATGGTTATCGTTGGCTCCTCTCTGGCGTTCGGCGCCCTCAGCATGCTTGTAGCCGCCCGCCGCCTATACTTTATGGCGGCTAGCCTCGCTCACTCCAGCCTCCTCGCCGCGACCCTCGCGATACCACTGGCGTACCTGGTGGGCGGCGGGGTAAACGCATGGGCAGTCATAGTAGCCGTCGCGGCCACCATGATATTCTATGTGCTCATAGAGCGCGGCATCGACGTCGACATAGCATCGTCGGTGTTCGTGGCTGCGGCGGCCTCCGCCTCCGTCGCCGCGATGTACTATGTGCTCTCCGCGTTCCCCGTCTCGGCAAGCCTATGGGCCTATATACTCGGAGACCCACTCCTGGTGACGATGAGGGGCGCTATTCTCACCCTCGGGGTCGGCGTGGCCGCCCTCGCCTACACGGTGCTAACCTACCGCGAGAACGTCTGCATAGGGATAGACCCTGCCGGCTCCAGGCTCGCCGGGCTACGCGTCAGGGTGTACGACGCTCTCACATTCTCCGTGCTGGCCGCCTCAGCCGTACTACTCCTCCGCAGCGTCGGCTTCGTGGTAGAGCATGTACTCCTCCTGCTGCCCGGCGCAGTGGCGGTTACAGTCGCGAGGGGCGCCTGGCGCGCCCTGGCGTATAGCCTCGCAGCCTCGCTGCTAGCGGGGCTTGCAGGCCTCACCCTAGCCTTAATACTCGGGGTTGCGCCCGCCGCCTCAATTGGAGGAGTGATGCTAGCCCTCTACCTCGCAGCCCTAGCTTACAGGAGGCGCGCGTAGCCTTGGCGAGGAGGCGTCGCTTCGGAGTATCGGTCCCCGAGGAGCTCGCGGCAAGCCTGGATGCCCTCGCATCCAAGCTGGGCAGGGACCGTTCAAGCCTCGTCGCCGAGGCGCTCAGGACCTTCATACACGACCATATACACCTCCTCGAGCCTCACCGCTGCGCGGGCGTGGTAGTAGCGTGGTCTAGGGGCGGGGATGGGCTGAGACAGAAGCTCGAGGAGTACATGGATATTGTGAAGGGGCATATGCACACGCACATCGGCGGCTACTGTGTGAACATCCTGGTGGTAGAGGGCGACTCGGAGAGGATAGCGAGCCTCGCGAAGGACCTATCCTCTATTCCCGGCTGCGTAGCCAGGTACATACCCCTCGGGAGCCTAGCCTCGCCCGGTGGGCGCGACGAGCACGACACCCGACGTGCTTAGGGTTGAGGACCTGCGCGTCTACTTCCCGTTGAGGAGGACGCTCACCGAGATATTGAGGCGTAGGCCGCCGAGGTACGTGAGGGCGGTCGACGGTGTAAGCTTCTCGATAAAGGAGGGTGAGCTCTTCTGCCTCGTCGGCGAGAGTGGCTGCGGGAAGACGACGACCGGTAAGGCGATACTGAGGCTTGTGCCGATAACCAGCGGCCACATTCTCTTCAAGCCACGTGAAGAGACGTTGAAGCTTGTGAGTGCGGCGCTCGGAGGCAAGCTAGACCACTACATGGACGGCGGCATGGTAAACCTGGTGAGGCTGCCGGCGAAGGCTATGAGGGTTCTTAGGCGCGACATGCAGTACGTCCACCAGGACCCGTACGGGAGCCTAAACCCGAGGTACAGGATACGCCAGATTGTCGAAGAGCCGCTCATAATCCACGGTGTGAAGGACCAGGGGCTTAGGCTCAAGCTCGTAAAGGAGGCTCTCGAGAGGGCCGCCCTCCGCCCGCCAGAGGCGTTCCTGAACAGGTATCCTCACCAGTTGAGCGGCGGGCAGAGGCAGAGGGTCGCGATAGCAAGGGCTATAGTACTGAACCCCAAGTTCATAGTCGCCGATGAGCCTGTGTCGATGCTGGATGTGAGCGTCCGGGCGGAGGTCCTCGAGGTTATGAAGAACCTGCAGAAGGAGATGGGCATAGCCTTCCTCTTCATAACCCACGACCTGGCCACGGCGCGCTACGTCTGCGACCGGATAGCGGTCCTCTACCTCGGGAGGCTCGTCGAGATGGGGCCAGCCGAGGATGTGCTCCACAACCCCCTACACCCCTACACGAGGGCGCTCGTCGCTGCAATCCCCGAACCCAACCCCGAGAACCGCCTGAAGCTCCGCGAGGTGCCGATTAAGGGCGAGGTTCCGAGCCCGATAGACCTGCCGCGCGGCTGCAGGTTCCGCCCGAGGTGCGTCGTCTACGACGCGCTCGACGGGGATACGAGGAGGTTGTGTGAGGAGAGGGAGCCGCCGCTGGTAGAGGTTAGGAGAGGCCACTATGTAGCATGCTGGGCGGTGCAGAGGAGTGCTGGTGGGGCCAGCTAGGCTCTACGGTCTAGTCGGACACCCCGTCGGCCACAGCCTCAGCCCCGTTATACACGGGGAGGTTTTCAGGAGGCTTGGGGTCGATGCAGTCTACCTCCTCTGGGATGTGGATAGGAGGCAGTTGCACCAGGCGGTGGAGGGCCTACGCCACCTGGCCTCAGGTTTCAACGTGACGATACCCCATAAGGAGAGGGTGAGGGCGCACTGCGACATGGAGTCGAACGAGGTGTGTGTAACCGGCGCGGTCAATACCGTCGTGGTCTCTGAGGGTAGGCTAAGCTGCTTCAACACCGACGTCTATGGCGTCGAGAGGTGCCTCGAGCGGCTGGTCCACGAGGGCTTCACGATGCTCGTCCTGGGGGCGGGCGGCGCGGCGAAAGCAGCGATACTGGCCGCGGTGAGGCTCGGGGCGAGGCGCGTGATGGTCTCGAATAGGACTAGGAGCAGGGCCGTGATGGCGGCGGCGCTGGCCGAGATGCTCGGAGCCCGCGGCGAGGTGGTAGACTGGCCTCCACCCCCCGAGAAGATAGCGGAGGCCGACGTCCTGTTCAACGCGACGCCCCTGGGCATGGAGGGGGTGGGTGGCGCGCCCCCAGTGGACCGCGACGCGTTGACACCCGGCCAGGTTGTATTCGACGCGGTCTATAGGCCGCTCGAAACGCCGCTCATCAGGATGGCGAGGGAGAGGAGGGCTAGGGTTGTAGACGGGCTGTGCATGCTGATATGGCAGGCCCTCGAGGCAGACCGTATATGGCTGGGCGTCGAGCCAAGCGAGGAGCTCTACAGCGCAGTTAGGAGCGTCGTACTGGAGCGCCTCGAGGCTGGAAAAACTGGAGCCTAGGGCTCCAGGACCAGCAGTATCCTCCTATAGGGGGCCCTGCTCACCTTCCTTACGCCCCTCGAGCCCGGCTGATACCTCGTTTCTATCAGGCCGGCCTCCTCTAGCTTCCTTATCTGGGCGCTCGCGTTCGCCTTGCTCTGCCCTAGGAGCTCCGCGACCTCGCCGACATCAGCCTCTGTCTTCAGGAGGAGTTTGAGGATGCGCAGACGCGTCGGATTGGCCAACGCGCTTGCAACCCGCAATACATACTCGTCGCCGACCACCACCAGGGTATCGCCCTCGCTGTAGATGCCTGGCTTTAGGCCGCCGCTCTCGCCCCTCCTTAGGCTGACCTCGCTGATGGCGACCGATGCCATGGTTCCTATACCTCTCGCAGCCTTCCTTTCAATGTGCAGCAGGAGCCTCCTCTTTAAAACGGTTACCATTTCCGCATAGAAGGATTACACGGTTTTCCCACCGCCATAACTCACCAGGGCGACTCAGCCTCACCCTTCACGAACCTCAAAGCCTTCTCGGGGTCAGCCTCTACCCGGAACCTCCTCCGGAAGAACCTCACAACGTACTCGACGTCGCGCCTCAGCAGCATCTCCGCCATAGGATGCTCCCTCTCGACGTACTGCGGCCAGTCGATTATCAGGGGCTCCTCCTCGCCCTCCGGCGTTATCGTCACAAGGATGTTGTACTCGCTGAGGTCGCCGTGGACTATCCCGACGTCGAGATACGCCTTCCTCACAGTGTCGAGTATCTTCTCAAGCATAGCCTCCGGGTCCTGCGCCTCACGATACTCGTAGAGCTCAACCCCCTCCACATAGTCGGTCACCACGGCGTGCCTGCTCCTGGCTATCGGGCGCGGAACCCTCGCGCCCACCTTGTAGAGCTCCTCGAGGGCGCGGTATTCGCGCTCTGCGCTAACCTTCGCTATCAGCAGCCAGCTGGACCAGGGCTTCTCCGCCGCATAGGGCCTAAACTTCACGATGTGATGGAAGCTCGTCCTACCAATCTTGTGGAACTTCACGATTATCCTCTTGCCGCCCGGGGCGAGCGCCGAGTAGACGTCGCTCTCCTTGCCTACCCCCAGCTTATCCCCCAGCGCCTCTACGACTCCACGGTCCACGAGGGATTTGAGGGCGAGTATGTCGAAGCCCATCCAGGTCAGACGGTAGCCTATGTAGGAGCCGAGCCTACGCTCCAGCAGCTTCAGCTTGTTCAGCTTATCAAGGCTCAGCTTCACGTGGCTGGATGGCATCCTCGTAACCCTCTCTATGACCTCGACGGGGACGTACTCGTAGCGCGGCATCTCCCTCTCGACGGCGAGCAGTACTCGGAAGTCGCGGTCCACTAGCTTCTTGTAGGTCAGCGCCAGTATCACCATTCCAGCCTCCCTCACGATATACGCGGCGGGCTGCCAGGTATAACTGGTGGAGTTGGAGGGTGGAGCACCTGATACCCCGCGCTCTAGACCCGAGGGTCTCGGAGGAGCGGATTGTGCGCGCCTCGTACGAGAAGAGAACCCTCTTCGGCTCAGGGCATAGGGTTGAGGTGGTGCTCCGACTCTACCGTGTAGACGCGGGTCTAGTGCTCGAGGATGAGCATCTGCCCGTGGAGCTCAGGCGCGGCGACGAGGTTGAGCTGGTGAAGCCCGTCCGGAGGGTCTGCAGGTACCACGAGGGGCCCAGGGGCGACCCGCTGGCCCAGAAATGGTGCCACGCTACCGCCACCAACGGCTCCTGGTGCCAGAGGCACCGCTCCTCCCCGCTGGCGCTCTACGAGAGGTGCATGGCTGGCAACGACCTCGAAGCCTGTAGGAGCGTCGATGCACTCTGGCCGGACGAAGAGTACATAGTCTACATGGTGTACCACGGCGGCGGCTACAAGATAGGGGTCACGAGGGCATGGAGGCTCTACAACAGGATACTCGAACAGCCCCACGTAGCCGCAGCTATTATAGCGAGAGTTGGGAGCGCCCGGGAGGCGAGGCTCCTCGAGAAGAGGCTCGCATCGAGGGGTCCTGGCGAGGGTATCGGAGTGCCGCGTAGGAGGAGGATGGAGTGGAGCCTCCTCCGCCTCGAGGACCCGGAGGAGGCTCCACTCCATCCTCCTCCTACG
>WAOO01000123.1 GCA_015521195.1 Pyrolobus sp. | reverse complement strand
CCACCCTCATAGTCATGCTCCTCGTCTACACGCTGGGGTTCACGGCGGGCCTAGGCTACAGCCTCGAGGCTGTCGCGGCATCCGCGGTGGTGACGCTCCTCCTGGCGGTCAAGACGCCGATAGCGAGGCTCGTCGAGAGGATATCGTACGAGGAGCTCCTAGCCCTCTTCGAGCTCGCCCTCTTCTACCTCGCGCTCGCGCCCCTCGTCTACACGAGCAACGTGTCGATAATGGGGGTGAGGCTCTCCACAATCTACACCTTCTTCCTCCTCGTCATCACCGTGAGCTTCGCAGGCTACATAGCCTGGAGGCTCGGCGCGAAGCCGACGATATACGCGCTGCTAGGCGGCTTCGTCAACAGCGAGGCCGCGATAGCCCTCGTTGCGAGGGGCGCCGAGCCCGTCGAGCCCCTAGCAGCCTACGTCAACCTAGGCATGCAGTACAAGGCGGTCATCCTGGCGCTCGCCGCCGCCTATCTCTCCAAGGGCCCCCTTCTCGCCGTCAGGACGGCGCCACCCCTCCTCGCAGCCCTCGCGGCTTCAACGCTCCTGGCTCTCAGGTGGAGGGTCTCGGAGGCGCCACGCCTCCAGTTCCGCTCGCCCCTCGAGCTGGGCGTGGCGGTGAAGACAGTCGTGGTATACGCGGCCCTCTTCCTCGCGGCGGCCGCCCTCAGCCCCTACCTGGAGAAGCCCGGCCTCGCAGCCGCCTACGCCGCCCTGGGCGGCCTGGTGAGCGCGACGGCCACGATATTCGCGCTGGCCGCCTACCTTCCCCCCGACACCCTCCTCCACGCCGCCGTCTACTCGCTCGCCATAGCGGCCGCCACGCTAAACAAGCCCCTCTACGCGAGGGCGGGGGGCGGTAGGAGGATGTACGAGGTGGCGAAGGTCTCAGTTATCCAGGCGGCCCCGTTCATAGCTGTGGCGGCAGCGGCTTGGCTTGCAGCGCTCCGCGCGTGAGATGGGCCTCGCTGCTCGCCTCGACCGGCTCCATGGTGGGGCTCTACGCGCTGGTCTTCGCGGCAGCCTACGGCTCTAGACCCATCCTGGTCAGGGGCGTGGAGCTCCTCCTACTCTCGAGCATCTTCTCCGTCTACAGCCTCGCGGCGACCATCGAGGTGCTCAAGGCCGAGCCTCTGCTCCAAGACCTGGCCCCAGTCGCCCTCGCCGGCCTGGCCGTCGCCGGGGTGACGGCCTCCCTCCTCTACACGCCGGTAGCCTCCGCCGTAGCGTCGGTGGTCGCGAGGAGGCTGAGGGTGGTCGAGGAGACGGGGGCGAGGGTAGCGCCCAGGACGAGGCTGGCCCATAGGCCTGTGGCCTCGGCGCTCCTATCCCCAATCCTCGCCCCCCTGATAGGCTACGAGGCGGGCGTTGTCATCGAGGCTTCGTGTGGCCTCTCGACCCTAGCATCCCTAGAGCTATTGCCAGGCGAGGCTCCTGCACCCGGAGGGGGTGCGGGTGGAGAAGCGTAGAATCTGCATAATAGGCTGCGGCGCCATCGGCATGCTGCTGGCCGCCAGGCTGGCCTCGACGGGGGCGGATGTGCTGCTCGTATGCAGGAGGGTGGAGCAAGCCCAGCTTATCAACGAGGAGGGCATCGTGGTCGAGGTTGGGGGTGGCTTCGAGAACGCGAGGGTACGCGCAATCCTCGGCATATCGCCTCCCCGGGGCCAGTGCAGCATAGGCATCGTGGCCGTGAAGGCCTACGACACCCCATCCGCCATCGACGTGCTGAAGCCCATGCTCTCGAGGGGAGGGGTGGGGGTCACAGTCCAGAACGGCCTCGGCCCCCTCGAGGCCCTCGAGGAGGCACTGGGGGCCGAGAGAGCGGCGGCTGCCGTCACCTACTATGGCGCGCAGAGGCTCGGGGATAACAGGGTGAGGTTCGAGGGCGGCGCCGCGATATACGTGGGGCAGAGGAGGGGGTTGAGCAGGGACGCCGAGCCCCTCCTAGGGATGCTAGTAGACCTCCTCAACGAGGCGGGTTTCAGGGCGTATCTGGTGGATAGGAGCATCGAACCCTGGCGCTGGGACAAGCTGATAGTGAACGCCGCGATAAACCCCGTGACGGCGATAACGGGCGCCCCGAACTACATAGTGTTGAGCTCCGAGTGGGCCCAGAGGCTCGCCTATAGCCTCGCCGACGAGGCCGCCGCGGTCGCCAGGGCGCACCGCATAAGCCTCCCGAGGGACCCGAGGAGGGCGGTCGAGGAGACGGCGAGGGCCACCGCCTATAACAGGTCGTCGATGCTGCAGGATATCGAGGCGGGGAGGAGGACCGAGGTCGAGTTCATCAACGGCGCTGTGGTAGCCAAGGCTAGGGAGAAGGGGCTGGAGGCGCCGATGAACGAGGCTATGCTCTACGCCGTGAAGGCCCTCGAGGATGCCGTCGCCTCCCGCTGAGCATCGGGAGCCTCACGTGGAGGTAGGCTAGGGCTGCGAGGTACGATGCGAGTGCCAAACCCTCTACGACGAACCCCTTTGCTAGCAGCAGGAGTCCGGGGGCACCGGCCAGCAGCGCGTATATAGTCTCGAGGCGCCCGGGCCTCTCCCTCTCCGAGATCCTCCTCGGCGTGACCTCGAAGACGCCCTCCCTTCCCGCAAACCCCCTCAGCCAGTTCACGAGGAGCACCGGTTGTAGAACCGCCGCCATTGCGCCCGCGGCTGCAGAGTTCCTCGCCCGTCTCGCAACCGGTGCGTCCATGGTCAGGGGTGTGACCGCTATGGTCTGCGCGTATAGGGTTAGGGCGTAGACTGTGAGAGGCCATACCGGCGCCGCCCCGAGGGCCGCGAGGACCGCGTAGAGGGCTGCGATGAGGGCCGCGGGGGCGTCGAGAGCGTAGCTCGCCAGTAGGTAGCCGAGCTCCAGGCCGCGAAGCCCCATGCCCAGGAGCAGCCTCCACCTCCTCCGCAGCACGCCCCCAACGCCCCTCGACCACCTCGACTGCTGCCTCCTGAACGCTCGGTAGCCGGGCGCCCCGGCCATTGCGAGGAGCCCGGGCAGCACCTTCGGCTTCACCCCCCGGGCGCCGAGCCTGACGGCTAGGTCGACATCCTCGACTATCGCCTCCTCGTCGAAAGGCTCCCGGAGCAGCAGCCTCCTGTCGACCGCCAGGCCGCTGCCCACGAGCAGAGGCTGCGCCCCGAGCCTCACGCGCCCAACGTGGACCGCCTTGAACCCCGCGTGTATCGCTACTGCAGGCGGCCCCTGCAGCCTATGGAGATACGCGACCCCGACAACCCCCAGCTGCGCAGCCCCGTGCTCGAGGGCCGCGCGGTAGGCCTCGCAGAGGGCGCAGGGGGAGGCGAGCCTATCGTCGACGTCTATGAAGAGGAGTATTCTCCCCCTCGCGAGGCGGGCCGCGTAGTTGAGGACCGATGCCTTCCCCCTACCCCTCCAAGGCTTCAACACCATCCTCACTTCGAGCCCGAGCCTATCCCCGAGCCTCCAAGCCTCCCTCGCAACTCTCTCGAAGCCCTCACCCGGATAATCCCAGACTATGATGAGCTCCCGGGGCCTACAACGCTGCCCGGCAACGTTATACACGAGACCCTTGATGAGCGTAAGGGGCTCCAGCCTAGCAGGGACCACCACCGTGAGGTCCACCCGGCCGCCGCTACAGGCTCTATAGGCGCGCCTCGCCCCAGACGAGGCCACAGCATAGGCGATGCGGGGGACCTCGAAGAGCGACGCGAGTATCAGGAGAGCGGCCAGAGCCTGCCACAGCAGCTCCACTTTACGCCTCCCGTGCGGCCGGGTACCGGGAGGAGTCGGTTAGTGACGGTTTCCGGCCAGCATCTTGCAAAGCCTGGCGGCGGCCTCGGCTAGAACTTCTCGCAGCCTATCAAGCGCGGCGCTCAGATACCTGCATGCCTCGCGAGACTTGACGAGCCTCTCGCGCCTCTTCAAATCTGGCACTGCAAACTCTTCGAGGAACTCCTCGATACGCGGCTCGAATATAACTGCGTAGACGTTGCTATAGCCGCGGAACCGCGCAACATACAGCCTCGATCGAACCACCGCTAACCACGCTCTCGGCCTCGCCTACGAGAGCCCATAGATAATCCCTCGCGAGACCCTCCTCCGCGTCGATTACCAGCAGGACGATGCTCTCTGCGAGCTTCTCCGCAAACCTCTTTACATCGCGTAGTATACGATCACGTCCAAGGTACGACTTATGAACGAGTTTTACACTATATTTGATATCTGCAGCCGCTTACGCGCCTAACATACGCGGTCAGCCTCGAGGAGAAACACTTGTTCGCGTAGCACTCTGCGAGCACGACAAGCTCGTGCACACTTTGCACGTTAATCACCGCCGTTCTGCTCTTTCACGCTATACTCGCTGACAACCTCGTCCGGTCTAAGCGTGAGGATATCCTCGATCGTCGCGAGCTTTTCGGCCATCCTCTCAGCATCTATCTCCACAGCCCGCGTGTACCCATCTCTCTCACGATACACGTAGTACGTGGTTATGTCGCGCATCTTATCCCAGAGGGCCGAGACGAAGAGAGGGTTGTGCGTCGTCACTACGATTTTCACGGTCCTTGCCGCTTCTACAAGCTCTTCGGCCAGTATGCGCAACATGTATGGGAACATGTGGGCTGCCGGCTCCTCTAGCATAACTATCAGTCTATCGTTTAACCCGTACTTCTTTGCGTAGTTCACGCTGCTCCGAAGCGCTAGAAGCACATAAACGATCCTCAATATTGCGTCGGGTACACTGCCACCCGTGACCTCTACATCATTGTCAAAGATTGCGACTCTACCGTCGCGCAACACCTTCAGCTCAATTGCCAGTCCGAGCTCATCGTGAAGCGTCATGTTGATCTTGTGGAGGACGCGCCGCCCCACTATAGCAACCTTGGTAATGTTCCAGCCCAGCTCTGATAGGATGCTTCGCGGCAAGTTCCAGGTAGCGGTTTGTCCGGTCATACGCGGTATAAGGCCGCATGAAAGCTCATCGGCGCAGCGTAGGCTGCCTAGGCCGTAGCGGTCAAAGCCGTAAAGCCTGGCTTCGAATGGTATGCGGTGCGCAGCGTCCATGCATCCGTTCTCTATCCTGCGCGGCCATGGAAACGTGAGCCCTGACATTGTGCACGTAAAGCTCTGCGCACCAACCTTAACTTCTATCGAGAACTCCTCTCGCTGATAAGAGGCTTTCAAGGTGATTGGCTGTAGGCCGTCACCCTGGAGGGTGATTTTGGGTTCTTTGTCAAGCTCGCCGAACGGGAAGAGCTCATCGGGCTTGTACGCCCTGACGATTAATGCTAGCGGCTCGACGTTTTCAAAGTTGCCATCATACTCTTTATCTAGCCTCGCTAACCTCCCGAGGTACCCTGCGAACATGAGGGCATCTAGGATGTTTGATTTGCCTCCGCCAGGTGGCTCCACGAGCACCGTTACCCTGTCGAGCGTTAACCGTAGCTTCTTAACGCTCTTGAAGTTCTCAACTTCTACTTCGACGGTTTTGTCAAAACCCGCTCGGCCCGGTGGCTTGAGAGCGGTTAGCTTAACTTAACCTGGGTTTTGCTCCTCGCGGGGCTCGAAAGACACGATTGTCGGGCTTCGAGCCCGTCCCTGTTTCCGTCTCTCAGCCCCCAAGTTATTATCGAGGGGTTGGGTGGAGCATTG
>WAOO01000122.1 GCA_015521195.1 Pyrolobus sp. | reverse complement strand
TGCTGAGAGGGTGACGAGCCCGATCCCGGCACCGACCCCTCACCCTATCCTCGCGATACCCGCGTTGACGAGCAGGAGCGCGAGCGTCGCAGACTGCAGTGCAAGCGACACAGCCACGCCCCTCTCGCCGAGCAGCCTCCGCAGCACCTCGGTCACCGCCTTGGCGCCGTCGGTGATTATGAGTGGCGCGGCGTTCAGTATGGCGAACCAAGTGTTGAGGAGAGAGCCCCACATTAGGATAGTGTAGAGGGGGTTGAGGGGGACTAGCCTCAGGTAGACGCCTATCATCCTACGCCCGCCCGAGGCCACCGTAGGCACCAGGATGGATACTAGGTGGCCGCCCCTCTCCACCGTCAGGTTCACAACGCGGGACTCTGCGATTATCCTTCTCAACGTCTCTAGACTCTCAACCCTAGTGCCGTTCGCGTAGAGTATCACATCCCCGGGCTTCAACCCCGCCGCAGCCGCAGGCATACCCTTCTCGACGCCGACGATGACGAGCTTGAAGGTCGCTGGTGTCGCCGCGAGGAGCGCTGCGAATAGGAGGGCCAGCAGGGTGTTGGCGTAGACTCCGGCAGAGAGGACGTTCAGCTTTGCGAGCAGACTCGCCCTCTCGAAGTCCCCTTGCTCTGGCTCCACGAACGCGATTGGCACGACGCCGGCTACGAGCGCGACGCCCGTCGACCTGACCCCCATCCCCTCGCTCCTGGCCGCCAAGGCGTGGAATGCCTCGTGTAGAGCCGCTGCAACCACGATACCCGGCAGCATGTAGAGGAACGTCTCTGGGGAGACTGTCACGCCCGGGATGAGCACCGTGACTGCGGGTCCAGAGACGCGGCCCTCTAGGCGGAGCAGGGTATACTGGACCATCGACGCGTAGAACACGTACATGTTGTAGATGAGGGCGGCTATCCCGAGGTAGAGGGGCAGGCGGGCCCAGAGTGGGGCGCGGCCCCGCCTCCACCCCAGCCCCTTGCGCACGATGATGATAAACGGGTAGACGCGGATGCCGCGGCGCTCGAACCACTCCCGCCTCGCGAGGTACACGGGGTAGAGGAGGAGTAGGGCCACCAGCCAGGCCATCAGCGCGTACACAGCGCCGTTCACATGCCCCCGCCTGGCTGGGTGGAGGGGCGGTCCAGGGTTTAAGCCGGGGGCTCCGGTGCGACCGAAAGCTCATCACGTTTTCAGTCAGGGATCCCTTCCTCACAGCCCTTTCTTTGCATGCCTCGAGAGGGCCAAGGCTTTATAACTGGATTTGCGCCTCCACCCGCGGCTTGAGGGTGTAGAGAGTGCCTAGGGTAAAGTTCGTCCACGAGATTCTGCAGATAATGAGGAACCCGGAGCAAGTGAGGAACATCGGTATCATCGCGCACGTAGACCACGGTAAGACCACGACGACGGATAGCCTGCTGGCGGCGGCCGGCATCATCTCGCAGAAGGTTGCTGGCGAGGCGCTGGCAATGGACTACCTGAAGGTCGAGCAGCAGCGCGGCATCACCGTCAAGTCCGCCAACATCAGCCTCTACCACGAATATCAGGGTAGGCCCTATGTCATCAACCTGGTTGACACGCCGGGCCACGTGGACTTCTCCGGCAAGGTGACCAGGAGCCTCAGGATGATAGACGGTGCCATCGTGGTCGTCGACGCCGTCGAGGGTGTGATGCCGCAGACCGAGACGGTGTTGAGGCAGGCGTTGGAGGAGAGGGTTAGGCCGATACTCTTCATCAACAAGGTGGATAGGCTCATCAAGGAGTTGAAGTACACGCCTCAGCAGATAATGCAGAGGTTCATCGAGATAATCAAGGAGGTCAACAACCTCATAGAGCTCTACGGCGAGCCTGGCTTCAAGGAGAAGTGGAAGATTGACCCGAAGAAGGGCAACGTGGCCTTTGGCAGCGCAAGGGACAAGTGGGGCTTCACGGTGCCGATGGCCGAGAAGAAGGGCATCAAGTTCAGCGACGTGATAGAGGCTTACAACAAGGGCAAGGAGGCCGTCGAAGAGTTCGCCACCAAGGTGGCGCCGCTCCACGAGGCCCTCCTAGACATGGTGGTGAAGTTTGTACCAGACCCGAGGACCGCGCAGAGGTACAGGATACCGAAGATATGGAGGGGTGACCCGAACAGCGAGATAGCCAAGGCTATGATGGAGGCTGACCCGAACGCGCCGCTCGTCTTCGTCGTCGCCGACATGAGGCTCGACCCGAGGATTAGGAGGCTGGTGGCCACCGGCCGCATCTTCGCAGGCACCCTTAGGCCGGGCGTAGAGGTGTGGCTGGTCAACGCGAAGAAGAAGCAGAGGGTGCTACAGGTCAGCATCTACATGGGCCCAGACCGCGAGGTTGTCGACGAGATACCGGCGGGTAACATCGCCGCAGCCCTCGGCCTCGACGAGGCCAGGGCTGGCGAGACTGTCGTAGACATGAGCCTCAAGGACACTATGGCTCCCTTCGAGAGGCTACACTACGTCAGCGAGCCAGTGGTCACCGTCGCCATCGAGCCGAAGAACCCGAGGGACCTGCCGAAGCTCATCGAGGCGTTGAAGCTCATTAGCATCGAGGACCCGAACCTGGTCGTCAAGATAAACCAGGAGACCGGCGAGTACTTGCTCAGCGGTATGGGCCCACTCCACATCGAGATAGCCCTATGGTACCTCAAGGAGAACTTCGGCCTCGAGGTGAAGACCTCGCCGCCGATAGTAGTCTACCGTGAGACCATACGCGCCAAGAGCCAGGTGTTTGAGGGCAAGAGCCCGAACAAGCACAACAAGCTATACGTTAGCGTCGAGCCCCTCGACGAGAAGACAATCGAGCTCATCCAGAAGGGCGTCGTCACCGACGATATGGACCCGAGGGAGAGGGCGAAGATACTCCGCGACCAGGCGGGCTGGGACTATGACGAGGCTAAGCGCATATGGGCCATCGACGAGAACATCAACGTGTTCGTGGATAGGACCACCGGTGTACAGCACCTACGCGAAGTGAAGGATACGCTCATCCAGGGCTTCAGGCTCGCGATGAAAGAGGGGCCGCTCGCCAAGGAGCCCGTTAGGGGCGTCAAGGTGGTGCTCCACGACGCGATAATCCACGAGGACCCGGCTCACCGCGGCCCAGCGCAGCTCTTCCCCGCGCTCAGGAACGCGATATACGCTGGCATGCTGACCGCTAGGCCGACTCTACTAGAGCCCCTCCAGAAGCTGGACATCCGCGTGCCGCACGAGTACGTGAGCAACGTGATAGCAGTCATAACCAAGAAGCGCGGCAAGATACTCAACATGGTCGACATGGGCATGGTGATGAGGATAATCGCAGAGGTTCCCGTTGCGGAGAGCTTCGACCTGGCAGCCGAGCTTAGGAGCGCCAGCGCTGGCCGCGCCTTCTGGGGCACCGAGTTCAGCCGCTGGGCGCCGGTACCTGACAACATGCTGTGGGACCTGGTGAGGAAGATTAGGGAGAGGAAGGGCCTGCCGCCGGAGCCGCCGAAGCCCGAGGACTTCATCGAGCAGTACTAGCGGCCTACCGGCGGGTTTTACAGGGCTCCGAGGGACTTTTCCTCACCCTAGGCTCGCATCATGTTGTTTCTCGTCGGCCTCTAGGCTCCTAGTATGAGGGCTAGCCTCTGGAATATACCTGGAATCCACCTGTAGAACTGGAGCGAGCGATACTCTACGCCCCATCTTGTAAGATACTCTCTGCTCGCCTCGTCCAACGCCCTAACGTCATCCTCGCTTAGCTGTAGCTCCGCCGCTCTCGCGTAGCTCTCTATCCTCGAGGCTCTCCTGAACCCGGGTATCGGGACTGCACCCTTCGCTATCAGCCAGGCTAGGGCTACCTCCGCCTTGCTGGCTCTGTGCTTCTCCGCTATCCTTGCGAGCGTCTCCTGTAGCCTCTCGTCTCTCGCCGCTGCATTGAAGACCGGGTCGAGTCTCTGGGCTAGTGTCTTCGGCTCTCTTAGGTCCGCGAGCGCGCCTTTAGCGAGGGGGCTCCATGCGATGAGCGTCATGCCCCTCCTGTCCATGTAGGGTTTGAGCCTGTTCTCGGGTGAACGGTAGGCTAGGCTGTACTGGACTTGGTTGGAGACGGGTTCGTGGCGGTGCATGCATTCTAGCATCTTCTCGAGGAGGGGTGTAGGGTAGTTTGAGAGGCCTATGTGGCTGGTTAGCCCCTCGTCTATGAGCCTCTCTAGGCTGCGGGCTAGCCTGCAGAGCGGTGCGTAGACGGGTGGTGGCCAGTGGTGTTGGACCAGGTCGGGGGTCCTGCCGAGCCTCTCTATGCTCTTCTTCACAGCCCTCTTTACATCGAACCATGTCCACTTGTAGCCTGCGACCTTAGTCGCGACTATGGCGTCGCCGCCGGCGTCCCGGAGTGCCTCTCCCAGTATCCGCTCCGAGAGGCCCGCCCCGTATATCTCGGCCGTGTCGAAGAAGTTTATGCCGTGCTCTAGGGCGAGCCTAACCCCCCTCCTGACCTCCTCGAGGGTCTCTCGCCTACGGCCAGCCCATAGCCTGGAGCCAGCCTGCCATAGGCCGACCCCTATCACGCTTATCCTCGGCCCCCTTCTCCCAAGCCTCGTGTATCTCAAAGCTTCTCACCGGCTGGTGGGTTGCTCGGGATGCTGAGGATGCGGAGGCGGAAGGGTATTCTGCCTGCAGGCGGTACACAGAATGGTAGGTAATACCTTGGCCACCATTCGCCGCTGCCCACGGATACTACTGGTCACCGGGAGACAGGCGCTCGACATCATCTCCGATTTCGCGCGAGACGCTAGGCGTATGCTGGGCTGCGAGAGCATAGATGTCGTCGCGTTGCCCGTTCCCGTCGCCGGCCTGATATCCACAGAGTCTCTCGTCCGGAGCCTCCCCCGCGTAAAACCGGACTACAGAAGCTACGATGTTATCATCGTCCCTGGGCTCTCGGGCGTAGACCCTAGGGAGGCCTCTGAGAGGCTCGGAGTGAGGGTTGTCAAGGGGCCCAAGTCGCCCGGGGACCTCATCTATGTGCTCCGCGATATAGTAGAGGGTGGCGGCAGAGACGACTACAGCACGCTGACGCAGGATATACGCGAGGTGGTTGAGGGGGTTTTCGCGAAAGCAGAGAAGGTATGCATTAGGGGCGCGTGCCTCCGCCTGCACCCCGCCTATACGCTAGTCGTCGAGGTTACCCCGGAGGCGGGTAGGCTAGACGAGCTTGTGAACATGGTGAAGGAGGCTAGGCCCGATTTCATCGTACTTGGTGACGAAGAGTGGCTCGGCGACGAAGAGTTTAGGGATGTGTTGTCGAAGTTCGTGGATATCGTTGGAGACGTACCATTCGGCATCGAGACTAGGCGCGTGAACCGCATGGTGGAGGCTCTCGAGAGGGGCGCTAGGCTAGTGGCGGGCGTCTCTATAGAGATGTTGTCCGAGCTACGGAGGTATAGGGACTCCGCCTTCTACACCCTCATCCCTCTCGACGAGGAGCGCAAGATGTTCCCGAGGGACCCGAGCGAGAAGATAAGGCTGCTTACCATGGCGTTGAAGAAGGCGTGGGAGAATGGCTTCGAGCATGTAATCCTCGACCCTATACTCGTGCCCCCGCCCTTCGGGTTCGCAGAGAGCATCGAGGCGTACCGAGTTATACGCGACGCGGCGTTGAAGAACGGCGAGAGGATTCCACTCCTCTTCAGCCTGGCTAGCCTCGAGGACGCTGTCGCCACCGACCCGTTCCACGTCTATCTGCTCGGGGGGCTGCTAGGCTACGAGCTCGAGGCTAGCGTCTACTGGGTTGTCGCCAAGCGGGGCGTGGAGCCGCTCGAGGCCAGGGCAGCGTTAGACGTCGCACTAGCATCCTACGTCAAGAAGGATATGCCGCGGAACCTTGGCCTCGACCTCACACTCCTAGGGCTGGGGTCGAAGCCCGCTGCGTGGAAGCCGGAGGCAGGGGAGGTTGTACGGGTGGAGGGCGAGGTTCCGCCCTCCTCCCTCGACCGCGGGTATGCCAGGATAGGGGTCGATGATGGCGAGATAATCGTCGAGTATGTGGACTTTGAGAGTGGGAGGCGTAGGGTGTACCGGGGTAGGGACGGGTTGTCTATTGCGAGGCTTATTGTGAGAGACTTTAGGGTGAGCCCGGAGCACGCCGCCTACCTCGGCTATGAGCTTGCGAAGGCCGAGATAGCCGCGCTGCTACACGGGGGCTACATCCAGGACGAGAAGATCCTCCCGCCTCACCTCCGGCTCCTGAAGAGGTGAGGGCTCGGAGCCATCCTCTATCCACATCTCGGTGTTCAGGCCTCGGCCTTACTCCTCATAGCCCGGGCTGCCCTGGTAGACGGGGGCGTCTTATACTTGGCAGGGTTCGCGGTCGAGGCTGCAAAGATGGCTGGTGTTGAGGAGCTTAACCCGGCGCCTGTCCACATGGAGCAGTATGAGCTTGTGGTCAACGGCTGTGAGGGGGTTGGGAGGCTGCTCGTGAGCATACTGGAGCCTGTCTATGGCAGAGGGGAGCCTCTCAACATACTCCTCTATGGCACCGGCCTAAGAGAGACCCTGGGGCTGGCAAGGAGCCTTACGGTCGCGTATAGTCTGGCGGATGGGCTTGGCTGCAGCCCGGCCAAGCCAAGGATAGTCGTGTTCGACCATGAGCCTCCGAGGGGCTCTGAGCCGCTCATCGCGAGGCTCGTGGGGGCCGCCAGGTGGATAGCGGTCTATAGGCTTAGCAGGCTTGGCATGTCTCTGGGAGACCAGCATACAGTCGGCGACATGGAGGGGGTTGTTCTCGACTGCGAAGGGTGTGGAAGGCCGTGGTGTAGGGTGCTTGCGTCTCTGCTGGACGCGG
Source organism: Pyrolobus sp. (assembly GCA_015521195.1). Taxonomy (GTDB): domain Archaea; phylum Thermoproteota; class Thermoprotei_A; order Sulfolobales; family Pyrodictiaceae; genus Pyrolobus. The sequence goes on along the minus strand of WAOO01000122.1, from coordinate 11,259 downwards.
CTGGCGTACTGCAAGGAGTTAGAGTTGACTCTCTCTGCGCTTCGCCGAGGGCGTTCGTAGACTCTGGTTTGACAATCGAGTCGAAGTGTAGAAGCGGCCTGCGAAGCGTGAAATGCACAGTCATAGACGGGGAGTACTTGATGCTCAGGGAGTGTAGATACTTCTACACGCTGGTATTCCGGCTCCTGGGGGTTGGCGACGAGTGTCTCAGAGACCTTGTCAGGTTCGAGGCTAGGACCGGGCTGGATGACTGCAAGGCAGGCTTTATTGTAGGGTTTAAGAGGATGGCGGATTTCATCCTAAACCGGAGGGTTTGGTGAGGAGGCGCTGTCCCCGAGGCGAGCCCCCGGCGGGGGCTGTGAAGAGACCTCCCCCTTTGCCGACCGTCACTCTACTCGCTCTACGACCTCCCTAACCCTTCTTACCAGCTCGTCTTCGGTTACAGCGCCTACGATGACGTCGACGGGGTTGCCCTTATAGTATATGATGACTGTTGGTATACGGTCGACGTTCTGCTTGTCCGCTATTTGCGGATAGGCGTCTGTATCCAGCCTTGCAAAGACGAGTCTATCTGCGAATCTCTCGTCTCTCGCCATGCGCCTGGCTACCGCCTCGTATAGGGGTTCGAATGCTTTGCAGGGCTGGCACCAGGGGGCCGTGTATAGCACTGCAACGACTTTTCCAGAGTTTATCATCTTCTCGAAGCTCTTGTCGTCAAGGTCTACTACGGGGTTCTCGTGCATCTCGTTTATCTTCCTAATCCTCTCTTCCACCGCCTCTGCGAACTTCGATAGAAGCTCCTGTATCTCCAACCGCCGCCCCTAGGGCAGGCGCCTCTAGGGAGGAAAATACGGATAGTCTGGGTTGAATTGTACAACTCGGGGCCTGTTATGGAGAAGCCCCGGCTATACGTTGCAAGTGTCGATGAGATTAGGAGGGGTGAGACGGCCGACATCTACTTCCTGCGCACCAAGCGTATTCTAGAGAAGAGCGGGTTGAGGGATAGGCGGGTTAGGGCTGAGTTCCACGTCACGAGCCTCCCTAGGGGTTATGGCTGGGCTGTATTCGCGGGGCTTGAGGAGGCGCTCGCGATACTAGAGGGTAGGAGTGTGAACGTCTATGCTCTCCCCGAGGGCACCGTCTTCGGGGTTAACGAGCCGCTTATGATAATCGAAGGGCCTTACTACGAGTTTGCCGAGCTTGAGACCGCCGTCCTCGGCGTATTGAGGCATGAGAGTAGTGTTGCAAGTAAGGCTGCTCGTGTAAAGCTCGCGGCTGGAGGGAAACAGGTGCTGTTCTTCGGGCTTAGGGCTGTCCATCCGGCGATAGCGCCTGCCGTTGATAGGGCGGCGTACATAGGCGGCGTGGATGCTGTCGCGGGGGTGGCTTCAAGCAAATACCTTGGGTTGAAGCCCGTGGGGACTATGCCTCACGCTCTAGTCATAGTCTTCGGGGACCAGAGGGAGGCCTGGAAGGCGTTCGACGAGCATGTCGAGAAGGATGTGCCTCGGATTATGCTCGTAGACACGTTCTGCGATGAGAGGGAGGAGGCTCTCATGGCCGCCAGGCTGTTGGGCGATAGGCTGTGGGGGGTGAGGCTCGACACTCCAAGCTCGAGGAGAGGTAGCATGAGGAGGATTGTAGAGGAGGTTAGGTGGACTCTAGACCTCCACGGCTATAAGCATGTCAAAATCATCGTAAGCGGAGGTCTGGATGAGGATAGTGTCAGGGAGCTTAGGGATGTTGCAGACGCCTTTGGCGTAGGGACTAGTATAGCGTTTCCGCCAAGCATAGACATCAGTATGGACATCGTCGAGGTAGACTATGGCTCGGGTTTCACGCCGCGCACGAAACGCGGCAAGCTGCCCGGCGCCAAGATGGTATACAGGTGTGGGCCGTGCAGGCACCTTGTCTTGCCCTTCGGGGTTCAACCGCCAAGCGGCTGCGAGCCTCTAACAAAGCTCTATATGAAGGACGGCAAGATTGTAGAAAAGCTTCCCGATATCCGCGAGATAAGAGAATACGTGTTGAAGCAGCTTTCGGAGCTTGAGAAGTGTGGCGGGCTACAGGTTGAGTTTAGAGCTTCACTTTAGCGGCGCGCGCAATGAACCACGCCGCAGCGGCTGCCGTTGTTAACGCCTTTTCGATGTTCAGTTTCACCGGCTTAGCTTCTACGCTATAGCCGCAGGTGTCGAGAGCCGCGACAAGCTCCGGCTCTACATCGGTTTCTATGCATTCCCCTGGCTTCAGGGTTAAGAGCGTCTTGTTCAACCTGAGACCTATGTTCACATCGCTGCATATAATCTTCCTGCCCGACGCCTCGACATAGATTATGCTCGGCTCCCGCGAGTATACTATTATCGTTGACGCGTCTAGAAGCTTGTCACGTGCAGCCGCAGAGATTCTTGCGTTGTAAACGCCCTCCTGGAGCCTGGGGAGCTTCAAAGATATATCATGTTGCCCTCTACCAACGTGCATCACGCGGATAACCTTCCTATCTCCGACCTCCACCTCTACGGGTAGCATGCCGCCCTCGTCTAGATGCACGTGTAGCTGTAGAACCGGATTCCTGGAATCAACCTGCACCGGGTCCGCCACGCTAAGACTAGCGACGCTGGCGTAGCGCGACCTGATGCTGTGCCCTAGGTCCAGCTTTCTACATGCACATAGGAGTGTTGTTTCCTGCAACGCCGCCCGCCTACACGTGCATATTTCGTGCGTGTCTAGCCACACGTTGGTCACGCAGCGCCAAGAGTCTCTACCATACGGTATACACCTGGCGCCATCTAATAGGACGGCTTCTGCATCGACACCTTCCAGCATGATAGATGCTCTTCTGACGTCTAACGGGTCTACTGCAGCTAGGCTGATTTCGCCCAAGGGTTTTAACGACGCGACGTCCTCCGGAGCATATTCTAGGCTCACATCGCCAGCGTCGACTACCACTCGAGGCTCTCCACTGAGCTTCAGGGGCATCAGGATTACACTTCTATCGCTTATCCTTGTCTCGTAGGTCACCCGGCCTCCTTCAACGAGCAGAAGCCGGAGACCCTTCAAAGGCTTAAACCACGCGTTGTGAATCTCTACTAGCACGGCGCGGTTAGCCGGGAAGCCTTCCATTCTTCCATCGCTGTACAGTAAGGCTATTCCTTCAGCCTCCCGCGCCTCAATGATAACAGCTCGTATCCGCGGCTTTGGCGGCTGTAGAGAGACGCTAGCCTCTACCACCATGGGGGGTGCAAGCTTAGCCTCTAGCCTTAGGTTGTACACGCCCTGCAGCTTTAGGGGGCGGAGGCATAGCTTGCCGCCCATAGGCCGAGGTTCTACGCCCGCCGTCTCTACATGCTCGCCTCTAGCCTCTAGCCCTAGGATGTGGTACCCCTCTACACTAACCCGAATCTTCATCGGGCATTCGGCGTCCTCCCCCTCCTCGACTTCCATCTCCGCCGGGTCTCCGAGGTCTATCGAGTACAGCCATCCGCCGCTGAGAGCCATTATAGAGTCCCTATGGACGACCATATAGTGTTCGACGGGCAGCAACACTTCTACATCCTCGCCATACATTATGTTGAGGAGCTTTACCTCCCCCTCCTCGACCCTAGCACGATAGGATGGCGTTACGAGCACACCACCGGCATGTATATACTCGGGTATAGGTGACCCGGATTTCACCAGCCTCACGCTATCATCGCAGGTATATGCTGCGAGTATTCCATCAGAGTATACCACCTCTGGCATGTCGTTACACGAGTCTATAACCTCTATACTGCCCTCGCTCTCTACGACAGCTATTATCGAACCCTTCTCTGCATTGAGCGCCACTAGGCATCCTCCTTTGAGTGCCGTGAGAGGCTTTGTATCTACAGTAGTGCTCGCTTCGATAGACCCATTCCCGACTATACACCCGGTGTTATCACAGGCTGCGAAACACCCTCTAGAAGCTATGAGCTTCCTCACGCTCCTCTTCATCCTCTCCACGCTGAAGCCTGATATCGAATCCACTGCTAGGAGGTAGCCGCGCCGCACTCTACCATAGACTAGGAGCGTATACTCGTCCGACACGACTCTAGACTTACGAGCATCTACCTCACCAACCTCCTCGAGCAGCGAGCGGTCAACGAGCCTCATCCTCTTCTCATCGCCTATCGCTACAAGCCTACGCCCATAGACCACGGTGCGAGGCTCTAGGCCAAGCTTTAGCAGGGTTTGGCCGCCCGTGTCAACTATGCTCTTGCCTTCAACCCTCAACCCTCTGCCGACATAACGGCCGCCTGTCACCGGTTCGCGCCAGACTAGGCCACGGTGAACATCGACTGCTACAGCCTCCCTACCCTCCCTAGTGTACAATAGGAATTCAAACATGCTGTACGAGTGAGCAACCACGCTCTCCGGCGGCCTGCTGGCCCCTAACGCCAGCCTCCACGACAAGCCCGGTATACGATACCCCTTCACCATCACACTCTTCCATTACGGTGAAACAGCAGCAAGGCGATGTGATAGCGGGGCGAAAGTATACTAGAGGCATCTCCTATAAGAGGGGCTCAACGGCCGAGGCTAACCCAAGGCTGGGTATATGGGCAAGATATACGTGTTGAAGGAGCCGAGGAGGAAGGATTGGAATATCTACGCGCTCCGCGAAGCCGCCAGGCTGAAGAAGTGGTTTATAGGCGTCTACTACTCCCCGCGTCTCAAGAGGCTCCTGGTCGCGTTTAAGCCGACACCTGGAACCCATGTAAACAGGCTTGTCTTCGAGGAGCTCGACGAGAGCGTGTTGAAAGACGCGTACAGGATGGTCTGCCCGGAGGGCTGCGGGAGGTGCTGCGCGGCTAAAAGCGGGGCATTCATGCTCGACGTTGAGGTCTCAAAGCTGCCTCCGGACCTACAGCTCGCGTTGGAAGCCCAGCCCAAGGAGAGGGTGCTCACACCCGGCGGCGTGGTAACAGTCTACTATCTAGGCACCGGGCCGGGCGGGCAATGCATCTTCTACGATGTGAGGCGGAGGAGGTGCAGGCTTGAAGCCGAGTACGGCCGCGAGTACAAACCGATAATATGCCTCATACACTACTGCACTGTCTTCGCCGAGAAGAACGGCCAGAAGTACATCAAGACGGGCTACAAGATAACAGAGAATGGCGTCCTACTCTTCTACCGGAGGGTCTCCGACGACGAGTGGAAGGCGGCCATACGTAGGATGTCGAGCCTCGCGGTGAGAATAGCGAAGGGCGAGAGGAGGAAGAGGCTGACAGAGAAGCTGACGGGGAGCATAGGTACTCAGAGGTAGTCCAGGAGGCTCCTCTGGCCACCCCTCCCGCCCCTAACCCTCTTAGCCTTATACCAGCCCGGCGCTATCCTCCTCAACGTCCCCCAGCTCCTCCTGACGAACCACGGCGGCTCCCTCATCCTCGCATAAGCCTCCCTAATCCACTCGATGGTCTCCGGGTCGGTAGGATACCCCGACCCCCTGACACCATACCTCCGCCGAAGCTCCTCGATAGCCTCGTCGCGATACACCTTGGCCACTATGCTGGCGGCCGAGACCACCGGGTACCTGGCATCAGCCTTAGGCTCGACTACTAGACGCCCCCGGAACCCCACTCCCCGCACGATAGACGAGAGTCTACCCGGGTCACCCACGGCATCCACATACACCTCTCTAAGCCTGCCCCCGAAGACGTCGAGGACGCGGCCGACGATGAACGCCACTGTATTCCTCTCTATGATGTTGAGGTTCTCACAGTCTATCAGCCGGGGCTCCACATAAACCCTGACTATCTGCAGCGCAACAGCCTCTATCGCGCTCAGCAGCCTCCTGCGCTGCACAGGGCTCAACACCTTACTATCATCCACCCCGATTACCTCAAGCCTGTAAACATCGTCCTTGCACACGGCGACGCCGGCCACAACCATCGGGCCTATTACCGGCCCCCTTCCAGCCTCATCAACGCCGAGCACCACATGGTCGCATTTCACACGCTCGCACCGTGCACATAGATGGAGCCGAGACTCCTCGGTATATACCTCCTAGCCGCCCTCGCAGCAACCCCCGCAACCGCCAACACTACCACGTATGGCACGGCGTTTTGAAGCTCAGGGGGTAGCGTGGAGAATACGCCGAGATAGCGGAGGACGACTGCACCGGCATACACGACGCCCGGTATGTAGGCTAGGATGGGCTCCCAGAGGGTCGCCGGAGTCAACGCTATCGAAAGCCAGCCAAGCCCAGCTGTAACCATGGTAATCCAGCGTCTCGCGATATACCCCACTATGAGGCCTCCCGCGAGGCCCGCAAGAGCACCGTTAATGAGCACCGCGACGCTCCTAACCCTGGCAACATCGACGCCCATCATGTCGGCTGCAAGCGGGTTGTCGCCTACCGCCCTCATCAGCCTATCAAAACCCGTAACCTTCAACGATAGGTGGACGAGCACCGGGAGCACCAGGACCACGAGGGGAGCCACGTTGAACACGCCTATGCTTGCAGGCGGCGGGAGTGTAAACCTCTCAAGCCAACGCCCAGCCATGGTCGACACTGAGACGCCAAGCATGTAGACAGCCACGCCAGCGATAATCTGGTTGAGCTTCAACCCGTTAACCAGGAGGGCGTACAGGGCGCCGACCACCAGCCCAGCTGCAGCAGCTGCAAGCAGCCCAACCTCAACCGAACCCGTGGCAACTGCGACCCACGCAGCAGTCAAAGCACCTATGAGCATTACACCCTCAAGGCCGAGGTTGAGCACACCGCTCCTCTCCGAGACAGTCTCGGCCAGCACGGCAGCCACTATCGGCGCAGCGTTGTTGACGAGACTAGCCAGGATTATGGCTGTAGCCGCTCCAGTCACCCGCGCGACACCTCCAGTATGATGCGGTACCTTGGAAGGGTTCTTGCGGCTATAACGGCTAGCAGTAGGATGCCCTGCAGGTAGTAGAAGTAGGCTGCAAACCCGCCCTGCACGTACATGCTCGCATAGCTGCCGAAATGGTACATCAGGCCCATGAAGAACGCCGCGGGTATCACATAGAGCGGCTCGAGGGATGCGAGGAAAGCCACGGTTATGCCAGCGAACCCGTAGCCGAGGCTCGCAAACCCCCTATCCACAAACCCCTTGACACTAGCCTCGTGGAAGCCCGCGAGACCAGCAAGGGCGCTTGAGAGTATAAGCACAGCTACCTTTACAAGCCTAGGCCTATAGCCAGCTATCCTCGCAGCCTTCTCGTTCGAACCTGCAAGCCTAGCTACGAGCCCCGGCAGCGTATACCGGTATACGAGCTCCGCGACAACCGCGAGGACTACACCGACGTAGAGCATCGCCGGCGCGCCGAGCAACACGGGCTGCCTCGGGCCCGGTAGAGGCGAGTAGGGGAAGCCCCCGTACGCGCTAGGCCATACACGGTAAACAACGTATAACAGGATGTACACCGCTACATAATACATCATCATGGATGCGACAACCTCGTTTATCCCGAGCAGGTAGAGGGCGGCTACAATCGCGCCATAGGCGCCCGCCGCTAGAAACGCGAACACCGACTCCAGGACGAGGGTGAGACCACCAGTCCTCACAATATGAGCGGCTGCGAGGGTGGCAACAGCCCCGATTATCATGTAGCCCTCTAGCCCAATATTCCACACCCTACTCCTAAACGCGACGACACCCGCGAGACCCGTGAGCATCATCGCCGCGGTATACCTGGCTATGTTGTAGAGGCTTACCGGGGAAGATACAACGCGCAGGTAGCCAGCGAGCCTGGAGAGGGGCGTCCCGGAGGCTATAAAGGGGAGGAGCAGGGCGAGCACCGTGACCACGGTGACGACCGAGTAGGCCACGAGCCTCCTGTAGAGGGGGACTACGCCCAGAGGCTCTACACGCGCACGTATAGGTGGTATGAAGAGCCCCCGTCTACGCGAGTATAGCCTTGGCGATCTCTTCAACGGGCGTCCCCCTCTCGAACACAGCCGCGACCCTACCACCCCTCCAGGCTAGAATCCTATCCGCAACCAAGGCCGCCTCCTCTATGAACGGCGTGGAGAACAGCACAGCCACACCCCTATCGGCGAGACCGGCTATCTTCTCTAGCACGAGCCTGGAGGATGCGACATCGAGGCCCGCCGTAGGATTGTGCATCACGAGCAGCTTCAACCCCTCAACACCCATCTCTCTCCCGAGAAGCACCTTCTGCTGGTTGCCTCCGCTGAGCTCACCCACCCTGCTGCGCGGGCCACCCACAATCCCATACTCGTCGACAACCCTGCTGGCGAGGGATAGCGCCCTGGAGACCCTCAATACGAGCTTATCGAAGACTATCCTGGCGGCGTGGAGAGGCGAGACTATATTCTCGAGTACGGTCATGTCGGCCGCGAGGGCCTCAAGCCTCTCACCGGGTACAAACCTGCCACCAGCCAGCCTGAAAACCCTCACATCATCCACGACAACGCCGTCGAGCACCACACGGCCGGACTCCGGCCTCCTAAGACCCGCTATAGCCTCGAGAAGCTCACGCTGCCCCATACCCTCTATCCCGACAATCGCCACAACCTCGCCCTCCCTCACCTCGAAACTCACATTATCGACGGCTAGCCTCCCGTCATCCCTCCTAACCCGCAACCCCTCGACCCGGAGCACCACCCTACCGCGGCGACCGCCCCTGCGCCCAATAGCGCTCAACCCGCGCTTCCTGGCAACGAGGGAGACGAGCTCCTCGTCGCTGACCGAGGATGGGTCGTCTATCCTTGCTACGACCCTACCCTCCCGTAGCACCGTGACCCTATCGGCTATCCGCCTAACCTCGCCGATACGGTGGGTGATGTAGACTATGCTGACCCTGCCCTTGACATCCTCTATCCTCTTGAGGAGCCTCTCTACCTCGACGCCGGAGAGGAAGGAGGTGGGCTCGTCGAGGATGAGCACCTCGAAGCCTAGGCCGAGGGCGAGCGAGAGGAAGAGCCTCTGACGCTCAACCAGCCCGAGACTGTCGGCGTCGGCGTCAAAATCTATGCTCCACCCGAGGTTCTCGGCTGCACCCTTAACCGCAGAGACGGGCTCGCCTCTAAACCCCCTAGCCTCCGCGTAGAGCTCTACAACCTCGGCTACGGTGAGGCCGCGGGGGAGGAGAGGATATTGCGGCACGTAGAGTATGCCCAGGGAGAGGGCGTCGCGAGGCGACAGCAGCTCGACGCGCCTACCCCGATACTCTACGACGCCCCGGTCGGGGTAGACGAGGCCATAGAGTATCTTGGCGAGCGTCGACTTGCCAGCCCCGTTCTCCCCGAGCAGCGCGTGCACCTCACCCTCCCGGAGCTCGAAGTCTACGCCGTCGAGGGCGCGTATACCGCCCGGGTATGTCTTGGAGATGCCCCTCGCGGCGAGAATAACTCGGTTCACGCGAGGACTACCCCCTCTACGAACCAGTCGATGTTCCATAGCTGGTCGTGGCTCGCCCTCATGCCCGGCGGTATCCTAAGCCTGCCCTTATTGTCGTATATCGGGCCCGTGTACGGGTCCCAGCTGCCGTCTAGAATCTCGCGCCTCCTCTTGAGCACATAGTTTAGCACGTCCTCGGGTATATCCTTGGAGACGTAGCTGCGTATCACCTCCTCCTCGACCCTCCTCAGGCACCCCATGTACTCGACTAGCCTCCCGTCCTCGTAGATGTCGGGTATCAGCTTGCACTTGGTGTGGTACTTCTCGCGGAACTCCCTGGGGGGAGCAATGTCGAAGACGCCCATCCTCATATCCCACCAGTAGTCGCGCGGCGTGGAAGGCGGGAAGTCCGACCATACCGGCGTCTCGCCCGGCCTCTCCGGGTTGAGCGTCTTGGCGAGGAGCGCGCGGATGACTATCTCGAGGTAGAGGGGCCCCCAGTCTACAATCTGACCCGCGAGGACTGCATTCTTAGCCTCCTTTGGCACGAACCTCTTCATGTCGCTGTAGTGGGAGAAGGTGTAGACCCTCTTCCCCTTCATGTAGTAGTCTGCGACCGTGTTCACTATGGCGGTTGAGTCCTCGGTGAACGCTATCACGTCGACACCCTGGGCTATCAGGGCCTCTGCGGCAGCCCTCGCCTTGTCGGGCGCATACCAGGCGCCAAGAGGCCCCTTGACTATCACCTTGACCTCCTTGGGGTTCTTCCCGGCGAGCTTCGCCCCCTCCCTGACGCCGATGGCGAACGCGTTGATGTGCCTCCTCACCTCGGGTATCAGCTGCGCCGCGACGTACCCCACTTTACCCGTCTTGGTCATCGCGCCCGCTATTATACCGTCGAGGTAGTACGCCTGGTACGCCTCGGCGAAGTAGGTGAGTATGTTGGGGTGCATCCTCTTGTATCCGGAGCAGTGGCCGAAGAGTACACTCGGATACTGCCCCGCCTTCCTGTTAGTCTCGTCCATGTAGCCGAAGCTCGTGGTGAATATCAGCTCGTACCCCTCGGCGACCGCATTGTCTATAACCTGGCCGACCTGGTCCTCCGGCACCTTCTCGATGTAGCCGGTTTCAACGAGTCCCTTCAACACGCTCTCGACGTACTTCCTACCCTGGTCGTGCTCATAGCTCCAGCCAAGGTCTCCGACGGGGCCGACATACACCCAGTACGCTTTGAGGGGCTTAGCGTGGGCGACGGGGGTCTCGGTGAGGCGGGCGGGCGACGTGGAGGTGGAGGATGGTACGGTCTTCGAGGGAGCGGCCGGGGCTAGAGACCTTCCAATCACATAGCCTGCCGCGAGCGCCACCGCTGCGCCGCCTAGGGCTATGAGCGCCTTTCTCCTGGATGGGTCCACGCGCCGCCCCCGAGGCACGCCGCGGGGCTGACGGCTTATCAGCAAAGCCGTTGAGGAGTGTAAACGGCCCGTATCATGCCGCGTTTAATCGCACACATCAAAGAGTATGACCACTTGTACTACCTGGGTGGTGTCGTCTACACGCCTCCCAGATAATACTCGGGTGGCACCGCCCCCGTGGGGGTATGGCTTGGCGGTAAGGAGGCTGGGCGTAGTGCTGCACGCGACGAGGAACGGGTACATAGTCGTGAAGCCGGACGACCCCAAGAGGCTGCCCCAGCTGGGCCTACCCGTCTACGACCGGGAGCTCCGCAGGAAGTACGGGACGCTTCTCGACGTGATAGGCCCGGTTGACTCGCCCCTGCTGGTCGTGAAACCCGAGTCTAAAGAGGTGTTGAAGGAGGTCAAGCCGGGCGACGAGCTCTACTATGTGCCTCCTCGGCCTAGGAGGAGGGGTAGGAGGAGGAAGGGAGGGAGGCGCGGCCCCCGCG
>WAOO01000121.1 GCA_015521195.1 Pyrolobus sp. | reverse complement strand
ACATAGACCCGTTCGTCGGGCTCCGCGGCTACCAGGTTAGGAAGGTGGCGAAGAACCTCGGGCTGAACGGGCAGCTCCTCCGCCAGTTCGAAGAGATAGCCAAGGCTATGTACAAGATACTCATAGACTTCGACGCCGAGCTCGTCGAGTCGAACCCCCTGGCGGTCACCGAGGACGGGAGGCTAGTAGCCCTAGACTTCAGGATGATCGTTGACGATAACGCGGTGTACAGGCACCCTGAGCTGGAGAAGCTGCGCGAGTATGAGCTGAGGGGCATGGAGAGGATTGCGAGGTTCTACGGGCTGGCCTATGTCGAGCTCGACGGGGACATAGGCGTCATCGGGAACGGAGCCGGGCTCACAATGGCGACGCTCGACATGATATACCATTACGGTGGTAGGCCCGCCAACTTCCTCGACATCGGCGGCGGCGCCCGACGCGACAAGGTGAAGAAGGCCGTGCAGATACTCCTCCGCCACCCGCGCGTCAAGGTGATACTCGTCAACGTGTTCGGCGGCATAACCCGCGTCGACGAGGTTGCCTACGGCATAGTGGCTGCCTACGAGGAGTCGAAGACCAGGAAGCCGCTGGTAGCGAGGCTCGTCGGCACCATGGAGGAGGAGGGTCGCAGGATACTCGAGGAGAAGGGATTCAAAGTGTACCGGAGGATGGACGAGGCCGTACGGGAGGCTGTTGAGCTCGCGAAGAAGCTCGGGGGTGGTGCCTAGATGCCCGTGCTCGTAGGCAAGTGGACGGTGGCCCTCGTCCAGGGTATAACCGGGCGCTACGGCAGCTTCCACACCAAGCTCATGCTGGACTATGGCACCAGGATAGTGGCGGGGGTCACCCCCGGCAAGGGCGGCGAGAGGGTGCACGGCGTCCCCGTCTACGATAGCGTCGAGGAGGCTGTCAGGGAGCACCCCGAGATAAACTCGAGCATAATCTTCGTACCGGCGCCCAGCGCTGCCGACGCGATAATGGAGGCGGTGGACGCCGGCATCAAGCTGATAGTCGTGATAACAGAGGGCATCCCGATACACGACTCGCTACGCGCAATCAACTACGCCCGGGAGAAGGGGGTCCGCGTCATAGGCCCAAACTGCCCCGGCGTCATAACCCCGGGTCAGGCCAAGCTAGGGATAATGCCACACCAGTACTTCAAGCCGGGCCGAGTCGGGATAGTATCGAGGAGCGGCACGCTCACCTACGAGATTGCAGCCATGCTCACAGAGAGGGGAATAGGGCAGTCAACCGTGATAGGCGTCGGAGGCGACCCGATAATCGGCACCGACCTGGTGGAAGCGGTCAAACTCTTCAACGACGACCCCGAGACGGACCTCGTCGTCGTGATAGGCGAGATCGGAGGCGACCAGGAGGAGAGGCTCGCAGAGGCCTACAAGAAGGGAGAGATAGACAAGCCGCTGGTAGCCTACGTGGCTGGCCGCAACGCGCCCCCAGGCAAGAGGATGGGCCACGCAGGCGCAATAGTCACTGGCTCCCGGGGCACGGCCGAGGAGAAGGCTAGGGTTCTACAGGAGGCCGGGATACCAGTAGCAAGGATACCGACGGAAGTCCCAGACCTAGTCGAACAGAAGCTCAAAGAACTAGGAAAGCTCTAGACCGATACCCTGCAGGCTCTAGGCTCCAGTGTCGTTCGGACGGTGTATCTCAGTTTTGCAGCCCTGTCTGTATCAACGGCTTCAACTCTGGCTGTGAGAAGCGTCGGCGAGGTGCACCGCGCAACAGCCTCTATCTTCGAGCCTCCAACTTCTATTTTAACACGGAGGCTGTCCACGGGCGTATAGTGGGTCAACAGGTCTGTGCAGGAGACGCCGCGCACGTATGTATTGAGCGGTCCGACGCTGAACGGGCTCAGCCAGAGCCCTGCCCGCGGCTCCACCCCGACCCTTAGGAGCCGCCCGATGAGCTCGAGAGCCTCGAGTATGTTGCTCTTGCCGGAGGCGGGTGGACCCAGGAGGACTGACACATGGCTAAGCCGAACCCGGAGGCTCGCCAGGCTCTTGAACCCTCTGCTTCGAGATGGAGGCTCATACTCCACCGCTGGTGGCGTGGACCGTTCCATGCTAATAAGGAGGCGTGTGCTGCGCCTATAGGAGCGTCTTTGACGCGTTTTGGATAGTGGGCGGTTGGGTGGCTCTATGTGGCTGGCAGGGTTCGGCTGCGTTTCGCGGGCGTCGAGGTGGAGTTTGTCGATAGGGACGTGGCTGTCGCGTGGCTTGAGGAGGTTGCCGAGAGGGGTACGGGACTGCCCGTCGTAATCTACGGCCCGGAGGGCTGCGGCAAGACGGCGCTGTTGCGTCAGGCCGCGCTGCTCCTGGAGGAGCACGGGTACCACGTAGTCTATGTCGATCCGCTCGCCGAGAGGTTAGAGGAGCGCATCTACCACTCGCCCTCCATACGCGGGGTTGTACGCGAGGCTCTCTCCATGCTGCCTGACCCCTACTCCAGGATAGCAGAGGCGGCTGTCGATATCGCAGCCTATCTTATGAGGAGGCTTTCGAGGCCAAGATTGGCCCTCCTCGCCGACGATGTATTCCAGGCTATCGGGGTGGAGCGTGCAGAAGCCTACGTCAAGATGCTGTTGAACCTTGTCGAGCATCCTCCGGGAGACTATGAGCGTATAGTGGTGCTCGTGGCGTCAAGCGAGGGTGTGTCTCGGCGGCGGATTGGGAGACACATGTGGGCTTTGACGCTCTCAATGTGGAACATGGGCAGGGCTGGATTCGAGGCGCTATATGGGAGGCTGCCGGGCCAGAAGCCAGGCTTCGAAGAGGCTTGGAGGTGGGCGGGCGGCAACCCGAGGATGCTTGAACAGCTCTACGTCTCCGGATGGGATGTTGACGTGGTCGTCGGGATGATGGTTGAGGCCAAGGGGCTGGAGGAGCTTGTGAAGAGGCTAAGCGTGGAGGAGCTTAGGGTTCTAAAAGAGGCTGTCAACGACCCCGACGTCCTCTTCGAGGCGTACCCGGAGACGGAGAGGCTGGTGGAGGAGCTCGTCGAGAAGAACCTGGTTGTTAGACTCGGGAGCCGCAACCCAAGCCTCTGGGTGGATGAGCCTCCGCCCGAGAGGGATGAGGAGCTTGGCATCGGGAGGCGGTATGCATGGCAGACGCCCATCCACCGTGAGGCGGTGAGGAGGCTGCTCGGACGCAGCCCTAGTATTTAGCCGCCGGGGCGGTTTCGAACCAGATGGTGGCTCTGGTGAGCTTCCCCTTCCTACGCCCACGCCGCCTCCGTGCAACCAAGGCTATACGCGACCTTGTCGCCGAGACTAGCCTCTCCCCGAGCGACTTCATTCTTCCCGTGTTCGTCAGGGAGGATATCGATAAGCCGGAGCCCATCGAGGCTATGCCTGGCCAGTACCGGTTCCCCGTCGGCGATGAGCTCGTGAAGTATGTGAGGGAGGCTCTGGAGCTGGGTGTCAAGGCTGTCCTCCTCTTCGGCTACCCCAAGGAGCGTGACGAGAAGGGGCTTGTCGCGGCCAGGAGGGATGGTGTCGTCCAGAGGGCTGTTAGGCTGTTGCGCAGGGAGTTCGGCGAGGAGCTCGTCATCTTCACGGACGTCTGCATCTGCAACTATACGACTCATGGGCACTGCGGCATCCCGAAGAGGAGGAAGAAGGGACCGATAGAGGTGACCGTGATAGACAACGATGAGACCCTCAAGGTGATATCTGAGATTGCCGTCAGCCACGCTGAGGCAGGGGCGGACTTCGTGGCGCCCAGCGGGATGATGGACGGGATGGTGAAGGCTATCAGGGAGGCGCTCGACGAGGCCGGGTACAGCGACGTCGGCATAATGAGCTACGCGGTGAAATACGCCTCCGGATTCTACGGGCCGTTCAGGGAGGCCCTCGAGTCCGCGCCGCGTTTCGGCGACAGGAGGAGCTACCAGATGGACCCGAGGAACGCCCTGGAGGCTATCAAAGAGGCTAGGCTTGATGTCGAGGAGGGCGCGGATATACTGATGGTGAAGCCCGCCCTAGCCTACCTCGACGTGATAAGCCTGGTTAAAGACGCGTTCCCCGAATACCCGCTAGCGGCTTACAACGTCAGCGGCGAGTACTCAATGGTGAAGGCGGCGGCCGAGAAAGGCTGGATAGACGAGAGGCTCGTGACGCTAGAGATACTCACGGCGATAAAGAGGGCAGGCGCCGACATAATAATCACGTACCACGCGATAGAGGCGGCCAAGTGGCTTAGGGAGGGCCTACCCTTCTAGGGGGCCGACCCCGTGTAGGTCTCGCCCGTCTCCGCGGCGTTTCGCCTTACTTTTCTAGGTAAAGCGGTGTAACCATTGGGCAGGCCTTAGCTCGTTACGCGCGCCGACTATACCCTGGTCGTCTTGAGCGCATTGACTGCTGTCCGCGATGACCCCCTGAACGCTATCCGCGAGAACTCGAGCTCGTCGACAGCCCGTAGATACAGCTGTGCTGTGAGAAGGGGTTGCTTCTCCACCAGCACCACACCCTCGCGTAGCGCGTGGAGCGTGAAGGAGGGTGGCGCTTCGTTGAGAAGCTGTATGTCTGCTGGCAGGCCTGTCGCGTCTTCCACCCTGCCTATGAGGTCTAGGAGGTGGGTGGGCGGGCATCTTGGGTCAAGGTAGACTGCCAGGTCGATGTCGCGGGGTTTGTCCGTCTCGAGCAGTGACCCGTGTAGTATCGCGAGTAGCACGCACTCATCCTCGGCGAGTATCCCCGTGAGCCTCTCTACGAGCCTCTCCACGTCACTAACCCTCTTCCTGGCGAACCTCCTCTCCTCCTCCCAGCGCAGCAGCTCGTAGCCTACCGAGTATCTCTCGCAGCCTTCTCGTTCCAGACTCTCTCGCGGTCCGCCAGACGAGATGGTCGTCCACCGTCCAATAGCGATGGACTATCAGGTTTTCTAAGCCTGGCGAGTCTAACAAGCGTCTCCGCGTCGCTCTCGGATAGTAGGCGGCCTGCTGCACGCTTAAACACCTGGACGTAGCCCTCGCCGGGCTCCACGCCTCTACACCTAAGCAGCCTTACAACAGCGGCTGCAAGCGCCTCTACAAGCTCCACTATGAGCATTCGGAGCGTATACGCGTTCCTATAATCCGAGGCGAACTCCTCCCAGTCGAGGCCTGTAACCTCCTCTATCCTGTCGAGCATCTCGCTCGCCTCGTCTAGCAGCTTTAATGCTGCAGCATCGCAGCCTGGCATATGCCCATCTGCCTCTCGACGCTCTACGTAGCCTCCTCGGTTTCGCCCTTCCTAGCCTCGAGTATCTTTGAGGCGATGCGCTGGAACCTCTCCGCTGTTGAGGCGGCGTCGCCCGCTATGTTTAGGAGGCCTCCGTAGTCACCCAGGCGTAGTCTTGCCAGCATCTCGCCCTCCGCTATCATAGTTGCGAGGTCTGCAAAGAGCCTCCAGGCTAGGCCGCCCTGCTCGGCTAGGTAGGCTAGCCCCCTCTCTGTTATCTCTAGGAGCCTCCTCCCGCCGCTCGGGGCACCCTCTACGAACCCAGCCTCTCTTATCATCCCGGCCTTCTCGAGCTCCGATATCACCGTGTAGACTAGGCTCGGTGAGACCAGCCTGGCTCTGGAGAAGACGGCGAGGAGCCTCTTGTAGAGCGCGTAGCCGTGCATCTTCCCCTCGGCGGCGAGCAGCGCCAGGATAGCGAGCCTCACTATCCACCTTAGGCTTAGCCTCGGCGCCTCCTCCTGCAAGGAGTTAGCAACACCCCGTATATTTCAGATGCACGAGTTATAACTGGGGTACGGTCGGTTTCTAGCCACAAGATTATACGGTGTTAAAGGAGGGCCTCGGCAACGCCGGTCTCGTCACCCTGCTCGGGAAGGGGTGGACCTCCACACCGGCCCTCCTTCGGGCAGGGTGGGACGCGCGGCCCTTATCTTGAAATCTCCCCGGTGTCCAGGTCTGCCGGGGGTTGAGCTTGGCAGAGGATGTTGTACGCCTCCTCCGCGTCGCCAAGGAGTTTGAGGAGAGGGTGTCGAGGATAGAGTCTCAGCTTGAGAGGGACGCCGCCTCCATCATGGCCGCTGCGGAGGAGAGGGCTAGGAGGCTCGAGGCTCTGGCCGACGCCATCGTCGACAGGGTTAGGGAGAGGGTGAGGAGGGCGGCGGACGAGGAGGTTGCCAGGATACGCGAGGAGATGGAGAGGAGGAAGAGGGAGATACGCACCCTCGTCGAGGTCACCGCGCAGGGCAACTTCGAGAAGGCTGTGAACGCCGCTCTGGAGGTGTTGGCTGGTGCCGTTAGGGTATCGGGGAGGTAGCCCCGCGGGCTACGCGGCTAAGCTCGCGGTCGCGCTCGGCGAGTCTCCGGGACCCGAGGGGATAAGGGCGCTCGCCCAGTCGATATACTCGTTCCAGACGTTCCTGGAGGCCTTCAAGAGCCTCGAGGTGTCGGGGTACACGTCTAGGCTCGAGACGCCCCGCGACGTCGAGATAGCTGCGAGAAGGTGGGTTGCTACTCGCCTAGCGCAGGCGAGGCTCTACGCGAAGGGCGTCTACGAGCTCATCAACCTCGCCTACTCCGCCTATATAGGCTCCAGGGACGTCTCTATGCTCCTCCGCCTGGCCTACGCGGGCGAGGAGCCGCCGCCACCGGACGACCTGGCGGCAGACTCAGACCCGATAGCCTCGACCGTCTACACGCTATTCCTCGAGACCAGGAGCTTCAGGGGTATTGTGGACGGGTTGCGGAGGGGGCGCTACTACCGCCTGGCTGAGCTTATAGACAGGTTCGTCAAGATGGTGGGGGCCAACGGGATAGACCTGGCCATCGACTACTACATCGCCTATACCTTCTCGAAGGTGTACAGGGAGCATGCGGAGCTACGCTTCTACCTATGCCCCCGCCTAGACATACTCTATGCTCGCGCGTCGCTCGCGATGGCGATTAGGGGATGCCCGAGGGACGTCATAGCCTCGATGCTAGAGGCCCTACGCCCATGTAAGCTGCCGGAGCTCTCCAGGGAGATGGCGGTGGGCGACTGGGAGTCCGTGATACTCAAGCTCCGGAGCACCTTCTACGGCGAGATAACCGAGCAGGACCCGCTCAAAGCGTTCTCCATGCTCGAGGGCCTGATGAGGAAGGAGGCTAGGAGGAGGGCTGCTATGGGCATAGGCTTCAACCCGATGACGCCCCAGTATGCAATAGCAGCCCAGGAGTATATCACGCTCGACGCCTACGACATCACCCTCCTGGCGAACGCTGCTTACAGCGGCGCTGAGAGGGCGGAGGTGGAGCAGCTCCTCAGCTACTAGAAGCCGTTGTCGGGCACGTGGCTCACCTCTATCAGCACAGGTTTGCCCAGCGGGTTGCCGAGTCCCGCCAGGTAGAACTGCCTCCTCGCGAGCATCGCCAGCGAGGCCTGGTTGAGGTTGCCGAGGTCCATGTAGCCTGCTAGCTCGTTGAGGTCGGTGGCGGCCTGCAGCCTCGAGAAGAAGATGGTGCCGAGGTTAGCCCTGATACCCGGCCTGATGTCCCTCGAGAACCTCTGGCTTGCGACTAGCAGCCAGAAGCCCCACTTCCTACCCTCCCTAGCCACCTTCTCGAGCCTAGTGTTGGAGGGCCTGCAGTACTCGCAGGCATAGTGCTGCGCCTCGTCAACGAACACCGCTATGTCGACGGGCTCCCTGAGCTCGTGTATAACCCCCCATATCTCGTCAACAACCTGCGCTATGATTGCGCGTTTCGCCGCTATCTCCTCCTCGCCCCCGAGGTCCACGACCACGATGCGGCTTCTGAGCGCCTCGGCGACTATATCCGCCGGGTCTACCGTCCTAGCCCCGAAGCTCAGGTATACGTGGTCCGGGACCCTCTCGGCGTAGAGCCTCAGCTTTACCAGCGTCGGCCCCCTCGCGTTGAGGGCCTGCGCCGTCTCCACAAGCGTCTCTACGAAGTCGTGCTTAGTCCACCTCCTCTGCTGCCTCTTCGCAGAGTAGAATCGCTTCGCCCCGCCTAGCGTCGAGGTTAGACACTCGGATACGTTGCTATACCTCCCTCTGATTATCCCCTGGTGGCAGTGGACGGCTGCGTAGACGTAATCCTCTAGGCTGCTCGGGATGTCCATGAGCTCGACTAGAACCTCGGCTATCGTCGCCTCGTCCAGCCTGACACGACTACCGTCTATCACCGGGTAGCCCTGCGCCCTGGCGGCCGGGGCGTAGTCGACGCCGCTGTGGTCAAATATTATCACCGAGTAGTGTCTCGAGGCTTCCCTGGCGAGCCTCCTCACGAGCCTACTCTTGCCCATCCCGGTTGCCCCAAACACCCCTACGTGCATCCTGAGAGCCTCGGGGTCTATCGGTGGCTCCCAGCCGGTGTACGGGTGTCTCCCGACCCTCAACCCGCTCCTAGAGGCGACCAGCTCCAGGAGGTCCGGGCGGTCTAACAGGTAGACGCGGGAGCCTGGGTGGGGCGCGTAGTTCGGAGGCTCTAGCCTCCCACCCCTGACGTTGTTGCCGTCATCCACCTCTAGCCATGCGACTCCATAGAACTCGACGTAGGCGTTGGTGAACGGCGAGAGTATGTCACTGTCGAGGCTTGTGGGCTCATAGACGTAGATGTTAGGGAGTCCGCGTCGCAGGAATGGCTCGTAGCGCGTGATGAACCGGAGCTTCCCCAGCAGCAGCCCGTAGAGGCTGCCACCCTGCAGCGCGTCGTCGACAACCGCGACCATCATCTCCTCTCTAGCCCTGCCCGCGAACCCCCTGTGGAGCGCCACCGGTGCGGTCAGCGACGAGGCCCCGCTCAGCACCACTCCTATCTCTTCCCCGAGCAGCCTCTTCTGGAGCCCGGGTGGAAGCGGCAACACCAGACCCGCTGTATAGACGGGTGCACGTATCACCCTATATAGTGGGTGTTGTGCCGCCCCGTTCAGCGAACAAGGCTAAGCAGCTTGAGGACCACGGGGAGCAGGAGGGCGACCAGGGTCAGCCAGGTGGTGACCTGCAAGCCTATCATCCATTTCAGCATCGAGTCTAGCCTCTCCTCCAGCCTCTCGATACGCCTCTCAAGAGCATCTAGCCTCTCGTTAAACTCCCTGCGCAGCTCCTCCCGTAGCTTCTCGAGGTCCTCCTTGGTCGCAACCTCCCTCAACAGCCCCTCGAGGAGGAGGCTGCGGAGATGAGGCTCACTCGCTATATCAGAGGCTAGCATCGCCGAGAGGCGCCTCCTCTTCTCCGGGAACCTCTCAGCCTCTTCGACGAGACGGTCTATGATGCTAGCCTCCAAGACATACTCCCACGAGCCTATCGCAAGCTGCAAGACTATTACGGTTTACACGGCGAGGCCCCTCAGAGCCCCGCGAGCCGGGTGGCGCCAGTGGCGATCCGCGAGGAGGCGCTCCTCTGGCTCCGGTCGGCCAAGAGGGACCTGGAGAGGGCAGAGAGGGCGCTGCTAGAGGATGACAGGGTGTCCGTGGTCTTCTGGTCGCAGCAGGCTGCAGAGAAGGCGTTGAGGGCGGTGCTCCTCGCGGTCCGGGGTGGATTCCCCCGCACTCATAACATTAGGAGGCTTTTCGAAGAGCTAGGCTCGGACCTGGGTATCGACAGGGAGACCCTAGAGGAGGCCTACGCGTTAACCAAATGGTATCATGTGGCGCGCTACCCGGACATAGCGGGTGGTGTGCCCGATGAGCTCATCTCGAGGAGAGAGGCGGAGGAGGCGCTCAGTGTGGCTAGAGCCGTTGTTAGAGCGGCGGAGGAGACTCTGGAGGAGCTTGTTGAGAGAGGCAGAGGAGGCGGCGAAGAGGCTGGTGGAGCGTCTCGCCGAGAGGGGGGTTAGGGTTGAGGAGGTGCTTCTCTTCGGGAGCGTGGCGCGCGGCGATTTCAGGGTCGATAGTGACTTTGACCTTATAGTGGTGTCGAGGGACTGGGGGAGACTCCCCTACACTAGGCGCCTCGACATCCTCTACCGGGTGTGGGATGAGCCTAGAGACGCTACGCTGGTCCCGCTTACACCGGAGGAGCTTCTCGAGCGTATGGAGAAGAGTGTTGCGTTGAAGGACGCGAGCCGCTACTGGGTGCGCATCTACCCGCCCAGCGGCAGAGAGGGTTATGTTTAAGAGGGGGAGCGGACTTGCAGGGAGAGTCATGGAGTGTGGGCCCGTCGTCTAGCCTGGTTAGGACGCCGCCCTGACGAGGCGGAGGTCCGGGGTTCAAATCCCCGCGGGCCCACCATCCTCCAGCCCCTCCTCTTCTCACCCCCCTCCCCGCGGAGGAGCGTGTCTTGAGAAGGGTTGAGGTCGAGTTCGCGCCTGGCGTTAGAATCCCGTTTATGAATCGTGACTCGGCGCTGGAGGAGCTCCAGAGTATAGCCGAGAGGGGCACTCGGCTCCCGCTCGTCATCTATGGGCCGGAGGGGTGTGGGAAGACCGCTCTCCTACGGCAGAGCATGACGCTCCTAGAGGAGTACGGGTATCGCGTCGTCCTCTTCGACATGATGGCTGGGGATGTCCGCAAGGCTCTATCCTATACACCCGACTTGCAGAGCGTTATACATGAGGCGTTGTCGCTTCTACCAAGCCCCCTGGATGCAGCGTCGAGGCTCGTCTTGACCGTTGTGAGGCTGCTCGTCTCGAGGCTGCGAGGGGAAAGGATAGCTGTGCTCGTCGACGAGGGTTTCCAGGCTGTGGGTCTCGAGCGTGTAGAGTCTTTTGCGAAGAGCCTGCTCGACCTGATAGAGTATCCGCCCGGCGAATACGAGAGGATTGTGGTGCTCGTGGCTAGCAGTGAGGGTTTGAGCAGGGAGAGGCTCGCTAGGCACGCGTGGGTTGAGGCCAGGTGGCTCTGGAACATGTCTAGGGGCGGGTTCCGCGCTCTCTACGGGAGGCTGCCGGGCCCTAAGCCGGGCTTCGAGCAAGCATGGAGGGTGACCGGGGGCAACCCGAGGCTCCTGGCGAGGCTCTATATGCTAGGTTGGAGTGTGGAGGGTCTCCGGAGGTGGATTGTGGCTGTAAAATCGCTGGATGAGCTGGTGGCGGGTCTCGGTGCCAGCGATAGAAGGTTGTTGAGGGAGGCGCTCGCCGACCCGGATGTGCTCGCATCCCCGGAGGCTGTCGGGCTCCGGAGGCTACTTGTCGAGAGGAACCTCGTCTCGTATATCCCGAGCATCCGGGGGAGGGAGGTTTGGCTTGACGAGCCTCCAGCGGAGAGGGATGAGGAGCTGGGCGTGGGGAGGCTGTACGCGTGGCAGGCTCCTGTGTACCGCGATGTGCTCGCCTCTCTGCTCTCCGGTTAGCCCTGCTTCTCCCTCTGCTCCTCCTGCTTCCTCCTCCACTCTTTCAGGCTCCACTTGAGGATGCCTAGGCTCTTCTTCACCTTGCACTCGTCGCAGAGGTAGGCGTTCTCTATGACGCTCTCTGGCAGCCCCTTCGCCCTCATCATCGCCACCGTCTTCTCTATGAGCTTCTTGGGGCCGACGGGCTTCCCGCACACCGGGCACCTGTGAATCTCCTCCCTGTGCACTACGACGGGCTGTACGGTGGGAAGCGCCGCGTAGTTGATGCGGAGCGCGTCCTCGGGGCAGACCTTCTCGCAGACCGGGCACCCGGTGCACCGGAGCGGGTAGAGCTGTATCTCCTCGTAGTCCTCGCTGCGGTTTAGGGCTAGGGCGTTCTGCGGGCATTTCACGACGCACGCGGCGCACATGGTGCACTTGTCCGGGTCTATGAATATCTCCGCCTGTAGAGGCACACGGAGCCTCGCTGGCTTCTCCACCCCCCTCTTCGAGAGGAGCCTGGAGGCTGCGAGTCTCGCAGCTTCGCGCAGGTCTACCGGGGGAGACTCCCACGGCTCAGCTATGGGCACCGGAGGCTCTACAGCTTCGAGCTCATCGGGCGAAGCTATAACAGGCGGCTCTTCGACCCCAGCAACCTCCATGTACGACTCTAGAACCTTCCCGGCGTACTCCTCTACACCCCTCCTCCCGCAGGTCTTGGCCGCCCTAGGGCAGTAGATGAGGGGCCGGTAGCCCGCGAGATGAGAGGCTACTAGGAGCTCTAGGGTGGCGTCCCCCGGGCACTCGACGGGCACGGTCACAACCCTCGTCTTTACGCGCTCGAGGCCCTCAACCAGCTCAGCGATGCCATCCCTGCAGGCGAAGAGCGCCACCCCCGGCTCGCCGCGGAGCCCGACGAGATACTCCCAGAGCTTCTGCGGCGTCGAGCTATACTTGGCGAGGTTGGCATAGGGGCACGCCGATATACACACGCCGCACCCGGTGCAATCCCTATCCTCGACGCTGAGGGAGCCATCCTCATAGCTCAGCGCAGCGTAGGGGCAGGCCTTGACGCAGAGGGGGCAGCCGGGTGACCCGCATCTAGACTCGTCGATGACACGGACAGTGTCGCGGTGCGCGAGGAGTATAGTGCCGAGGCTCCTCAGGAGCTCCCTCCTCGAAACCCTCTTCTCCGGGGATGGTACGAGGGGCGCTTCGAGCCTAGAGTCGGTGTTGAGAAGCGTATACCTGGAGGCTATCAGCTGGTCTAGCGGCGTATGCGCCGCTTCAGCCTCGCGGGGGTCGAGCGCCTCGAGGAGCAGCCAGTTGAGGCTCTTCCGGTGCGCCTCGCGCCTCGCATCCCAGTATATCCTCCAAGCCCCATCAGCCACTATGAGCACCGGCTCCTCGTCCGCTATGAGCCTGAGCGCCTCCGCGGCGAGCCTGTCGCGGGGCACACGCTCAACCAGGCTGCTCTCCACATCGCCTATTATCCTTGGCACTAGAGACGCCCGTTGAGTCTAGTAGGCTAGGGGTTATTCCTCGGTGGCTTCGACCGTGACAGTAACCCCTACGACCGGCAGCTTGACCACCAGCAGGTCGTAGAGCCTGTTGAGTATATCCGCGAGCCTAGGGTCCCTCGCGTCGCCCTCCTCTATGATATCGGCGACCCTGGTCACCAGCCGGTATACCTCCTCTATCGTCGCGTCTGCGAGCCTGGTGTACGCGGATTGAAACTCCCCGATGGTCCCTAGCACCGTGTACTTCGTGGTGACGAGGTTCCTTATCTTCTCGCTCGAGTCGCTGAGGATATCGCCTATTATCTTGAGGTAGGGGGAGTCCTTCAACATGCCTATAACAGCGAGGACCATGCCGGCGTAGAAGATGTTGGAGGAGTTTATCAGGGGGTTTGAGCGGAACTCTCGCATAAGCTTCCGCAGGTACTCTGCAATCTCACGCCCCGAGACGTCCAAGCCTAGCCGCCCACCCGGCACTCCTACGCCTCCTTTGAAACCTCTGCTCGTGGCTAGCCCGGGGCGTCATGCTCTCCGCGTAGTAGAGTGCGAGGTATAGGCTCTTCAACTCCTCTATCTCGTCCGCCACCTCGTCGTAGACTCCCAGGCGCTTAGCCAGCCCCTCCGCCACGAGAATCTCGTGGGCGAGCTGGGTGGATACCCTCGCCTCCGCGAGCAGGAGCCTAACCCTCCTCAACACCGCCAGTATATACTGCAGCGCCTCTTCTACACCCTCGCTGGCCCCGCACACGCGTATCCTCCGGCCCCGGAGACCCGCGGGATAGCCGCTTATGAGGTTCCCTTGGGCTCCACGGCCTCCTCGAGCAGGTAGACCCGGAGCCCGGTGAACCTCTGGAGCGTCACCTTGCAGAGGGGGCAGAGCGTGACCACGATGTCCGCCCCGGCCTCCCTCGCCCTCTCCTCGACCCTCCTCGCAAGCCTCTCGGCCTCCCTTGGCCTCGAGGCGTAGAGGGGGAAGCCGCAGCAGCCGAGGAGCAGGGTGTAGCTCTTCACCCCGAGCCTCTCGGCCAGCCTGTCTATCCTCGGCTTCGCGCCCCGCAGGCCGCCCCAGGCTGCGATATACCTGCAGCCAGGGTAGAACGCCACCCTGCTAGCGTCCACCGCGAGCCTCGCGTCAATGACACCGTCGATTATCAGGTCTGCGGTGTGCACCACTGGCGGCAGCCTCTCGGGCACGCCCACCCCGAGCTTCTCGGCCACCTCGCGGAGAACGGGTTCACCGAGCCTCTCGGCGCCCCTCTTCAACACCCCTAGGCACACCGAGCAGGAGGTCGCAACTACATCCGCCCCCTTGGATGCTGCGAGCAGCAGGTTGACGGCGACCGTCCTCTCCTCGAGGCCGGCCTTATACTCCTCGAGTATGCCGCCAGCGCAGCACACCCAATCCGGTATCTCGAAAGCCTCTCCGGCGGCCGACAGGAGCTTCAAAGCCCTCTCGTACGCCGCCCGGTACATGCTTTTGACCGCGCAGCCCGGGTAGTAGGCGACCCTCACCCTCACCACCTACGCCCCGATAGCCTCGAGGACACGTTTTGAGACACGCTCCGGCTTGGCGGGTATACCCGCCTTCCCGGCGAGGGCCAGAGCCTCCCTCAGCGCCCGCACCACGCCGGCGGTCCTGATGTATACGCGGCGCTCGTCCATCCTGCCCAGCTCCTCGACGGACTCTGCGACAGCCACGACGTGCCTTATGTCCTCGCTCCTCCCGACGCCCCTCTCGACCATCCTCCTCCTAGCCTCTGCGACTGCCTCCGGGACATCGATGGAGTAGGGGCAGTGGGCGGCGCACAAGCCGCACCTGAGGCACCTCCAAAGCCAGTCGCTCGCCTCCCTGAACCTCTCCTCGCCCAGCCTATCCCTAGGGTCGAGCGCGAACCTCACCAGCTTCGCTATGGCGGCGGGGCCCGGGTAGTCGAGCCCCGCGTCGAGCAACGGGCAGACTGTGAAGCACACGCCGCACATTATACACTTGTCTAGCCTCCAGAGCCGCTTCTGCAGCGAAGGCCTTATCCTGAAACCCTCCTCGCCAGGCTCCCCTCCCGGCTCCAGCCAAGCCCTGGCCTTCCGGAACGCCTCGTCGACGTACCTCCTGTCCACCACAAGGTCGCGTACGACGGGGAAGTAGGGGAGGGGCTCCACTGTGATTACGCCGCCGTTCTCCTCCGCCTCCCTCCAGACTATAGTCTGGCACGCCAGCCTCGGCACGCCGTTGACTGTGACGGCGCAGGCGCCGCATACGCCGAACCTGCAGCCAGCCTGGAAGGCTAGCGTCGGGTCAACCTCCTCGCGTATACGTTGCAGTACTGTCGCGAGGCTCTGGTAGCGGTCGACCTCGACCTCGTAGTCCTGCCACCAGCGCCTGCCGGTATCCGGGTCGAAGCGCCTCACGCGTATCACTACACGCTTCTTAGTAGGTGCGCTCACCGGGCTCCCACCTCCTAACCTCAACCCTCCTCCATGAGACCGTGAGGCCCTCGCCGGTGAGGCGTACGAGGCTATGCTTGAGGTAGTTTACATCATCTCTCTTCGGGTGGTCTAACCGGTAGTGTGCGCCCCTAGACTCCCTCCTCTCCAGCGCAGCCCTGGCGATGGTCTTCGCCACTGTCACCATGTTGAGCGTCTCGTATGCGAGGGCTAGCTCGTACCAGCCGCGCCCCCTCGTAGGCACATAGAGCCCCTCATACACCCTCTTTTCGAGCTCCTCTAGCACGCCCAGCGCTTTCGACAGCCTCTCCTCGTCGCGGAAGAGGCCCACGTTCTCCCACATGACCTCCCTCACGCGCCTCCGAACCTCGCCCAGCTCCACCGCCCCCCTCTCGCGGCGCAGCAGAGAGTAGAGCCTCTCGACGGGCTTCGAGAGGGCGTCTCGAGGCGGCTCCGAGTAGCCCCTTGAAAGGGCGTAGCTGGCGGCGGCGAGCCCAGCCCTTTTCCCGAAGACGGCTGCCTCCAGCAGGCTGTTCGAGCCGAGCCTGTTAGCCCCGTGGACCGAGACGCACGCGGTCTCCCCGGCTGCATAGAGCCCTGCTACGTCGGGGTTCGAGCCGTCGATGTCGACGTCCACCCCGCCCATCATGTAGTGCTGGGCTGGCCTAACCGGGATTGGCTCCTTGGCGGGGTCTACGCCGGCGTAGCGTATCGCAGCCTCCCGTACTGTCGGCAGCCTCTCCCTAATCCTCTCCTCCCCGAGGTGCGTGAGGTCGAGGAGGACGTAGCCTCCTTCAAACCCCCTACCCTCCATAATCTCCGTGGCGATGGCCCTCGCGACTACGTCTCGGGGTGCGAGCTCCATCCACTGGGGGGCGTACCTCTTCATGAAGCGCTCTCCCTTCGCGTTTACAAGGTGGCCTCCCTCGCCCCTCGCAGCCTCTGTTATCAGGATGTCGGTCGGGTAAAGGGCTGTGGGGTGGAACTGGACGAACTCCATGTCCTTGAGAGCGGCTCCCGCTCTAAGCGCCATCGCGTAGCCGTCTCCGGTGTTCAGGTAGTTGTTGGTGGTGTGCTTGTATATCATGCCGAGGCCCCCGGTGGCCAACACCACCGCCTTAGCCTCGATGTACACCGGGCGCGCCTCGCGAAGGTCCACGGCCACCAGGCCGTAGACGCGCCCCTGCCAGGTTACAAGGTCCAGCGCGAACACCTCGTCCACATACTCTATGCCCCTGCGCAGAGCCTGCTCGTACACAGCATGCATTATCGCCATGCCCGTCTTGTCCTCGACGAACCTCGTCCGGGGGTAGCGGTGGCCCCCGAACGGCCTCCTCGCTATCCTGCCCTCCTCGTCGCGGGTGAAGAGCACCCCCCACCTCTCCAGCGTCATTATCGCCTGGTAGGCCTCCCGCGCCATTATCTCGGCTGCAGGCTGGTCTACGAGATAGTCCCCGCCCTTCACCGTGTCGAAGGCGTGCTGGAGCCACGAGTCGCGGGGGTCGCTTGCGCCGGGTATCCAGGCTGCGATGCCACCCTCGGCTGCAGCAGTGTGGCTCCTCACCGGGTGGGCCTTGGAGACGACGAGGACGCGGGCGCCGGCGCGCGAAGCGTAGATGGCGGCCATGAGGCCCGCTAGCCCCGCCCCCACGACGACGACGTCATAGGAGCCCAGCTTCTCCAGGCTCTCCTGCAACTG
>WAOO01000120.1 GCA_015521195.1 Pyrolobus sp. | reverse complement strand
GTAAAACGCCCGAGGCAAGAACCTTGGCAAAACAGGGACTGATGCTAGTTCAATGCTGGCATAACATTCTGAGCGCCTGCCAGAGGATGCCCTAACTAGCCACTAGCCTAATGAGACGACCAAAACGTGATACCCATAGTCATTTATACCCTATCCATCCGCGTATCTGCTAGTGTCGAAAAGACGTGATACCACCCCACTACTCTATGTTAGAACGTCGTGCACAAGTCGACGGAGGATAAGAGTATCATTGACCTCGACACGCTCGACTTTTAAGTCGCTTACATAGCCCAAGCTGCGGCAAGACGCGGAGGCCGTAAGACACGGGTTACAAAAGGCACTCAACACGTTAACATGGCTACAGCTAGCAGTGCCCGAAGCGACACCTTCGATACCCCTTTTACAGCAGCCCCCTCGCAATACGACATCCACAATCGCGGACCGCACCTGGCCTCAGTACGAGGCGCACCCCGAGCCCCCGACATACGCGACACACCCCTCCTAGACGGCCACAAGCCATACTACAACACTAAACCCTAATGAGTTGAAACTTGTACTCCATTCTTCACACCACCTTCACATTTTCCAAGCAACGGGAAATAACAATCAATGAGTTGAAACGTCGAGCCTCGCTAGAGTCTGCAATACCGCACGTAGCGCACCAGTGAAACAACAATCAATTAATTGGGAAAACGTATCTTGGTACTGGGTGTCCTCGCCGCAGGCATATGTAAGGGCTTGTCTATTGGGGTTCTACCGCTCTATACGTACAACTATAATGCCGAAGCCTGCTGCCCTCGAGGAGCCCATTCCCATTACGAGCGCGTGGCTTAGGAGGTGCTCCGTGGTCTCCAGGTCTTCTTGGTCCGCCTCCTCGACGTGTAGTTTCGCGTAGCCGGTTAACGCTGGGAGGAGGGTGCCGTCGTGGAGGTAGTAGCGTATCTTGACGGTCTCGTGTATGGCGGGGGAGGGTGATAGCGTCTTCTCCGCCGCCTGGAGCACCTCTAGTGCGCGTCTCGCGTCTCCCCCGGTTGCCTCGAGGGCGTTGACGGCGAGGAGGTAGGAGGGGGTGGGGAGTAGCCTCTTCCACTTGGAGCGCGGCTTCCAAGGGTTGACGGGCAGCGTAGGCGACGCGAAGATTATTCTGACAGCCTCCGCCTCCCCCAGTTTCACGAGGGGCCCCTGTTCCGGGTCGTATGTCGCTATGTGCTCCGCCTTCTCCAGCCTAACGGTCAACGTGTGCATAGAGAAGTCTACGTCTACGCCTCTCTCGAGACACGAGAGTATCGCTTCGAGCTCGTCGCCGAGGCCGGGGCCGAGGCCCAGGTAGAAGTGGAGGAGCTCCCCTGGATGGATGGTCGGATACTCCACCCTCCCCGCGCCGTTCGAGCCCGGGTAGAGGGCTTCGACCCTACCCCCGGCGGCACGGTAGAGGGGGGAGACTGAGACCGGCTTGGGTATCCCCATGGGGGCTTCTAGGACGGCCTCGACAAGCCTAGAGCATTTTGCTAGGAGGCTTCTCGCAAGCTTACCAGTATAGTCCGTGATCGTTACGGGGCCGTAGCCTAGCCTGGGCCATACGCGCACCCATAGCCTCCACTTTGTATACGGGGCCAAAGCGCCGGAGCCCAGTCTATACGCTGGAGCGCCCCCTGGAAGCCCTGACGCCCCGGAGCCCTACCGCCATGTGTGTACTCGTCTCCTTCTCCCGACGCTGGGCCCGGCCACGGCGAGTATCAGGAGGAGTAGTGCTGAGGCGTAGAGGCCCACCCCGGGCTCCACGTGCTGGGGTGCCACGAGGCGCATCGCGAGCAGCCCGGAGACCAGCCCGGGGAGTGTCCTGTAAGCCTCGTAGACGAGGTAGAGGCCTGCGAGGGACGCCAGGGTCACCAGCCAACCCTGCCCCGCGAGTATCGCTAGGAGCAGCACGGCGAGCACCAGGGGGTAGAGGGTGTATGGGTCCTCCCCTCCCCCGCCTCCACCTCCCTGGAGGGCCGCAGCCTTCTCGAGCTCCGAGACAGCCCTCGTCACCTCATAGCCCGTCGCCTTGACCACGATGCTCCTGCCGCTCGGCACGTGGACGCCGCGGTACACCACCCACGGTAGAGCCGCGTAGCTGAAGACGAGGGCCAGCCAGAGGAGGAGGGCCAACCCCCTACCCACCGCGCCGCCCTCACCGCAGCCGGTCGCTCACCGCAACTGGCCGCTGCGCGACAACGGGGTGGGTAGAAACAAGCACGCACCGCTTTTAAGCAGCTGGATGCTGTAATGGCCTAAGACGCGCCTCTCATAGTCACTGGTGTGTCGCAGGCCCCTGCGGGGGTGGAGCATTGTGGCTGGCTCGTTGAGCCGCGAGGAGAAGGAGAGGCTGCTGAAGGCCATCGAGGAGGACCGGGAGTTCCGTTATGCGCTCATGGGGCTGCTGGGCTACAAGGAGGTTCTCGACAGGATACTCGAGCTGCAGGAGAGGGTACTGAAGCTAGAGGAGAAGGTGGCGAAGCTGGAAGAGAGGGTCGCAAAGCTCGAAGAGCGTGTCGTGAGGCTAGAGGAGCGTGTTGCTAAGCTCGAAGAGAAGGTGTTGAAGCTAGAGGAGAGGATAGCCAGGCTGGAGGAGCGTGTGCTGAAGCTGGAGGAGAGGGTTGCTAGGCTAGAGGAGAGAGTGCTGAGGCTTGAGGAGAGGCTCGTCAGGCTGGAGGAGAGGGTTGTGAGGGTTGAGGAGGAGCTCAGGGAGACGAGGAGGCTGGTCATGATAGTTGCGCACCGGTTTGGTGTGCTCAGCGAGGAGGCTTTCAGGCAGGGCATGAGGTTTGTGGTTGAGGAGGTGCTGGGCGCGGCTAAGGTCGAGCGCTGGACGTACCGCGACGAGGAGGGGTTCGTCTACGGCCACCCGAGTATGGTCGACGTGGACGTCGTGGTTAAGGACGGGGAGCACATCCTGGTCGAGGTGAAGTCGAGGGTCTCGAAGGCTGATGTAGCCGAGCTCTACCGCATAGGCCTCCTCTACGAGAGGGT
This sequence comes from Pyrolobus sp., assembly GCA_015521195.1. GTDB lineage: Archaea > Thermoproteota > Thermoprotei_A > Sulfolobales > Pyrodictiaceae > Pyrolobus. The sequence goes on along the minus strand of WAOO01000120.1, from coordinate 4,933 downwards.
CGAGGGTGTTAAACCACGGCTCGCTATAATCGGAGGCTTCGTAGACCCCGACGCCGAGGAGCTGGCCGAGAAGCTGGGCGTCCGGATAATCCCCGCTGTGAAAGAGTAGACGCGATATGCTCGGCTCAGAGCGGCTCATGATGAGCCTTTATGCCCCCGGCTGACGCGTGATGAACCACTGGGCGCCTGATGGGGAGACCGAGGGGGGTGTGAGGGGTTCCCGATGACCGGCTGCTTTTAGGCCGACTTCGCAGCCCGCCCTCCCACTATAGCAGGGTGCGCCGCGTTGATAGAGAGGAGCCGCGTGTTACGGGTGCTTGAAGGGTTCCCATGGAGGCGCTTCGGAGTGTGCCACGCGGTTCTCTTCGGGTCTGTGGCTAGGGAGGGCTGCGGTAGGGACGTCGATATACTCGTGGTGCCCTGTGTGGGCGGTAGGCTGGAGCCTCGCGTCTACCTCGGGCTCGTCTCGGAGCTCTACTGGAGGCTCGGCGTGGATGTAGACGTCGTACAGTGGGGTGATGCACCCTGCCCGGTTGTCCACGACGCGTGGAGGCATGGCGTCATCCTCTACACTGTCGACCGTGGAGGGCTCCTCTGGCTGCTGATGAAGAGGCTGGACGTCTGCATCGACGAGGAGGTGAGGGCTAAGATGCTGAGGCTCGTGGAGACGGCCGTGAGGGCCGCTAGGAGGAGGTGGGGTGTTGCTCCTCAGGAGGCTCTACGAGAGGGTTGCAGAGGAGGCGGCTAGGCTGGACGAGCTTAGGGAGAGGGGCCTCAGGGGCTGGGTCGAGCTCTACGCCGCTCTGCACGCCCTCCAGGTGCAGGCGCAGGCCCTCCTAGACATGGTTAGGAGGTTCGCCTCCCTGCTAGGCTATTCCCCCGTGACGCCGCGTGACGCCGCCCGCATCCTACGCGAGGAGGGGGTCTTGGGCGATGAGGATGTCGAGCTAGTACGCCGCGTGGCGGGCTTCAGGAATATAGTGGTTCATGAGTACCTCGGGGTCGACTATAGGCTGGTCCGGGGGATTGTCGAGGAGGGAGAGTATAGGAGGCTTGTGGTGCTCGCGGCGAGGCTCCTCGAGGAGGCTGAGAGGAGGGGGCTGGACGACCCCTAGGCGTTCCTCGCGTCGTCGGGCCTTGGTAGGGTGACGCCCTTCTGGCCCTGGTATTTGCCGGTGTAGGGCTTGGCCACTGGGCTGCTCGCCCTGACGAGGACGAGGTGGAGGAACCTCTGCCCTGGGTAGACTCTAATCGGGAACTCGGAGCCGATGATCTCGATGACGAGCTGGCCTTTGAAGCCGGCGTCGACGACGGTCGGTGGTATGTAGAGGCCTAGCCTTGCGAACGTGCTACGGACGTTCACCAGCCCCACGATATCGTCGGGGAGCTCCACCCACTCCAGCGTGTGTGCCAATACGTGCTCGTGGGGGTAGACGACGAAGCCCTTCTCGGGGTCAACCTCCTCGCACCGGTAGAACTCCTCGATGTCCGGCGGCAGCCTCTTGGCGTCAACTATCCTCGTGAGGCTCCTCCTAAGCCTGCAGAACTCTCCCCCGAGCCTGAGGTCGACGCCGTTCTCGCGGACGATGCTAGGGTCGAACGGCTCGATAACGAGCCTCTTCAGCTCCACCAGGTGGAAGATGTCGCGGTCAGAGAGAATCACTTTCGCGCACCCCGGGTGTTATACCCGTGTCTCGCTTAGGGGCGTTAGGGGGCGTGGAGACCCCCCAACCCGGACTACCCTTGTAATATCCCGTTGGAGCGCCTCGCCCCCGGGCGGGCTGCGCAGCCGCGCCGGTGTTACCGGGTCGGCGGCTGCGGCAGCAGCCTCTCGACCATCCTGGTCGCCTCCTCCGCCCACCTCTGGAGCCTCCCGAGGTCTGCGTTTATCCTCTGGATGCTCTGGTTTGCTGCGCCGGGGTTGTGGAGGGCTTGCAGCGCCTGCCTGGCGTCCCTCATCACCTGGTGTAGCTCGTCTAGGAGGCGGAGGAGGGGCGGGAGGAGCACAGAGAGGCCTATGAGGGAGAGGAGGAAGAGTATGGCGGCGGCCAGCGCGAGCTTCCCCTTCATAGCCCCGCGCCGCGCCTATACCACGGTCCAGACTTGTTAAGGGTTATGCACCATGGGTATATACATTGGGTCGTGTGGCCCCGCGCTAATAGGCGGGTGTCGCGGGGGCGGCTGGGGGCCGCGTGGTGCCGGGTAGGGTTCGCGCCGTTGTATACGCGCCGGGTGCCCTGGGCAGGGGGATGGGTAAGACCGCCAACGACCTCGTCATATTCAGGGGCGGGGAGAGGTTCGAGATCGTCGCGGTCGTTGACCCGGAGCATGCTGGGATGGATGCGGGTGTCGTCGTGGGTGTGGGCGAGAGGGGTATCCCGGTCGTCGCGAGTCTCGACGAGGCCCTGAGGTATAAGCCCGAGGCTCTCATCATAGGCGCTGCGACGGTAGGAGGCTACATCCCGCCCGGGTGGAAGAGGGATATTATCAGGGCTCTGGAGCAGGGCCTAGACGTGTACAATGGGCTCCACCACTTCCTCTCCGAGGACCCGGAGGCGGTCGAGGCCGCGAGGAGGGGCGGTGCTAGGATAGTGGATGTGAGGAAGCCGGATAGGAGCCTCCTCCGCATATGGGACGGGAGCGTGTTGAAGACGCGGGCGAAGAGGGTGCTGGTAGCTGGCACCGACTGTGAGGCCGGCAAGAACATCGCGACGTACATGCTCTACGAGGAGCTGAAGAGGAGGGGGGCTAAAGCCTGCATGATAGGCACGGGTCAGACTATGATACTCCTCGGGGCCCGAGGCGTTGTCGTAGACGCGGTCCCCTCCGACTTCGTCGCGGGCGTCGTGGAGAGGCTCGTGGTGGACTCTGACCGGGAGGGCTGCGAGGTTGTCGTCGTCGAGGGGCAGGCTGCGATACTCCACCCGGCCTACGGGCACGTCTCCCTCGGGATACTCAGGGGCGTCTCACCCACCCACATCGTGCTGGCCCACGTGCCGGGCAGGAGGGTGAGGGCCGCCTTCGAGCACCTGGGGCTCCCCATGCCGGAGCCCGAGGAGGAGCTAGAGATGCTAATGAGGCTTAACCCCTACCCCTCCGCCAGGCTCGCGGGGCTCGCGCTCAACACCAGCGAGCACTACCGGGGCAGGGCGGATGAGGCCGCCAGGTTGTACAGGGGGAGGTTCAACGCGCCGGCGGTCGACCCGCTGGTGCACGGCATGGGCGAGATAGCCGAGAGGATACTCGAGTCCTAGGCGTCAATACTCACCATCCTCCCGTAGAGCCTGCGGGCCTCGGCGAACTCCCCGGGAGTGTAGAGGTGGAGGTCGAGCGGATAGTCCCACGGGACTCCATACACATCAACAGCCCTCTCGCGGATGTCGAGCGCCACCCTCCTCCTCTCGACGGGGTCACGCGGCACCCTAGGAGAGACTATGACGACGTCAATGTCGCTGAGCACTGTTAACCTATCCTCGGCCGCCCCGCCCACGACATACACCTCGGTGCCCGGCCCCAGGATGTCCCGCGCGGCCCTCGCAACGCCCGGCACGATTCTCCTCCACTCGTGGAGCCTACGCAACAGCCTCACCAGAATCTCCTCGATGAACGGCCCTTCGGAGCTCCCCGCGAGCCTCAACACCCCCCGCGCCGCCTCGATACAGTCGAGAGCATCCTCCCGGGTATACGGTGCAGCCCCGTAACGCCCCCTGTAGTAAGCGTCGCTCAGGAGCCACAGCCTCCTCCTCTCCCGCGATGCGAAATCAGCCACGCGCCCAGCAGCGTCCTCAAGACCGGCCTTGCGGAGGAAGTCGTAGAGGACTCCGAGAAGCTCGCCGAGATCGTGGATGCGGGGTGTCGAGCCGCTTAGCTCGTAGAGGAGCGCTTTGAGCGCTAGCTGCGCGGCCTGCTCAGCCTCGAAGCAGGCAAGGTCGTACTCGCCGCGCTCCAGCCTCCACTCGGCCCCCTCCAGCATCCCACGAGCCCTCCTCCAGAGGAGCCTCGCATACCCGCCGCTCGACACGGTGCATCCAGGATGCAGGTGTGCCTCGTCGGAAATATCGGCCCGCGCATGCTACCCTGGGGCTCTGCAGCCTAGCTTCTCTAGCCTCGGGGCTAGCCCGAGCCCGTCGTGCAGGATTATGCAGCCTTCGAGCATCCTGGCGACCAGAGGGTCATCGAGGTCGCCGGGCTCGAGGACAAGCAGGTCGAGGGGTAGCTCGCGGGGCTTCAGGCTCCTAGCCCGCACCGCCTCCTCGAGCTTGTCTACCGGCCCCGGTAGTATCAGCGCGACGTCATAGTCGCTGTAGGGAAGGTGGTCGCCACGAGCGCGGGAACCGAAGAGGATTATCGTGGAGCGCGGGTAGGCCTCACGGAGCCTCTCGATATACTCTCTGAACGCCTCAACGAGCCTAGCTTGTATCCCCGCCAGGACCCTCGCCGCGTCTCCGCGCAACCTCCTCAACCCATGCTACAATCTCCTCCATGTACTCTACACACCTCTCCCCTAGCCTCTCGTCGTACACGACAGGCTTCCTGCCCGGGTACCTCGCCATGGTACAATGTGGTGTCAGCGCGTCAGCTGCCGCATAGACGCTCCGCGGCGGCTTTAAGCCGAGGGCTTCGAGCGCCTGTAGAAGCTTCGAGAGGTCGTGGGTAAACTCGTAGACGCCCATAAGCGCGACCTGGAGAGCCTTGAGGTACAGCTCGGCGGCTTGCTGCGCCTCGAAGCAGGCCGCCCAGTGGACACCCTCCCTTAGGTGCCTCTTAGCCTCCCCCCTGAAGAACTCCGCCTTCTCGACCCACTCGTGCGGCAGCAACACACCAACCACGTGCAGCCTTGACAATTAACGGAATAGGGATTGCCACTTGTCTACCTCATGGGTCTCTCAGAAGCCACTCTAGGGCCGAGACGTATTCGCGGAAATCGCTGCAG
>WAOO01000119.1 GCA_015521195.1 Pyrolobus sp. | reverse complement strand
GGTAACCTCGATGCTGTCAAGAGTGTTGTGAGGGGCTTCTGCCCCACATGCCTCCTGTACGGAGCGCCTAGCTACCGTGGGAAGCTCGCGGTAGGCGAGTTCATCCCAGTGCCCGGGACGGTCTCGGTTGGCGTGAAGACCGGCGTCGGGATAAACCGTAGGACGGGCGCCTCCGCCAGGGGAGTCCTCTACACCGTCGAGTATGTAGAGCCCGGTTCGAGGTTCGAAGGGTTCATTGTTGCGAGGAATACGCCGAACTGGCTGCTCTCGCTCCTGGCCGCAAGCATACTCGCGTTGCACGAGGGGTATGCGAAGGTAGGAGGGTTTAAGAGCAGGGGGATGGGCCGCGTACGCATCGCCGTTGCCGAGGATACGCCGAGGATAACCATATGGCCCGTTGAGGACGGCAAGCTGGCCGTCCTCGACTTGGAGCTCGACGAGGAGCAGGAACTGCCGGACGGCTGCCGGGTGGAGGGAAGCCGGGCGGTATGCACGGGCAAGGCTGCAATGAGCCTCCTGGAGGTTCTCGCCGAGAAATGGAGTAGCGTGTACTGCGGAAGGGTGAGGAGCGTCTACGAGCAGAGGAGGAAGGCCGCGGAGGCCACATGCGAGGCTATCAGCGGCGGGGAGGGTGGCGAGCTATGAGCGGGGCGGCTCTCTGTAGGGTTACGCGGGGGCCGCTTAAGGCGTCGAACGTCCAGAGGGTAGACCTGCCTACCGATAGGCTGCTTGGCGACGAGAAGCATTGTGCAACACTGCGCCTGGAGCTAGAGGTCGAGGTCGTAAGCGACTATCTGCACATCGGGCGCGGCACTGAGCCTGTTGTGACCGGGAGGGCACTTGAGCTGCTGAAAAGGGCTCGTAGCATCGACGAGATGATGAACATCATCGAGTCTATCGCCTCCGCGTTAGGCGGCGTAAGGCAAGTCAAGAGGATGTACGCGTTGAGAGGTAAACCGGCGATACCCGGTTCCAGCCTGAAGGGGGCTGTGAGGAGTAGGATAGAGCTCGGCTCGTACGGCGGTGGAGGCGTTGTACCGGCTGAGATGCTCTATGGTAACGAGCAGCCGCTGGTACAGCTTCCGCCGGTGGGGCAGCACGGGTGGAGGCATGCGAGGATATGGTGTGAGAGTGTCTTCGAGCCTAGGAGCTACGAGCCGTATTCGGTTCTCGACGACCTAATGGGAGTGATGCCGCATGGCGGCGAGGCTATAGCGTCTCGCATCTACTTCTCTGACCTGCTGCCCGCGGGCCCCGCGGAGACGCGCATACTCCTCCTCGATCACGGCGAGATGGTCGAGGCTGTGCCGCGCGGTGCTAGGTTCCGAGGCGAGATTCTCGCAACCCACGTGTCGCTGGAGGAGCTCGGGCTCCTCTTCTACGGCCTCGGTCTCGACAAGAGATTGTTGTGCAACCGTGAATCGTTGCTCCTCCTCGGCGCCTCGAAGTACCGGGACCGTATCCTCGTGAGAGAGTGTCGCGTGGAGAGCGGGAGGATGGAGTGCAGAGATGCTGGCGAGAGACCGGTACGCCTGGGCATAGTGAGGGTGTCCATCGGGAGTGTCTCCTATGCGCCGTGGTCGAGGTGCAGGTTTGGCGAGGGCGAGGAGCTGGCCCGCAAGGCGCTAGAGGCGGCGAAGACGGCCTACCCGGGTCTACGCATCTGCTTCGACGAGGTCGAGAGGAGGCTCAAGTTGAGCGGGGGTGGCACACCGTGAGCTTCTGCGGTACCCTCCTGGATGCATTGCAGCGGGGCGAAGTGAAGGTGTGTAGCTCGCTCCGGTTGAGCAGCGAGTGTGAAGGAGCACCCCTCGCGGAGATCGACGGAGATACTGTTAGACGCGCGTGTAGGGCTGCAGAGACGCTTAGAAGCATAGGTGCGGAGTGGGGAAAGAAGCTGAGCCTGGAGGAACTGTCGTCGCTCGACGACGATATAATCGAGGCTCTTCTCGACCCCCTCGTCTCCCCCCTGGTCCAATGCATCATCTCGTCCGGAGAGAAGGGGGTGAGGTTCTGTGAAGCTCATGCTAGCCAAGGTTAATGCCGTCCCCGTGCGGGCCCTCCGCCTAAAGAGGCTTGCCAAAAGCGTCCTCGGGGAGAGTGCCCCAAACCGCTTACGCATAATCGACGGCGACGCCGCCGGACACATTGTAGTAACCGATAGCGATACCGTTGCAGCAGCGTGGAGAAGCCTGCTCAACACCCTCTACGAGCTTACAAAGCGGTACGCGAAACTGGCCCGCGTAGCGGTTGAGCATGGATCAGCGAGCGCCGTGGATGTACTGAGGGTCTATGCGGATCTGCTAGCGTATAGTCTCCGGTGGCCCCTCTATCTCCATCCGCTGCCCGAGCTGGGCGTAGCCTCGCCTCACGTCGCTCTGCCCGCCGCTAAGCTCCTGAGCCTGCTATGTCCACGCCTTCGTCTACCGTTCTACAAGCTGTACGATATCGCCTCGGCGCTGTTTAGTTCTACACCCCACCGTGTTGAGAAGCTTGAGATAGAAGAGTTAACCAGGCAGTGCGACATGAAGGTAGATGAGGCTATCGAGCTGTTAAACGATATCTCAGGGCTTCTATCTCTCCCCAGGAGAGAAAAATTAGCTGATAAACTGGAGCTCATCCTATACACTGTGCCCGCAGACACTAGGCCCGGCGTGAACATATCGCCGTTGATACTCCACGATCTGCTCGCCTCCGGGATAGCCTCGGCACTGCTGGTGAGCGAGGGGAGGAGGCTCGACGACCCCCTTGTCGTGGTCGCCAGGCTTGCAGCCCTACTCCACGATATCGGGAAACCCCTCGACTACGAAGCCCACGTGAAAGCCTCTGTTGAGACAGCTAGGTGGCTTCTCGACGCACTCCTCGAAGAGATGAGAGACACCCGCATCTATCAAGACCTCGAGGACCTCGTTAAGAGGATTATAGCCGTCATCGAGAACCACCACGATCCCTCCACTTGCAGGAGGAGTATGGGGCAAGAGTGGAGCAGCGTCTGCGACGCCGTTGTAAACGGTGATAGGCTTGCATCGGGTCTGGACAGGCTCGTCGAGATGATACTCTCGTGTATCGGGGGTGCGGGAGAAGAGTACTGCAGGTTTGTCGATGTCGATGCATTTAGGATCATAGGCGAGCTTCTCCTCGAGGCATTTCGCGGACGCGGCGTTAGGGTCACCGATTGGAGAGAAGCGCTGCACATGGCTTACAGGCCGGGTGACATTAGAGCTAGGAGGGTTGCATGGCAGGCCTGGAGCAGCGTCTATGAGAGGGTCGCTACAGACGAGAAAGCCCGAGCTGCCTTCATAAACGCGACATACAGCATTCTCCGGCTACTGGCTGGGCTCCCCGGCGCACTACATAGTCCGCGTGGCGTTGAGAGAGACGAGAGGATAGGTGTCGTATTGGTAGATATTGATGACGTGCAGAGGCTGATACGCGAGTCTTCAAAACTCCGGATGCTGAGCAGCATGAGCATTTCAATAGACTACATTACCATGGTAGGGGTGCCTCTTGCGCTTGAACAGCTAGGAGTACCCCTCGAAGCTATCGTGTTCGCTGGCGGTGCTCTAGTGCAAGCTATTATGCCCTGCAACCTGCAGGGTATATCGTGCGACGATGCGGAGACACTCGAGGAAAGGGTAAAGAACGAGCTCCTAAACATAATGGATAGGAAGGCGGCAAGGCTCATTATAGGCGAACTCGACCTACATGTAGGTGCATATCCGCTATGTACTGGCCGTGATGCTCACATTGCGTTCTACGGGTTGAGCGTAAGGAGAGCCTATCATAGACTTGCCTTATCAAAGACTAGAGCCGAGAGGCCGCCAACCACGACTATCTCTCTAGCGCCATATACGCGCCTCTGTACGGTGTGCGGTATGAGACCAGCGTTGTTCAGCGTTGCCGGGGAGGAGATGTGCATCACCTGCTATTCCAGGTATAGGGCGTTTGATAGTCTTGGCTTCAGAGCCAGGAGTAGAGCCGTAGCAGACCATGGCATAAGAATTGAGGATGAACCCGTAATCGCGTTGACTGCTCCCAGGGGCTCGAAGCTTGCAGTGGTGAAGGTGGATGGCAACGCGATGTCGGTGTTTATGTCCTCATCGTTAACCCCGAGCGTCTACTTCGAGAAGAGTGTAAGGATAGACCTGGCTTTGAAGCGCGGTATACGCGCAGTCTATGAGACTATCTGGAAGCTGCTCCGAGAGACAAAAAGCGGGGGCAGTGTTGCAGAGTACCTCGCGGCTATAGCTGTACATTCGTTCATGTATGCGGGCGGCGATGACGCTCTCCTCATACTGCCACACGAGGCTTCGCTCGCAACGGCACTGCTAGTAGCATACGTGTTTGCAGCCGAGACTGGCTTCCAGGCTAGCCTCTCGGTGGGCGTGGCTGCCGGGCCGCGTGAGCAGCCTATATGGTGGCTGTTGGATGCTGCAGAGGAGCTGCTAGAGTCTGCGAAGGAGGTTGTGAGGGGCGAGTCGCTTGCAGCGCTGCGAGAGTATCCCGGGTCGCGTGTCACGGCGGGAGGCGCGGTGCTCTACGACTACATGGCCTCTGGCGCGTTGACCGGGCTTCGCGTGGATAGTAGGCTATCAAGGCGCTGGAGGACGGTGTCGCGCCTCGCAAGGCTCTTCGGCGCCGCGCCTCTACCCAGGCTCGTCCTAGCCGCCATAGGCTCGCCGAAGGATATGGTACGGGGAGTGACGCCAGCCAAGCTGTTCGAACAGCCGCCGCGCTCCATGAGTGAAGATGAGGCGATAGAGGCTATCCTCGTGGATGTGTTGAGGGGCGTGCTTCTCGGGAGCATAGATGCGAGGAGCGTCTATCGCACCGTGGAGAGGGCGGCTGCGATGCCAGGCGACCCGAGGATAGCGCCCTGGGTGGTCGTCGAGAGGCTATCCGAGGCTGCAGGCACCGACGGCGGGGCTTATCATGAGCTCCTACAGCTTCTAGCCAGCCTGGCGGATGGCGGCAGGCTTAGCCCCGAGCAGGTTTCCAGCCTGATAGTCGAGCTATACCTCGTATCCAAGCTTCTGGGAGGGTGACGGGGGCGTGGGGAGGCTGACGCACAGGCTCTACGTGGTTGCGCTTACAACGCTCCACGTGGGCGGCGAGACAGGACTCCGTAGCATAGAGGCTTCCACGGCGCGCACGATACTCCCAGGCGGGGCCGAGCAGCCTTACATACCATCCACTAGCATCAGGGGCGCTACGAGGACCGCGGCCTACCTGGCGGGCCTCGAAGCGGGGTTGAAGGTCTGCGCGGCTATAGAGCCGCGGGAGATGCAGGAGAGGCACCGGAGGCTCTTCGGAAGCGATCTTCTCTGCCCGGTCTGCGGCGTGTGGGGCGCCCCGAACTCCCCGAGTCTCATCCACTTTACCGACCTGCTCCCAGTCCGGGGCAGCTACGCTCTCTCGACGATAACCAGGCTGGAGCTCGACGACTACCTCGGCAAGGCGCGCCTGGGGGCCCTATACTCCGAGGAGGTGCTCGCCCCAGGCTCGCTATTCACTGGCAGATTCTGGGTAGACACCGGCGAGCTGCAGAGGAGGGTCGCAGAGGGCAAAATAGGAGGTGTAAACGATGCATGCATGCTCTACAAGTTGATCCTCTCCTCTCTCCTCCTGCTGCCCCTCGCAGGCCTCGGCAGGGCGGGGGTCGCCGCGGCATTCCTAGAGAAGGTTGACACTACAGACGTCGCCAAGGAGACGGGCTGCAACCCTGACGACCCCTCCCTGAGAGAGATGCTGCAAATGCTGGAGTGGAGGAGTGGCATGAGCATCTCCAGCCTCATAGACCAGGTTTTCACGTCTATCGGCGAGAGGCTCAAGGTTGTAAAGAAGGCTCTGGGGCAGGGGTGAGACCGTGAAGAGGCTCATATACCTTGTGTACCTTGCAGCGCCGCTCCTGGTTAGGAGGAGGCGGCATAGGGTAGGCTATGAGCCTATACGCGAGTATATACCTGGTTCTACTGTGGGAGGCGCTCTCGCCGCCCAGGGCCTCCTGGACGTTGCAGACGTTGAAGCCGGACGGGCTTCCGTCAGCCACGCGTACCCGGCGCTCATGCGGGACGGTAGTGTAATAGACGCGTCTATGCCTGCGTCCATAGCCTGCCTGCGGGTGAAGGAGGGGGTCTCCGGGATAGCCGAGGGGGACTCGCAGGCTAGGATGCTCGAGGGGAGCATAATCTGCGTGCCCAGCGCCTATGGTAGTAGCGAGCCGGGTGCAGCCGTCCAAGATGCTGTCGAGGCGCTGAGCGATGTTCTGGGCGCACCCCTCTACGGCATGGTTAAACCCGCCCTCGGCGCTCCCATCGCCAGCTGCGACACGGTAGACGTCGACGGCTTGAGGCTCCTAAGGTGCGGGAGGGTTAGCATCGAGGGCTTCTGGAGAGACTCTGTAGCGATTAGCCCCGGGTTCCGGCGCGGAGAGGAGAGCATGCTGTACAGCTACGAGGCTGTATACCACCCGGCCTGGTGGGGTGTTGCGACACTACCGGATAGAGCGGCAGAGGCGCTCAGGGACGGCGTGGAGGTGGTGCTGGGGGG
>WAOO01000118.1 GCA_015521195.1 Pyrolobus sp. | reverse complement strand
TCTATGGTGGATTAGCCAGTGACTCTTAAAGTGCTCCTCACATTGCCTCCGGACATTCACGATCTTGAGATTTATCGTATAACTGGTATGAAGGCTCCGCCTCTCGGGCTAGCCTGGATAGCGGCGGTTCTCGAGAAGGCGGGCTACAAGGTTAAGATCATCGACACGCCGACCCTCGAGATGAGCCTTGAACAATGGCTTAACGAGATACGTTCATGGAAGCCCGACATAGTCGGCGTCTCTATGTTGACGCCGACTGCGCCTAGGGGGTACCGGGCTATAAGGCTGTTGAAACAGCTGTACCCAGATATCATTGTGGTTGCGGGTGGGCCGCACCCGACCTTCATGTATGAGGAGGCCCTATCTGACGGTGTGGATGTTGTTGTGAGGGGTGAAGGCGAGTATACGACGCTCGAGCTCGTCAAGACTATAGAGGAGTATGGGTTTGACAGGAGGGCGTTGAAGAACGTCAAGGGGATTGCGTTTAGAGATGAGGATGGCCGTGTTGTTGTCACTCCGCCGCGTCCCCCTATAATGAATCTCGATGAGCTGCCGTGGCCTGCGCGTCACCTGCTACCCATGGATAAGTATACGCTTTTCGGTAAGCCGATTCGAATAGCCCACTTTATGGCCAGCCGCGGCTGCCCATATGGCTGTATATACTGTATAACGAGTTATTTCTGGGGTAGGAGGATTAGGTTCAGGTCTGCGAAGAATGTCGCGGATGAGATACAGTATGTTGTCGAGAAGTACAAGCCACAATATATAGTCTTCACTGATGATGAGTTGACGGTTGGGCGTAAGTTCGTCTACGACTTGGTAAAGGAGCTTAAAGAGAGGGGCATAGACCTACCTTTCAGTTGCGGGGCGCGTGTCGACCACCTTACGAAAAGCTACCTCGAATTCCTCTATCGGAACAACTGCAGCGCGTTGTATGTTGGCGTCGAGTCTGCTAGCCAGGAGACGTTAAACAGGATCGGGAAGAAGATTACGGTAGAGCAGGTGGAGAGAGTCTTCCGGTGGAAGAGGGAGCTGAAGGGCTTCATGGCCGCCTCCTTCATCCTAGGGTTCCCCTGGGAGACGATAGACGACATGAAGAAGACCGTCGACTTTGCTATAAAACTCGACCCCGACTATGCACAGTTCACTGTGCTCACCCCGTATCCCGGCACACCCCTCTACCGGTATGCCGAGGAGCATGGGCTGATAGAGGATCGAAACTGGGAGCATTATACGACTCTCCAGCCGGTGATGAGGGGCTTCAATTTCACGAGAAAACAGTTGGCAAGGATGCTGCGCTACGCCTACCTGAAGTTCTACCTGAGACCGAAGTTCATACTGCGTGAGTTGAAGGCAGGCCGTGTAACGCAAATAGTATCGATAGTCGCGAAGGCTGTTACGACGGCGCTCAACTCGCTAATAGATAGGCTTGGACTCTAGGCGGGAGGGTTGGCGGCACAAAACCGTATTTTATCGCTCGGCGGCGGTGCACTCTATATACCGGGGTCGAGGGTTGGCGAGGACGTCTAGGCGCTCTAGGAGGAGTGAGGCTAAGGAGAAGCGCAGGACGGAGACCCCCAGCATATTCACGGCTGCGGGCCTGCTCGCCTTCTATGAGGAGGAGCAGGCGAAGGTCAAGATAACGCCGGGAGTGGTTATAGGCTCGGCTATAGCCTTCATAGTCGCGAGTCTAGTTGCAGTTCTGCTCCACTAGCCTCTGGCCTCTCTGGCTGCAGCCCTGGTTAGCGAGAAGCGAAACAACCTAAGTATCTCTTCTATCACGTCATCGTGGAGTGTGCCCTCGACCTCGATCGAGTCCAGCCTGCCATCCTCAGTGGCACGCATATGGTATTCTATTTCGAGGCCCTCCCTCTTCAACCTCTCCAATCGCCTCGCAAGGTGCCTCACGTAAATGTTGGTTGCGGAGATTGGCTTCGAGACTTTAACCTGAAGGCCGCGGCTAGTCCTATATACCCTTGCTATGAGGTTCCCATCCTCGTCCCTAATCTCCTCGAGCACTGATGCTGTGGATTCGCACCCCGACTCGAGAAGCTCTAGGAGCGTACGGTAGAACTCGAGCTGCTTCTCGAGCTTCCTTATCTTCGCGGTAAGCCACTTTTTAACCTCCTCGATGTCCATACGCGCCTCCTGGTAGAGAGTATTAGGGGGCTTTTAATCGCGGCTATTGCGGTGCTAGCAGCTGTATCATATAGTGTTGTTGCTGCAGCTTCCAGCGCCAACATGACGCTGCACCTGCTGGCGGTGAGCGTGAACGGCGCGGGTGAGGTGATAGACGCGACTATCTGGGTTGAACAGCCTGGCTCTGGCTTGTTCACCGTCTACCCGTCCGGGCTTGTAGGCAGAGATACCGCACTATCAGCTCGCGTGGCGCTCACGCTTGCAGCCCTCTTCAACCGCCTAAACCCCTCCACGATCGACGGGGGCGTATACTTCCGGACGAGGGGTAGTGTAAGCGGTGCGAGTGCAGGCCTAGCCTTCCTGGCTGGATTCTACGCGCTGCTGCACAACTCGGCCATAAATACGAGCATATACTCTTTCACTGGACTCGTCACACCATCAGGCTTAATCGCCGCTGTAGGAGGGCTCCCCGAGAAGATAGAGGCTGCGAAGAGTAGAGGAATTCGAGAGGTCTTTGTGCCTGTAGAGGGTGGGCTAAACAAGAGCGTAGCTGGTGTGAGGGTTGTTAGGGTCTGCAGCTTTGCCGGTGTGGCGTCAAAGCTCTATGGCGTAGCTGTATCAGCACCTCCGATACCCCGCGATAGACTCTTCTGCAACGCTACAGCACAGCTGACATCACTCCTACGGCGGCTGCTTCAGGACTACGGGGGGCGTCTAAACGCGAGCGCCAAGATTGTTGAAGCGAGGCTCCGTGAGGCTGAACGGTTAGCGAGGGATGAGAGATGCTACGCTGCCGCTAGCGTAGCGTTCTCGACGCTAGCGTTTATAACGAGTATAGCGCCGAAGAGCATCCTGCCGAATATAACTGAGCTTATACTCTCGGAGGTTAATCGTAGCGCGCTTGCAGCACACCTATACATGGTGAAGACGGAGCTGACGAGACTAGAGTATGTGCCGTTATGGAAGCTCGAGGCGGCGCTAGCAGCAATATACCGCTTCTACGCGGCTGTGAAGCTATTATCGGAGAGTAAACCCAGCCTGAGAGCCCTAGGCGCCCTTAGGCTGCTGACAGCCAGCCAGTGGCTTAGCGTCGCTGACGCGGTGAAAGGCCCGCTGGTTAGAGCCGAGGCTGTGAAGAGGGCACTATCATTCCTAGTATCGTATGCCAGCCTCTCCTACCAGTACCTCGAAAGCCTGGTACACGGGCGGCAGGTCACCATAGAGAATACCGAGCATCTTCGGTTGAAGAGGCTAGTCTCCGACATGCAAATGTACTATGTCAAAGGCGACCTCCTGACCGCCGCTGCGCTCGCCCTCGAAGCCCTAGACACGATAAACCGTGTAATGGTTGCGTTTGACATGCATCTTGGCGCCGAGCCGTCGAAGATAGCTGAATGTAGTTTAAAACAAGCCCTCTTCAATGAGCGTGTCGCGGGATACAGGTCGTTGATATCCACGCTATTAACCGAATACGCGATGAGCGTGAACGATACAATAAGCCGTGCCCTAATCGCGGCCGACGCTTCAAGCTACACCCTCCTCGTGCTTGCAGCTGGTATGCTCAACAGCCCGTACCCCGGTACTCGGGAGGCCGGTTGTAGTGTAAGTGCGGCGCTGCTCTCCGCCTCTATAGGGGCCGTTATAGTCGCTGGCGGCGCTCTATCGGCCGTCATTCTTTCTAAGAAAGTCGAGTAGTGTGAGGGAGCGTCTTTCTCCCTCGCCCCGCAGGGCTCTCATTATAACCTCGCGTATAGGTCCCCGGAAGTCCTCCTCAAGCTCGCTGCGTAGACGCGGATTGTAAAGCGCTGCTGCAGGATGATAGGTTACCGTCAACAGGACTTTAACACCGGCTATTACAACCTCGTATATCTTACCGCGGTGCGCCCTCATGCTACGCCAGGATAAACCGGCCTTCTCGAATAACACGCGTCCAGCAAACCTCCCTAGTGCGATGATGGCCTTCGGCCGGATGAGCTGTATCTGCCTCCAGAGGTAGGGGGTGCATGCTCGTATCTCCTCCTCGCGGGGGTCCCGGTTGCCAGGCGGCCTGCACTTCAACACGTTTGTAATGTAGACTTCTGAGCGTTTAATGCCGACGACGTCCTCTATCAGGTGTGTTAGTAGTTTGCCAGCTGCTCCGACGAAGGGTCTCCCCGTCTCATCCTCCTGCCTCCCTGGCGCTTCACCGACGAACATCACGCGTGCGTCAAGAGGCCCCTCGCCTACAACCGGGTTCTTCCTAGTCTTGTAGAGTTCACATCTCCTACAGTTCCTTATCTCCTCGACAAGCTTCTGATACTCGGCCTGCTTGTCGGGCAGGGCTCACACCACTCTCTTAGTTTACCCTAGGCGGTCTAAGCCGGGTTAGCCGGGTAACCCGGTTTGTACGGGCTTCGCGGCGCGCTCATAGCCTCCCTGGTTCTGGCGCTACAAGCGTACCTCATGCTGGCAGGCTACATGTGTTGGAGCATCTCGTGCGCGACTGGCGCCTACTGGCTTGCTGTAAGCCTGTGGCTCGGCGGCTCGTTGGGGCTGTTGTCGAGGTGTAGGATTCTATACAGGTATAGGATGCCGGTGATACTAGTGGCGGGTTACGGTGCACTCGCCTTTTCGGTCGCGCTCGTAGAGCAATGGCTCATAGTGTCGCTGGTTACTTTCGCGGCGCTTATACTCAACATCGTGTTGTATGTTGCGAGGGGCGAGGAGTGCAGCGTAACAGCGTTGCTCTCGGTACTCATAGGGTACGATATGCTCGTGGCGGCGGTCTATGGTATACATCCTGGGGTCGCCACGGTGCCGCCTATCGCGTTGCTCTCCTCGCTTCTACTCGTAGCGTCCTATATAGACGCTCTCCTCGCGGAGGAGGCTGGCAAGCGGGGCTGGCTTATCCCAATGGCGCTCGGCTTCACATTCCTAGCCGTGGCTGGCTTCGCGGCTGCGTATGTAAGCATGGCGTATAGGCTTGCGGCTGTGAAAGGGATGGCGACTAGCTGCACGTGGAGCAGGTACTGTGTACTGTTAGGGTCGAGGGTGGTGCCCGTCCCCTCATGGCTATACATCCTGGTGCTCTTCCTGCAACTTGCATACACTGGAGCAATCCTCGCGCTACCGCCGCGTCTAAGAGGAGGCGGCTCGGCTCACTAGCAGGGGATGCACTTGTCCGAGTTGCGTGTAGACGGCTATATCGTGCTCACGGACCGCAGGTACACGGAGACGGATGAGTGGGTGAAGCTCGAAGGCGATATAGCAGTGGTAGGCATAACCGATTACGCGCAGAAGAAGCTGCGCGATATAGTAGGCGTGGAGCTGCCGGAGAAAGGTAGGAGGGTGAAGAAAGGCGAGGCTGTGGCATCGATAGAGTCTGTTAAGGCAGCGGCGGATGTCTATGCGCCCCTCGACGGAGAGATAATAGAGGTTAACGAACGGCTCTATGAGGAGCCAGAGCTTCTCAACCGAGAGCCGTACGAAGCCTGGATGTTCAAGATGCGGGTCGACGACCCCTCGCAGTACGAGAAGCTGTTGACCCCCGAGCAGTACGCGGAGCATATCAGGGCGAGGGAGAGCAAGTAGATGCCGATAGACGTCTGGAAGGAGGTGTTCTTTAGCGACAACCCATCCCCCCAGCACGTAGAGCTGTTCATAAAGCTTCTTGTAGGCGAGCCGAGGCTGGTGCTGGAAGAGGCTGCTAGAAAGGTACGCTATGAGGAGATACCCGATACCGTGATAGTCTGGCGTGACCCGGTTCCGCTGGTTGCAGTAGCATCGCTGTATGCTGTTAGCGAGGCTACGGGAAAGCTGAAGATCATCGTAGTAGAGCCTATGCCGGCTTTACTATCAGAGGCTGTTACGGTGGTAGCGTCCGAGCTGAACGCGGGTACCTACCCGGTGACCTACAATATAGGCTATGGCCGTGAACGTGTAGCAGAACAGCTACGCAAGGTCGTCCGGATAGTCCGTGGTGCATCGGCTCAGACCGTGGATGTTAGCGACGCGCCCGGCGCCCTGGGCGTCGCGCTCCATAGGGCGGGGGTCAGGCGCTTCACGGTAGTCCGTAGGCGGGGCTACGAGGTATTAATAGAGAGGTTTAGCCTTTGAACATGGTCGTGGCCTTGGGCCTCGAGGGCCCACTTGCAAGGGCCAAGTGCGGCAGTATAACCATAGAGGTCTACAAGGGTGACATAACGCAAGCCGAGATAGAAGCAATCGTGAATCCCGCCAACAGCCTCATGATAATGGGTGGAGGCGTTGCGGGTGCGATCAGGAGGGCGGGGGGTGAGGAGATAGAAGCTGAGGCGAGGAAGTACGCACCCGTCCCGGTAGGTAAGGCTATCGTGACGGGCGCTGGAAAGCTCCAACCGAGGGTAAGATACGTTATACACGCGCCGACAATGGAGAGGCCGGCTATGAGGACGACGAGAGAAAAAGTGGAAAAGGCTACTCGTGCGGCGCTCGAGGCAGCAGCCTCCAGGGGGATAAGGGAGGTTGCGCTTCCCGCCATGGGAGCAGGCGTTGGGGGCCTAGACGTTAAGACTTCGATGGAAGCCATGCTCGATGCGCTGGAATCCCTGCCGGATGACGTGAAATCCAAGATACAGCGTATAGTCTTCGTGGGATACCGCGACGCCGACGCAAAGAAGATGGTTGAAGTGTTAAAGGAAAGGGCTTCAAAAAGAACAAGTTGTATTGAGCTAACCTAGGCCTCCCTGTCTGAAAGGAGCTCGTCGAGTTTCTGCCTAAGTCTCTGCAAATCTATGATTACATAGGGTTCGCCCTCGAAAACGTCAAAACGGATAATGCCGAATTCCCGCAGCCTCGCCATGGCCTCAGGGTCGCGTTTTAACTCTCTAACCGCATCCATGAACCTGAGGTAGCCTGTACTGGTGTCGTGTCTTCTCCATAAGCCTCTCAGTGAGAGCCTCACTATACTCTGGCCACTGCTCATCGAGAATAACATGTGGCCACGGTCACGTAGATACTCTCGCAATGCTGCTAAGAAGGCTTGGACCGGGTCCCTCTCCTCCATTCCTCTACAGCCTCCATGATACTCCTCCTACCCTTAACCTCGATTAAGAGGGCCTTCGTATCGTCTATAAGCCGGCGGGCAACATCTATCTTGTGCCGTACTCCGGGCATCAGAGCATCTGGGTATTCGAGGCTACGGAGCTCATTGTAGAGAGCCTCCATGAGCAGAAGAAGCCTCTCTGCGGTATCAACGTCGTCTATTCTAAGCCTGTCTAAGGCGAGTCTCCTCAACTCGCCTATAACATCCCCAAGACCTTGTAGATAGGGTACCTCTGGTACGTCAAGCTCTCTGTAATCCGGTAGACGGCCTTCAACTACAAGCGCGTATAGAAGCTTAGCCTCGACATACTCGGCTAGCGTAGAGTCTACGAGGCCGCTGTGAAAGAGCCTACTGTCCTGAGTAGCGTAAGTCATAAACTCTCTCTTCGCCTCTTCAAGCTTCTCGAGGTGCAGCCGTGCTTCTTCAATATTCAACCTAAGGAGCGCGTTAATAGCCCAGCCAGAGTACCGTATAACCTCTCTCGACTTTCGTATCATGTTGTCTCTGAGCTGCTCTCTCTTAGAGAGAACCGCGTCTATCTCCGCCACGATCGAGCGTAGTGCTCTAGAAGCCTCATCGGCTCCGAGTATGTTAAGCCCTTCCATACTAGCCTCCAAGGTCCGAATAGACGGCTCAATAATATGCCATGTTACGCCATATATGGGCCTTGGCGTCCTGGCTTCAAGCCAAACCATTTTATAATATTGACGCACACCTCTTAACAATGAAGAGGGGTGGCATAGCCATGGCCAGGCGTGGTATCAGCTGGGCGGCTGAGGTGTTGAAGAGGATTCGTGGCCTAGACTTCCCGGTAAAGAAGGATGTTCTGAAGGAGAGGTTGAAGGATGTCTACTGGCGCGGCATACCATTGACTAAGATCCTCGACGAGATACAGAAAGACGAGTTCGAATCCCCAGCCGAACTGCTACACGAGATCTCCGAAGCCATCCGTAAGCTCGAGGAGCGCGGCGAGATACCCGTCGCCAGCAAGAAGGGCATCAACTGGGCCGTAGAGGTTCTCAAGAGGATTCGTGGCCTAGACTTCCCGGCCAAGAAGGAGGTTATCGCAGAGAGGCTCAAGGACCTCTACTGGATGGGCATCCCGATGAGCAAGATACTCGACGAGGTGAAGAAGGAGGAGTTCGAGTCGCCAGCAGAGCTTCTCCATGAGCTAGCTGAGGCTATCCGTAGGCTCGAGGAGCGCGGCGAGATACCCGTTGGCGAGTGAATCTCAAAACCCCTTACTGATTTTTAGCCAGCGCGGCATATTCAAAATACGCATCCTTCTTTTCACCCCACGCTGGGGTACGGTAGGGTTTGTCGAGACTAGAACGTGTGCGCGCCTTCATAGCCATTGATATAGAAGAGCCCTCTATCGTGCAGAAGCTTGTGTGGCTGAGAGACCTCTTCGTGCAGACTGGAGCGCCTATGAAACCAGTAGAGGATCAAAATCTGCATCTGACATTGAGGTTCCTGGGCGAGATACCGGCCGGACTAATCGAAGATATATACATGAACGTCTTGTCGCGTTTACAGTTTAAGCGTTTCCGCATGCGACTTGCGGGCGTTGGCGCCTTTCCTTCTCCAACGCGGCCTCGCGTGATATGGGTTGGTGTACGTGAAGGTTCAGACGTGCTTCAGCGGCTATACCGTGAGATTGAGAGTGGTTTGAGGAGGCTAGGTTTTCGCCCTGAGAGGGAGGAGTTCGTGCCCCACGTGACACTGGCGAGGATAAAAGGCAGTAGAAACATAGACAAGGTTGTCAAGCTCCTAAACGAATATGCTGATTTCGAAATCGGCGAGGTTATCGTGGAAAGCGTGAGACTCAAGCAGAGCATCCTGACGCCGCGCGGACCAATCTATAGGACTTTACGTGAGGTGAGAGCTGTCGAGTAGGAGAGGTGGGTTGCGGTGCAGGCAGAGATGAGGATATGTGTAGGGTCTCAGGGTAGCTGCGAGAACTGTATAACGAGGAAGATTGGAGGCTTCTACGTCTCTATTGTCTGCCTCGAAGGCAGTTGCGGCGATGAGCTCAGAAAGCTCCTGGAGAGCATAAAGGAGGAGCATGTTAGAAGACTACAGGTAATGTGTAGGGGTGCGGGAGGCTGCGTCGAGGTCGTGCTTAGAGACGGAGAGCTATGCTGCCCGACGCGGTTGCGCGATATGCCCGGGATATCTTCGCTCATAGACGCGCTTAAGCCCAGAGGGACCGTTGTAGAGGTGTCGAGAGGCGTGGTGACGATATGTTCGAGCCTTGATGAGGGGTTGGATAAGGCTGTCGAACGTATACGTGACGCTTTCCTGCTCTTGGATAGCGTGTTTGACATGCAGCGTCGCATAGCTGAAGGAGTCGCCAAGAGTATTATGCTAGCAAACCGGTCAGAGGCGAAGGGTGGTGGAGCTGGAAGCGGTAAGAAAGGTTAGACTCGCTATAGTGGTCTCCGAGTTTAACTACGATGTAACCGAACTTATGCTACGCAAGGCGATTAGCCACGCTGAGTTTCTCGGTGCAGAGGTGCGGTACGTATTCAAAGTTCCAGGTGTCTTTGACGCGCCTTATGCGGTCGCAGAGCTCGTACGAAGAGATGATGTTGACGCGGTTGCAGTTATAGGCGCGGTTATTAAAGGTGAGACAAAACACGACGAACTCGTTGCTCATCAGGCGGCGAGGAAGATGCTTGATCTCGGCGTTGAGCACGGTAAGCCAGTTACCCTCGGCGTTATAGGGCCGGGCGCAACTAGGATGCAGGCTCAGGCGAGGATAGAGGAGTATGCTCGTAGGGCTGTAGAGGCAGCGGTAAAAATGGCTAGGAGGCTTTCAAAATTCCGGAGTGTGAAATTCGAGGGCAACACTGTGTTTATAGAGTAGCGTGCGCATTATATTAACGATAAGGCTTGTATACGACGACAACGAGTCTTCCTCGCCATTCGCTCATCTCTATGATTACCTTGTCGCCCTCCTTCCACCTCATCACCTGGATGAGCTCGTCCGGCAATCGTATGAGATAACCCTTCTCATCCCTCTCCACGACACCCTCATACCTCTGGCTGGTGCTCATACCCGACACCAAGGTAGGCGCAGCTCCGGAGCCTTGATTACCATTTTGGAGGCTCGGTGCGCGAAACCCTCATCATTCTCCTCAGTGGGCAACCTTGTATCCTCACAGCCGCCGTGTTCGTAAGGGCGCCTTGAGGGTAAATATCGTGTATCTCGGAGTGTCGGCTGCGGCGCCTTCGCATGATAGAGGCCTACCTTCAATACTCGTTGAGGTCGATGGGGTAGGCTACCTGTTTGACGTTGGTGAAGGTACTCAGGCTAGGCTGCAGGAGGCGCGTAGAAGCATCCACGATATACGCGCAGTGTTCGTCACACACATGCATGGGGACCATTTCTTCGGGCTTCCTGGGCTACTACAGTTCATGACGTTATCCGGTAGGAGGAAGCCGTTGAAGATTATCGGGCCTAAGAGCCTCCAGGATTATATCCTCTGCTCGGAGAGAGTCTCTGGTCACGCTAGAAGCTATGATATTGATTTTAGAAGGGTCGTCGAGGGGGTGGTCTATAGCGACGAGAATGTGGTCGTCGAGGCTTTTAGGGTCTGTCATTCTACAGTCGCATACGGCTACAAGTTGTACACTAGGCCGCGTGTACATGTAGACTTAGAGAAGCTCCGCAGGCTTGGCCTGAAGCCTGGGCCGTACCTCTCTCGGCTGAAAAGAGGAGAGACCGTCGTGGTCGACGGGAGGGTAGTGAAGCCTGAGGACGTTCTTGATATAGAGCCTCCGAGCGTCAAAATAGTGTATACCGGCGATACGAGGCCCTGCATTTCCACCGTTAATGCGGCGCGTGGAGCCACCCTACTGATACACGATGCCACCTTCTCAGCCCTCCACGCCGAAGAGGCCCGGGAGAAAATGCATTCGACTGCGCGTGAAGCTGGCATGGTAGCTCGTCTCTCTGGCGTAGAGTGTCTCGCATTATTCCACATTAGTGCGAGATATCGTGATACAAGCCTTCTAGTAGAGGAGGCCCGGTGGGGCGGTGCCCGGTGCGTATACGTTGCCGAGCCCTTAATGCTCCACGCTATTGAGGTATAGGCGCGCCTCTGGACGGGACGCGGCGATGGCGGAGCCGCTGCGGAGCGCTACTGTGGTTGGTGAAGGTGCGAGGCTGGTTCGTGAGGGCGCGGGCATAGTGTATAGGAAGTGGGTTAGAGCCCCGAGGGACGTTAAGCCGGGCGAGCTGGTCGTAGTCGAGGACGCGCGGGGCGAGATTCTGGGGTGCGCCTTCTACGATACCATAGGCCCGGTGGCCCTGCGCATGATTTGGCACGGTGAGTGTAGATTTTCTTCGCCGGTAGAGGCGATTACAGAGATATTGAGACGAGCCTATAGATACAGGAGAATGCTTGGATTCGAGATAGGCAGGAGGCAGGGTTTTAGACTCGTGCATAGCGATGCCGATTTGGCGCCTGGACTAATAATAGATGTTTACGACGACCTGGCTGTAGTGCAGTCTAGCAGCATCGTCTGGGATACACACATGGATATAGTGGTGAAGGTTCTGGTCGACGAGCTTGGCCTCGGCAACGTCTACGAGAAGAGTGTTCAGAGAACCCGTCGCGATATAGGCCTCGAGCCGCGCCAGAGAATGCTCTACGGTAGAGAGTATGTAAAGGTGATAGAGGAGGGAGCGGCGAGATTCTATATTGATGCGCGTCGCGGCCAGAAGACAGGCTTCTTCCTAGACCAGCGTGAGAATAGATTGCAGCTTGAAAGGCTAGTTGAGCCCGGCGATACGGTGCTCGACCTCTTCAGCTACACGGGAGGCTTCGGTATACACGCGCTTGTGGCTGGTGCGGGCAGCGCAGTCTTCGTAGATGAGGATGTTGATGCGCTTGAATTATTACGCGAAAATCTAAGGCTCAACGGGATTGACGCCTCTAAAGCTAGGATACTAAACGAGAATGTGTGGAGGTTCCTCCGGACCAGTACTGGTAAGTATGATATCGTTGTAGTAGATCCGCCGGCATTCATACAGAGCAGGGAGCAGTACGAAAAGGGTCTGCAGGCGTATAGGAGGCTATTCCGAGCCAGCGGGTTGCATGCGAAGAGACTCATATTCTATAGTAGCTGTTCGACCTTTCTCTCACGCCAGGATTTCCTATCACTCCTAGGATACGCCATGGCGGGTAGAGAATATCGCATACTCGGCGGTATAAGAGGTCAGCCTCCAGACCACCCGGTCAGACCAAACGCAACCCACTTAGAGTATCTCAAGGCGGCTTTCGTGCTCATAGAGGGATAGTGGAGGCGGCCGCAAGGCACCCCCGTTCATCCTGAACCCCGGGATACGCCCGAGTGTCGCGGGGGCCCAGTGTTAGGCAGGCTTATGCATCATTATCTCTTTCACGTCCACCCAGAGAGGTCTCGAAAACGGGTCTCTACCTTCAATCAGTCTAACAGCATCTATATAGATGCGTTCTACCAAACGATATGGAGGGCTCTCCGCGTAACCGCAGATGTCCATATGCAGGCTTATAGCCTCTATAATCTCGTCTTGGCGGTGCACCTCAACCCAGCACTCGTGCACGCCCACGCTAGGACATAGTGTATACTGGAGTATGGTCTCGCAACGGTAAAGTGCTGAAGGCTCGAGAGAGGCGAGCTCTCTGCACCCTATTACACCGCCTATTCTACTAGGTGATGCGCCCTTAGCGTAGAGGTCTAGGACGATGTGCCAGCAACTGCTGTGCATAGGCGACTGTGTTAGCGTTGCACGGCGGAACACTTCAAACCAGTAATAGACTGTGTAGCCTGACCTTTCAACCGGCGGTTGTTCCGCTACGCCCAGTATACGGTAGTAATCGCCAAGGTTTTCGAGCAAAATAGTCTACCTCGGCTGATAGAGCGCTATATTCACAGCTTTCAACTCTCTACCGCAGAAGGGGCAGCGGTAATGTAGACGCTTTGCGTCAGCCGGGCAGAAGTACGCGTCGTATATATCCTTACAGTGTGGGCACACATAATACAAGTCGCGCGTTATATCTATTTTCGCGGCGCATATTCTACACTTCTTTGTAACCCAGCCTAGATGGCCGAACGCGTTAACCCCCTTAAGGCCAGCGGTGGACAACTTCCTACCCCCGCGCCGTCCCCACAAAATCCTCTTTTAAAAATGAGGCTGGGGTTGGCTCAGCATCTAGTTGCCCGCTCATCCTTCGCCTCGCCAGCTCCTCATCACAGCCTCGGCTTCAGTGTAATCGCAGCCTCCTTTCAAGCTCCTGAAGCTCTCTAAGCTTTTCCTTATACTCTCTTTCAAGCCTCTCTATCTGGATACGTAACGCTTCAATCTCGTCCTCGAGGAACCTCCTCGCCTCTTCGACACTAACCTCTATCATTATGCGGTCGCCGAACATACGGTAGACTCTATGTGCACTGGCCCCTTTCTCTTCGAGAAGGCGTTTCGCCTCCTCGAGCTCATAAAGTCTGGAACGCAGCCTCGAGATAGTCTCCTCTAACCTCGAAAGTGTCATGCGAAGCTCGTAGATCTTGTCGAGCTGGACTAGCGACAAAATGGTGCACCTCTAACCAGTATGACGGGTGCGGGAGAAAACATATGCGAGATTAAGCTCTTTGACCCTGCGTTTGCCTCGCTAACTCCTCGACCTTTGGCAGTATCTCGTTAATCCTCCGGTTGACCTCTTCGAGCTTGCGGAGCAGGTCCAGCCTTATGCGCTCAAGCGTCTCGATTCTCGACTCTATGGCTTTCTTGGCCTCCTCGATGCTGGTTTCAATGCTGAGCCTGCCGCCAACCGCCATAACGACGGTGCTCGTGTCCTCGATCTTTGCCTTTATGAAGTTGCCGGCGCCGATTGGGACCAGTACTGTCTTGCCCTTACCCTCCTTGGCTATATAGTCGAGTATCTCTGACGCGGCAAACAAGTCCTCTATGATAGCGTTAACGGTGTCTATCTGGCTTCGCAGCTGGTCGGCCTGTGCTATGAGGCTTCTTAGCTCGTCCTGCAGCTGTTTCAGCCTCTCAGAGTTCTGAAGCTGAGTCTTCGTCTCGGCCGCCATGCTCTCAGCCGTTATTGGCTTGTTTAATCGCTCTAGATAAGAAGTTGGTCTAGATTAGGGAGGGTAGTGGTTTAATATTGATGTAGATGGCTTAAGGGCTCTAGCCGCACATCTCGGCAATCTCTGTGAGCAGGTACGCCATGTTGCCTGGAGCGGTGAGTATAACGCCGTCAACGCCCAGCTTATCATACGATTCCAGGACCTTGCTAAGCTCCTCGATGGGGTAGACGGGCTGGCCGCCGAGAAGCGTAGAGAGGCTTTTGGACTGTATGACTGGCGCGGTTATCAGGTAGGCGTATACTTCGCCCATTTCGCGTAGCTGTTCTATCAGCTGCCTATGCGCCTCTCTATCCATATTAATCCTATTGGCGACGAAGAAGTCGGCTTTGCTCCTTGATGCGCGTTGGATTATACGCTCGGGTGGATGGCGAAAGCTGAGATAGATACCAGCTTTTATCGAGGAGGCGAGCCTCCGCTCTGACTTCACATATACAACTGCCTCTTCGCTGCTAACCTCATCAACGTCTACACCGGCCTGAGGCCTGTCTCCCCTCAGGAACAGCACATATCTAATACCGTTGATGTAAGCGCCCCAGATTAACTGCTCAAAGGCAGTCCGGTTCAAATCACGCAGCCTAAAATTAACCAACGTCGGTATGCCGAAATGCTCGAGGTACACAGCTAGCATCAATGAAGACGCCTTAGGCTTCCCCAGGGGCGCATCCGGGACGACGACACGCCATATGCAGCGCAGCCTGGCAAGCCTAGTTGCTACGGCATCGAGCTTCCCCCTATTGCGGGTAGGTTCAAGCTCAACAAGCAATCTCAACCTTCTCGCCACCATTGTACGCGGCTAGATAAGACACGACTTGAACTATACTCTTCGAGACCAAAGGTTTTTAGCAAGTATACGATACCCACGCCTCACGGGTCGTGGGCCGGTAGCTCAGCCTGGAAGAGCGCTCGGTTGGCAACCGAGAGGTCCCGGGTTCAAATCCCGGCCGGTCCACCACCCCCTCCGGTTAAAGCACGCCACTTCTCGCCAGCCTAGTGACCGGTGCCAAGTATGGTCGTCTATAGTCGCGTCTATGAGGCGCTTCGCATAGTCCTCTATGCCAAGGGTGTGCACCTAGACCCGTACACTGTAATGGAGGCGGCGACTCTTCTATCGCGTTACTTCACACATTGCGATGATGCCAGCCTCGAGGGGTTCGAGAATCTAATGAAAAAGGCTCTGGAATCCGTCGGCGTTTCGATAGACCTAACGCCCGTTATAAGGGAGGTTGCGAGGCTTGTAGAGGCGGGCTGTGAGGAGAACCACCGACTCCGAAACGGTTAGGTGTGGAGGCCCAGCGGTTCTGAGCCCCTCTCTCGACCCGCGGCTGTGAGGAGAAACCGCGGGACTGAGTGGTGAAGATAAGGGGCTGCTAGCTGAGCCGCCTGGGGGCTGAGGACCCCACCCTTGGCCGAGTCTGGCCGTGTGAGGAGGGTGCTCGTGTCCGACCCCGAGGCGTACATGGTCTGGTGGGGTTGTCCCCCTTCCCTAGCCCGGCTGGAGGCGCCTCTCTCGAAGAGCTTCTTCTACCGTCTAGCGGGGTTGCTGTTCACTGGGCGTGGATGTGTAATAGGCATACCCGACGCTGAGGACGCGGACAGCGTCATTGATATACTCCTGGCGGGCGGCGGGGTTGTCGCCGGTACGAGCAGAGTATGTCTCGATTATCTGCGCGAGAGCGAGGTATATGAAGTCGATGTAGGATGTAGTGGCGGTGCATTAAGAGTGACTCTTCCGGCGCTACTAGCTGCAGCGCCTCCAGGCTCGCGCATCGTAGTGAGGCTCTGCGGCAGGCTTTTCGAGAGGCTGGAGGAGGCGAGCCTTAGCCTCTACCAGCTATTCGGCAGTGTAGAGCTTCGCCCGGAGCGCGGCATACTGGTTGTGAGAAAGGAGAGGGACCCCCTCGAGTATAAGCTCGTCGCATCCTCATCGAGTCAGCCGGTGAGCGGTGCCCTCATAGCAGCTGCGGTCACATCAGCACTTTACGATACGCCGGTGCGCGTAGGATTGACGGCATTAGTGTCCAAGGGGCACGTATACCAGACCATAGAGGCTCTTAAAATGGCACGTGTAGAGCTCGACGCGAGCATAGTTGAGGCCGGCGGCGGTCTAATAATATCGGGCTACGTCCAGGCGAAACAGCGTAGACTAACCCTCAGGACGCCAGGCGACTGGGGCCTTGCAAGCCTCCTCGCACCACTTGCGGTTGGCACGAAGCTCGTGGTTGAAGGGTTATGGAGGCCTTGGCCGGGCCCAGGCGACCACATTGTCGCCGAGCAGGTCAAGGCATTAGGCTACAGGAGCAGTATTATTGAACGCGGAGAGACAGTCTCGTGGATCTTGGAGGGTGGCGATAGCGGGGCGGGTTACGCCGAGCTGTATTCCGGCGACACTCCCGATATTGCAGTTTCTCTCGCCTATGCCGCTGCAGCTATACGTACGACTGTGAAGATTAGGGGTGTGGCTCACCTGACACTAAAGGAGAGCAATCGGCTTGAGAGTGTAACGCACAGTTTACGCCTGATGGGCTTTACCGCCTACCATGGCCTAGACTTTATCTCGGTTGAGGCGGGTGGCGAGCCTCGAGATGCGCTTGTAGAGTGTCCGGGTGACCACAGGATAGCTATGGGTGTTGCCACTTTGTCGTCGGCGACCGGACGTAGAGCTATCGTAGTAAGGCCTAGTTGCGCTTCTAAATCATGGCGCGGCTTCTGGTCTACTATAACCCGGCTTGGTGTAAGAGTAGAACCGGTGGGGTAGAGGTGACGGGGCAGGAGTACAAGCCTTTCGAGTATGAGGAGCACACGGCCGACGTGATAGTAAAGGCGTATGGTAAGACACTGGAAGAGGTGATAGCCAACGCGGCAAAGGCGGTCTTCAACATCATAACCGACATAGGTAAAGTTGAGCCTCGTGAATGTCGCCGTGCAGCAGAGGAGGGTATAGACCTCTACCAAGCCATCGTAAGGTGGCTTGAGGATTTCCTTGTAATGTTTGATTCCGAGGGCATGGTGTTCTCCGATTTCCGCGTCGAGCGGATAGAGAAGCTGGATGACGGCGGCGTCCGGATTGAGGGTGTCGGCTGCGGCGAGCCGTTCAACCCTGAAAAACACGAGGAGGGCACGATAGTGAAGGCGATAACATACCACGAGATGAAGCTCGAGAAGACGGACGGGCTCTGGGTGCTGCGCTTCGCAGTCGACATCTAAGAGGCGTTTTAGACGATGTCCTCATCGTCCAGGATATACTCGGGCGAGAGAATTACCCCGGCCTTGCGCAGCAGCGATGCACATCTCTTACAGAATTTGGATGTTTTTATATCGACTTCTCGTATCGAATTGCTGAAGCTCATTACGCAGAGTCTGTTACTGCAATGAGGCAGTCCGAACACATGGCCAAGTTCATGTAAAACCTCTTTAGAGACCCTTTCCAGGAACAAACCCATATCTTCGTCTTCCCCGTAAAAGCTCGGGTGAAGCCTTCGAAGGTATACAGCTGCGGCTCTTCCAGCGGGATAGGCCTCTCCGAACACGAAGTTGAGCCCGTCTGCATACGCGTCAAGCTCTCCGATTCCAAGTATGATGTCAAACCCGAGTTTCTCCCTAAGCGCTGCAAGCCACTCTACGATATACTCGCTCCTATACTGTAGCCTCTCCCAGTCGAAGAACTCCATAGGCGGGAGTCTAGCTTCAGCAGCAACGTAGACTTCGACATTCTTAAAGGCTCTGCTCAGGGTGGCATACACGACGTCAACTACGCTCTCGTCGAGCCGTGTGAGCGGCTGGACTAGGAGTGTATACCTTGCATGACTCAACTCTTGAGACCCGGTTAGGGGGTGGTGGACCGGCCGGGATTTGAACCCGGGACCTCTCGGGTGCAAACCGAGCGCTCTTCCAGGCTGAGCTACCGGCCCACGACCCGGGATTGTCAGCGTCTAATCCCGTTTAAAAGCTTGTATTTCTCAGCTGCGGGCCTTGCGGTCATCCCGTTTATTAGAGGTCCCATGCTCCCCGGGTTCCCTCATCACCATGGGAACGTATAAGACAAATGTTTATGAACCTCGCCTCCGCCTATTGTCGGAATGGCGGGTCAAGGGCCGCCGCTGACGAGTGGTGAAGAGCGAGGGCCTCGGCAGTCCCGCGGCTGGAGGGTTCGCACCCGATGAGTATGAAGTGAGGCCGCCGTAGCTCAGCCGGTAGAGCGCGGGACTGTGGATCCCGAGGTCCCGGGTTCAAATCCCGGCGGCGGCCCCTACTCTTCTGCCATGCGTGATACGGTTTATACTGTTGCTCTTGTGTAACACGTAGCGCGCATTGAGCCGAATGCTACTTATCCTATCGGTTGTTACGCTTTGCACAAGGCTCTTTGAAGTGAAGGTGCGAGGTGAGGCGCCACGGTAAAGATACCGCTTGACTACATCTGTGTTAAGAGCGGCGTCCTTTGTCCACGATGTCAGGCGCTGGTAGACTCTGGGCAGGTTGATGAGCGCGAGGTTGACATAATGAGGGCTCTTATTGAGCTTGAAGAGAGTGGTAAGATTCCGGAGCTTAAAGACGCAGTATACCACAAGGCATACTTCATCGACAACCTGATACTCATCCTTATGGATGTGGGCAACGTGACCAGCGTCCCTGTCTTTACGAGGCTTGCAAGGAAGATAGAGAATGCCCTGTCGGAGAAGCTTGGCGGTGTCCGTGTGCGGATAGTGCCGCGGGCGGGCGATATCAGGACTCTAGCGGTGCACCTGCTATACCCGGCGAGGGTGCTGGGCGTCAACTATGTCTATATGCCCGATGGTAGCGTCGAGTATGTTGTTAGAGTGTCGCGGAGGGATAGGAGGCGTATAGAGAATCAAAAGGAGTTCTTTGAGCGCGTGCTAAGCGAGCTTGCAGGGCATAAGGTCCGGATAAGGTTCGAATAACCGGTAGCTCTCCGAGAGCCACACTGTAGCGTAAGAGCCGCGGGGCAGTGCAAAGAGTATTGTGTATAGTTTTTCTCCCTGAAGCTCTCCAAGCTCCTTGCAGATGGCGTAATCTGGCTTTATACACGGCTCCCGGTAGAAGACCGACGCCTTCACGCCAAGGCGTTTGGCGGAGCAGAAGTCTCTTTCCGAGACGCCTTCCACGTCCATAACCTCCCTGTAAACTTCGATCAGCTGTGCGTCGTTCAAGGTGTCTATGAGTCCGCATCCGGGAGCGGCTATTCTTGTAAACTTCTCGCACACTCTGCGCTCATAATATGCTACTAGCTTTGAAAGAACCAGGTTGAAGAGGTACGCTTGATACGCGTTTATGAATAGCTCTAAGATGTGCCTTGGCAGCGTGTATGGGAGACGAGCATAGGATAATCTATCACGTACCTCTCTCGATACGCGACGTTCGTAGTCTCCTAGCTTACCGGACTCAAAAGGATATCTATGCTCGACCATCTCCTCGTATGCTAAGCCATAGTCGCCTAGAAGTAACAGTTTCCCAATGATATGAGTGTTAGGCCTTCTAGTGCCGAACCTTTGGAAGCCATAGAAGTTCGGAGAAACGACGCTCTTCCTGCACTCAGGAGCTGCGATTGTAACTGCAAAATGGTTTAGGCGGACGTCTCCACGGGTTATGCAACCGTCCTTCTCGAGAGGCGCTATCACTACGTTATGGTTGTTGCTGAGGCGTGTGCCATGCTTTGCGGAGACATATTGTGCTGTGAAAGCCTCGGAGTCCTTTAACCCGGCGTATGATAGGCGGGTAGGGTGCCGCTTAGCCGCGTGTAGTGTATCGACGCACTTCTTGTAGAGGATTAGTAGGGTGCATGAGCCACGCCTTACTACAGGTTCTTCATGTACGATGAAGCCGTATGGTCTAAATAGAAGCGCCGGGGGGCGGTGTTCTTCGAACCACGCTCGTATCCCTATAACCTTCTCGAGCTCCGAGAGTGCGAGCAACGATGGCACCTCTTACCAGCTAGAGTAGCTTCAAACGACCCGTTATCCTGTCGACACGGTCTGAGGGAGCCGGGCCCACCGCCACAGCGGTTAATGTGCCGGGCGGCAGCTCTGTGCGGCCAGCGTCGCGTATCAGTGCTGCGGGCAGACCAGCCCTCACAGCCTCCTCGTATATCCTGAGGAGGTCTGTCTCGCTCCCGCCGCGGACAACCACCTTCTTCGCCCCCTGCAGCCGCCACTCTTGGACCCAGCTACGCAGACCCATATCCAGTGCGTTGAGAACAGCCTCTACGGCTGCATGTGCTACTTGCGCGGCTAGCTTCCCCTTAGACATTCTGATATCAGTTCTGACCGCAATGACTTGCTTGTACTCGCTCATCGCAACCCCAGCTACTGTTATAAAAGGCGTGGATATTCGCGTGGCGGCTGGGTGGGTATTTGGCTGCGCTCGCACAGCAGCGTAGGATAAGCATACAGACGCCCGCGAAGCTACCAGTGTGTGTAAGCTGCCATAGACCCATAATGCCTTGGGAGAAGGCAGTGGTGTTCCCGTGTCCAAAATGCGGCCATCCTATATGGCGGTGTGCGAAATGCAGGAAGATGGGTGTACCCTATAAGTGCCCCAACTGCGGTTTCGAGGGGCCCTAGAGGCTGAGAGTCGTGCCGGACGCGAAGGTATTGGTGGTTGTGAAGGTATTCCCGAGCGACATTAACATAAACCTTGATGAGCTTGCGGCACGCATAGAGAAGTCGCTTCCGGAGGGCTACCAGGTGGTTAGGAAGGCCACCGAGCCTATAGCCTTCGGGTTGAACGCTCTACGCCTCTTCATACTGATACCCGAGGAGACGGAGGGCGGCACATCGAAACTAGAAGAGATACTATCGAAAGTTGATGGCGTCGAGGAGTACGAGATAGAGGCTGTGCATAGGGTGGCCCAATACTAGCCTAGTATATCGCGCGGTTTTTGAAGCCTCTTTTTCAACGCTTAAGGCTAATACACGGTTAACCGTATAGCTTCCCTGGGTAAGGTGCAGCCCATGGCGACAGTTACAACGCGCTCAAAGAGACCGGAGGTTGTGCTGCGTGTCGCTGAGGCAAAACCAAAGGATGTTGGAAAGGGCAAAGTGAGGATAGACACTGATGTTATGAAAATGCTTGGCGTCGAGCCAGGCGACGTCGTCGAGATAGAGGGTAAGAGGGTTACGGCGGCGACTGTATGGCCGAGTTATCCTGAAGACCAAGGTCTTCGCATAATTCGCATGGACGGTCTTATCAGGAAGAATGCGGGTGTTAGCATCGGAGATAAGGTGATAGTCAGGAAGGCTAATGCGAAGCCAGCACAGATGGTGAAACTCGCACCCGCCAGTTTCATGATAACTGTTGATGCGGGTTTCGTAAACTTCGTGAAGAAGAAGCTGCTAGACTATCCGGTGGTCGAAGGAGATAGTGTGATGGTGCCGGTGGTAGGCCATGCAATACCATTCGTGGTTGTAAAGACGCGGCCTGCTGGCGTAGTCGTGATAAACAACAATACGAATATCGTGATACTCGATAAGCCCGTCGAGCATAGCAATGTGCCAAAAGTTACATACGAGGATATCGGAGGAATGAAGGACATCATTCGTAAGGTGCGCGAGCTGGTGGAACTGCCGCTTAAGCACCCGGAGCTATTCAAACGACTTGGTATCGAGCCTCCGAAGGGTATCCTGCTCTACGGGCCGCCGGGTGTGGGCAAGACGCTCCTAGCAAAGGCCATTGCAAACGAGACAGATGCATACTTCATCGCTATCAACGGCCCGGAGATAATGAGCAAGTACTACGGCGAATCCGAGCAAAGGCTCCGCGAGATATTCGAGGAGGCTAAGAAACATGCTCCGGCTATAATCTTCATCGACGAGATAGACGCTATCGCGCCTAAGAGGGACGAGGTCGTAGGAGAGGTGGAAAGGCGTGTCGTCGCCCAGCTATTAGCCTTGATGGATGGTCTTGAGAGCAGAGGAGACGTCATAGTGATAGCGGCTACCAATCGCCCGAACGCGATAGACCCTGCACTCCGGAGGCCGGGACGCTTCGACCGCGAGATTGAGATACCGTTGCCGGATAAACAGGGCAGGCTCGAGATACTACAGATACATACGCGCAACATGCCGCTAGCCGAGGATGTGGACCTCGAGAAGCTTGCAGAGATGACCCGTGGATTCACCGGTGCAGACTTAGCAGCCTTGGCACGCGAAGCCGCAATGCATGCACTGCGCCGTTATCTACCCGAGATAGACTTGGACAGCGATACAATCCCGCCGGAGGTGCTGGAGAAGATAGAGGTTAGAATGGAAGACTTCCTGGCTGCACTCCGCGAGATAGTGCCAAGCGGACTCCGCGAGATCTATGTTGAGGTTCCTGAGGTTCATTGGGATGATATTGGTGGCTTGGAGGATGTTAAGCAGCAGCTTAGGGAGGCTGTCGAGTGGCCCCTGAAACACCCAGAGGTATTCCAGAGACTAGGCATCAAGCCGCCTAAGGGTATCCTGTTGTTCGGTCCTCCGGGTGTCGGCAAGACCCTGCTGGCTAAGGCTGCTGCAACCGAGAGCGGGGCAAACTTCATCGCGGTGAGGGGCCCAGAGATACTCTCAAAATGGGTAGGCGAATCGGAAAAAGCAATAAGAGAGATATTCAGGAAGGCACGTCAGCATGCACCTGCAATAATATTCCTTGACGAGATTGATGCGATTGCACCGGCTCGAGGCGAGGTTCCAGACACCAGCGGTGTAACCTATAGGATTGTTAACCAGTTGCTCACGGAGATGGATGGTATCGTGCCTCTCCAGAACGTCGTTGTGATAGCGGCTACCAACAGGCCAGACATACTAGACCCGGCGCTCCTCAGGCCAGGCAGGTTCGACAAGATAATCTATGTGCCGCCGCCGGACAAGCAGGCAAGGCTAGAGATA
>WAOO01000117.1 GCA_015521195.1 Pyrolobus sp. | reverse complement strand
GCGCCAAGATACTCACCTTGGCGCTCGGCGGGTATAAGCCGCTCGCCCTCCAGCCCCTCATGGGCCGCTACGCGCTATACTACGTGGCGTCCCATGGGATAGGCGACGTGCTGCTCGACGTCTTCCCCCACGGGCTGCTCGACACCCGCGTAGACCTCGTGTTGGCGCCTCGGCAGCTCCCGGTTAACCGGGGGGAGCCCGGCGTCTTCGTGACGCCGGCGTGTCTCTCAGCCTACTGGGATACCGACGTTGTGAGGCCGCCGTTCCACCCGCCGAGCGTCGCCCTGGCGCTCCTCGAGAAGGGCTACGTTGTCGACTACTATGGCTCCTCGAGGATAGCGGTGGCGGCTATAATCAAGCTGAGCGGGTCGCCGGGCCAGCCTCTCCAGGTGGACTACCTGGGGGCCATGAGGCTGACGGTGCTCGTCGCCTCGATGCTCCTCCAGTCGAAGACCGTCGGGGAGGCGGTGGTGAAGGCGCTCGCCTCCTACTCTAGCCTCGCGCGTGGCGTCGCAATAGCCTACACGCCGTACGGCTCCGAGGATATCGCGGTCTTAACCATGCTGGAGTTCGAGCTCCTAGGGGACCCGGCGGCGCCCGCGCCGATGGGCTCCGGCGGCTACACGCCTCCCCCCACGCCGGTCATACGCTACAACGATACCGTGCCTCTCGTAGCCGTCTACCCGTCTATCGGAGAGATTGTCTCGGGTAGACTGCCGCTGGTGGTCGAGCCCCCCGGGAAGCCCCTAGTGGTGACTGTCTCGAAGTGCCCGGACCGTGCGGTACTCGTAACGGTCGCCAGGTATGAGGGGACGGTGCTCGCCTACATTGAGGCGAGAGACGCTGTGGTCGAGAAGGTTGGAGGCCGGTGTAGGATAGTCGCCCCCGTCTCCCCAGGCCCCAGCCTCCACTACCTCATACTCGAGTACAACGGCGTCGTTGAGAGGATACCGGTGCTCCTAGCCTACTTCAACGCGACGCCCCTCAACGGCGCCATTAGAGTCGCCGGCTACGGGCTGGACCTGCTGAGGGTGACCGGGGACGAGCCGATAGGAGTCTATGTCGACGGGCGGCTGGAGGCCTGGATACCCGGCGGCATAGACGCGTACAACACGACGATAAGGGGCGTCTACGGGAGGGTCAGGGTGGAACTGAGGCCCTGGAGGAGCTACCAGAGGCTAGCATACGGGCCCGGCACATCCTCCGACATCTACAGGATAATCAACAGGTGGTTCGCCGTGAACACGACCGTGCCGTACGTGAGGGTCAGGTATACGCCGCTCGGCGTCCTCGTGGAGCTCATGGGCTACAGGCTGGTCGCGGTTAAAGGCGGGACCGCAGAGAGGCTAACCAACAACACTATACTCGTGAGGGCCTCGAAACCCTTCACGCTGATACTCGAAGCCTACGGGCGCACAACGAGACTTACAATACCAGCAGCCTATCCTGCAAACACGACCGCAACCCCCCGCTCAACGACAAGCACCACGGCAGTGCACGGAGGCGAAATCGCGACACAATCGCCGACAGCCACGGGGACAACGAGCAGCACGGGGGCCGTACCCGTGAAGGCTGCAAGTACAACCGGTGTTACCGCTGCACCCTCGATACCCCCAGCCCTACTCGTATCAACCGCGATTGCCGCGATAACGGCGCTCGTCAGTTTCATCGCGGTCTATGCGGCGGCAGCCAGGAGGAGGCGCACCGCCTAGCCTCTCATCCTTTATCAACACGCTGTATAGGCGTGTATAGCTGGAGCTGTGTATGGCGGCAGGGGAGCCCAGGGTTAGACTGAGGCTGGTCGTGCACGATGAGAAGGGGAGGAGTAGGGTGCGAGACTATAGCATTGAGGATGTACTCTCGGTGCTGGGCGGGGGGCTTGCGGCTAGAGGCGGCTCCACGGCCCAGTTTAGAGTGAAGAGCGTTAACGTCGAGAACAGTGGGGGAGGAGAGACCCTGATTACCGTCGAGGTTGCCGGTGGAAACGGTCTCGATGATATCGCGGAGCGGCTTAGGAGTGGGAGCCTGTCACGAGAAGACTTTGAGAGGCTCTGGCAGACGGCTGTGCAGGTATCCCAGCCTGTTGAGGTTAGGCTGGCGGGAGGAGGCGAGGTTAAAATCGGGCGCCTGAAGCTCCGCGTAAGTAAGGATACCCTGGAGGTTGTCGTTGAAGAGGAGCGGTGATATCGCAGGGTTAGCTCGAAGGGCATGGAGGGTCATCCTTCGAGCCCTTGGGGTCGAACAACACTATCGCCTCGAGCCCTGTAAGCCGCTGGTACTCCGCCTCACGAGGCTCGACGAGTTCCTAGTGATACACTATGATGGGGGTGAGGCGTGCTTCCGGATGCTCCACGTCATCGTCTCGGATGAGGGGTTGAGGGTGGAGCCGCTCCGCGTTTGCGTATAGCGCCTGGCCGTGGGGGTTCGGCAGAGGTCCCGTATCTTCAGCGGCCGCGCGGCCTCTGTGTCGCCGGTTGCCTCCACACCCCCTTCACGGTTTTCAACACCAGGGTGTAACATGCAGCCCGGTGTGCGCCGGTTGGAGGTAGAGCAGACTGACCTCGAGGGTCTGCTGGTGCTGGCCGCCGTCGCTATAGTCG
>WAOO01000116.1 GCA_015521195.1 Pyrolobus sp. | reverse complement strand
GTTGTGGAGGGGCGGGTTGAAGCCCCCGCGTATATAGGAGGGGGCTCGTACCTGGCTCGACGCGCGGCTATACGCTCCCACACTACACTCGAAGCCGGGAGCATAGTCGCAGGGGGCGCGATATACGATAGTGTAATCCTAGGCTCCGGCGCCTACATAGAGGCTCCTGCGGCGCGACTGGAGCGCAGCGTTGTGGGGAGAAGCTCCAGGCTCATAGTTCGGAATGGTGGGCGCCTGAGACTGATACTCGGCGATAAAAGCGTGGTGGAGCTCGGCTAACCCTTCCCCATCTCGTATGCCACGTACTTCGCTATCTCGTCGAGCGTCACTATCCCTACAATCCTACCCTCCTTGAGCACCACGGCGCCCCTGCTCCCCTTCTCGAGGATGGCTTTGGCTACCTCGGCCAGCGGCGTCTCCGGCTCGACCCTCGGAGGCCTCAGCCTCATCACGTCGTGTACGAGCAGATGCTGGAGTCGTATCTTGCGGTGCTTCTCGGGCACAATCTCATGGAAGGCCAGTAGCGCATAGGCGACCTCGTAGACGGTAATGTAGCCCATGAGCCTATCCTCCTCGTCTAGGACGGGTATGAAGCTCACATCGTTCTCGGCCATCAGCCTCCTCGCGTGTACCACCCTATCCGTCCAGCGTAGCACGAAGGGCTTGACTGTCATCACGTCGCCTGCCGTCACATCCGCTCCGTGCTCTGCAACGAACCTCGCTATCTCCCATTTGCTCACCGTGCCCAGCAGCCTACCATCCTCGACCACCGGCAGCACCCCTATGCTCGCCTCGAAGGTGCCGATGGTCACCCTGTTTTCGAGCAGCATCCTTGCAGCCTCGTCCAGCCTGGTATCCGGCTTCGCCGTGTAGAGGGGCTCGGTGTTCATGAAGGCTGATATGTGGAGCCTGCCGGGGACCGTCCTCCTAGTCCTCTCGGTCGCAAGCTTCAACATTATATCGCGGAGTGCCAGGATGCCAACGGGCTTCTCGTCCTCGGTTGCGACGAGCTTGTCATAGTCCCTCTTGTCCATGAGCTTCCAGGCGGCCTCCAGCGTCTCATCCTTGTCTAGGACGGGCGGCTCCCTGTTCATAACCTCGGAGACCCTTGGGAGCTGGGCCACGCCCCGTCACCCCTTACCCGCGGTCGCGACGGCGTAGAGGATATCCCTCTCGGTGATAATCCCTACGAGCTCCCCGTCCTTTACAACCAGGAGGCTGCTGACACGCTTCTCCATCATCTTGGATGCAGCCTCTCCCACGTCGGCCTCAGGGCTTATCGTGTACACCTCCTTCGTGCCTACAAGCGTCACTGGCACCGCTAGAGCCTCGCTCATCTTACCGGTCGGCGCGTTGTTGAACGCCTCGTGGCGCCCGAAGTACCTCACTATATCCTTCGCGGTCACCATCCCCCATATCTCGCCCGTCTCGGTGTCGACTATCGGCAGCCTCCTGAAGCCAAACTTCACCATGGTCTCGGCAGCCTCCTTCACAGTAGCCCTCTTGTCTATCGTCACGACGTTCCTGCTCATCACCTCCTCGACCCTCCTCCCGACAACCTTCTCTGTGAGCCTCTCGACAAGGTCGTGCTCGGTTATAATGCCGTAGACGCGGCCGTCGGGGAGGACGACGGGCAGCACGCCTACGTTGTGCACCACCATCTTCTCGATTATCTCGGGTATCTTCGCCTCCGGGCCTATGGTGACAGGCCCCGGGTTCATTATGCTCTCGACGGGCTCCAGGCGCAGAGCGTGGAAGATGTTATCCTTGTGCCTGTTCCTCACGATGTTGTAGTACTCGCCGCCCCCGAAGTAGTTGACCAGGTCCATGGCGGTCACCATGCCGGCGAGGGTCTTGTCGCCGGGGTTTACCACGGGGAGAGCGCGGACCCACCTGTACGCTATCGTCTCGGCGGCTTCGAGTATCGGCGACGTCTTGGCCACGGTGTAGACCGGCCTCTTTGCTATCAGCTGTGCGTCTCCCTCGACGCGGTATATCCTGTCGCTTATGTTGGGCTTGCCGTCGCTACGGAGCCACCTTATACCCTCGGGCCTCCTGGGCGGTGTTGGCGTAAACCTTCTCATGGCCCGCCTCCGCCGCTACCGTGGATGGAGGCTGGTAAAAGCCGGTTGGGATGCTAGCCTCTCCTGCTGCATATGCTCCTTGTTACAGGGTAGAGCACCCATGTGACGGCGTTGAGCCTCTCCTCGAGCATTGATATGTATGTGTCGAGCTCGTTCATGCCAGGCGCGCAGCCCCTGACAATCACGAGCTGGCCGAGGAGCGTCGGCGTCATGTAGACGTCCACGGGGCCGGGTGCCCTCCTTGAGACTATGCTAGTATCGTGGAACCCTATGGTCTCCACTATGAGCCAGTAGGGGAGCCTGCAGGGCTCGTAGACTGCGTTCACCCGGTCGCTCATGAGCCATATGTCTAGGGGTATGCAGTCTGCCGGGCCGCACCGAGCCCCTATGCACTTCGAGGCGGCGTCGGAAGATGCGCCCAGCCAGAGGCAGATAGCCTCAACGTCCCCGATGGTCCTCTCGCAGAACAGCGGGTTACAGCCGCTGCATACAGCCTCGGCTGCCTCGGCCGCCCACCTGCCCCTGGCTAGTAGCAGTAGCGCCTCCAGCCCTCGGGCACCCTGGGCCACGCGCCTCGGGGTTCGCGATAAGCGCGGCGGCCGTAGAGCCCCCTCTGTTTAACCGGTGGGCGTCTGGGGGAGGCTGGGGCTGAACGTGGCGACGCCGACGTGCATCATAGGCGCTTCGGGGTATACCGGCGGCGAGCTGCTGCGCATCCTAACCGTTCACCCCAACCTCGAGGTTGTGATGGCGACGTCTAGGGAGTATGCTGGGAAGCCGATAAGCTACGTGCATTTCAACCTCCGCGGCTTCTACCGCAACCTGCGCTTCGAGCAGCTGGATATAGACAGGGTTACAGATAGATGCGAGGTCGTGTTCCTAGCGGTTCCGCACGGCGTCAGCCTCGAGATTGTGCCTAAGCTCTGGGAGACGGGCGTGAGGCTAATCGTGGACCTCAGCGCGGATTTCAGGCTGAAGAACCCTGAGGACTACAAGAGGTGGTATGGGAGGGAGCACCCGTACCCCGACCTCCTCGAGAAGGCTGTCTACGGGCTGCCGGAGCTCCACCGCGAGGAGCTGAGAAACGCCAGGCTGATAGCATCCCCCGGCTGCAACGCGACAGCCGCTATATTCGCAGCCGCGCCGGTTGTCAGGGAGAAGCTGGTCGACCTGGACCACCTCGTTGTGGACGTGAAGGTTGGGAGTAGCGAGGCTGGCTCGAAGCCCAGCCCGGGCGACCACCACCCGGAGAGGGAGAACGCCATCCGCCCCTACTCGCCCGGCGGTCACCGCCACGTGGCCGAGGTTGAGCAGGAGCTCTCGAGGCTGGCCGGTAGAGAGGTGAGGGTCGCGTTTGTGCCCCACGCCGTCTCCGCGATTAGAGGCGCGTTGGCCACCCTCCACGCGTGGCTGGTGGGCGGGGTTGACGAGAGGAGGGTGTGGAGAGCCTATGCGGCTATGTACGGGAGGGAGTACTTCGTGAGGATTGTTAGGACCGGGCTCCTCCGCTACCCGGACCCCAAGTACGTGATAGGCACGAACTTCGTCGACGTGGGGTTCGCGGTGGAGGAGAGGATTGGAAGGATGGCGGGCTTTGCAGCCATAGACAACCTGGTGAGGGGCGCGGCGGGGCAGGCGGTGCAGGCGGCTAACATAGCGATGGGATGGGATGAGAGGCTCGGCCTCGACTATCCGCCCCTGAAGCCAGCCTAGGGTATCGAGGGGTGGAGAGCCGCCAGGTCCTCGTCGAAGGTCGCGATATAGTCTATGCTGTAGGCTTTCGCCGCTGCGACTATAGAGGCGTCTGTGAAGCTCAACCTCGGTAGATTCTCCCTAAACACCCTCCACGCCTCGAGAAACACGTCCATCGACACCGGGAGTATCCGGAACACCCTCTTCTCCAACAGGAGCCTCCCGGCCTTCAACGCGGCCTCCGCGCCACCCCTCGACAGCATGTAGGTGAGCACCTCGTCGACGATATAGTCGGTGATGTACGCGGGACCCCAGCGCCCCTCCAGCACCTCGCGCAGGAGCCTCAACGCTCTGGAGTGCAGCCTATCCCTCGCGCTCAACGCCGCCACTATGACGCTCGTATCCACCAGCACCGACAACCCCGCCACCACCCCCGTAGATTACCTCGTCGTGGTCGCGGGCGGCGTCCGTCTCGCCAATATCCACTACATGCTCCTCTAGCAGCCTCTCAGCCTCCTCCCTGCTCAGGGGCCTCCACCCCTCAAGCTCTGCTAGGAGCTCACTCCTCCTCCTCCACGCCAGCCTCAACGCCGCCTCGACTATAGCGTAGAGCGGTGGCTTCACGCCATGCTCGAGGACGAGGCTCGCCTGCAGTTTTTCGAGCAACGCCCTAGCCTCCCTCGTCAACCTGACAGTGCCGGCCGAGGACACGCCCCACACCCGGTATACGGGGTATACGCGGCGCTCCGTGTATACCCTGCGCTCGCCACCCGATATATCGGCGGGCATGCTGCTCTAGCTGGGGGTGTTCATGCCGCGCTTCGAGGTGATAGGCCTCCGTCTACCAATAGTAGAGGGTCCCTGCGACCTTGCAAGGCTCCTGGCTGAGGCTGCAGAGAGGGAGGCTGGTGGGCTGCGCGACGGCGACATAGTCGCTGTTACGGCTAAGCTTGTGTCGAAGTGCCTCGGCTACACGGTGAGGTTGGACGATGTGAAGCCTTCGCGGGAGGCTATGCGGATAGCCAGGCTTACGGGCGAAGACCCGAGGTTCGTGGAGCTCCTGTTAAGGGAGAGCGACGAGATACTCGCGGTGGTGCCGGTTAGGAGGCTGCAGGAGAAGGGCCTCATAGACCTGCGGAGGCTTTCGAGGAGGCCGGAGGCCGTAGAGAAGCTCCTCAGTGAGTACCCCGTGCTCTTCGTGGTGGCTAGGGATGGGGGTATCTGGACCGACGCGGGTATAGACTCGTCTAACCATCCTCCAGGCGTCGTCTCCATCCCGCCTCGGGGCCTCGACTCTATCGCAAGGAGGCTGAGGGACGAGCTGAGAAGGCTCGCCGGGGTAGAGAGGCTGGCTGTCGTCATATGCGACACTGAGGCTTTCGTGGGCGGGGGCTCGCTTGACATAGCCCGCGGCTCCTGGGGGCTCGTGCCCGTAGACCGGGGGTTTGGAGACCCAGACCTATACGGGAAGCCGAAGTACGGCGGCGTGGATGCGGTTGCCCACGAGGCTTGCGCGGCGGCAGCCCTCGTCATGAGGCAGGCTGGGCAGGGTGTGCCGGCTGCGATACTGAGGGGTGTAGACTACGAGCCGTGTGAGTGCGGGCTACGCGACTATACGGGCGTTAGGCTCTCGAGGACGGCCCCGATACTCCGCGAGGTGTTGAGGGAGACGGGGAGGGTCCTCGGCTGGAGGAGACTAGTAGCTAGGCTGCTCCGCCTCCTATCCGGGAGGGGCGGTGGAGCCGAGAAGGCTCCTCGTGAGGGAGCTCATCGAGGCTAGGGGGCTGCTGGTTGGGGGCCCCTTCCGCCTACGCAGCGGGAGGGTGTCAAGGATATATGTCGATGCTAGACGGTTATACTCGAGGCCGTTGGGCCGCAGGGTGGCGGCCACGCTGCTAGCCTCGCTGGCGGCACGACACGGCATCGACGCTGATGCTGTGCTGGGGGTTGCGACGGGAGGGATAGGCTGGGGTATCCTCGTAGCGGAGCATCTGGGGCTGCCTGCGGGATACGTGAGACCGGAGAGGAAGGACCATGGCACCGGCAGGCTCGTCGAGGCTGTCGACCCACCAGCCCGCGTGATACTCGTAGACGACGTGGCTACGACTGGAGGCGCTCTAGCGGAGGCCGCGGAGGCCGCGCGGGGCGAGGGTTTCCGGGTCACAGCCGCCCTCGTCCTTGTAGACCGGTGTATGGGCGCCCGGGAGAGGCTAGAGGGGCTCGGAGTCCCCCTCTACCGCGTCTACACGATCAGGGAGATTGTCGAGATAGCGGAGGAGCTGGGGGTGGACGTAGAGCCCGCCCGTCAGGAGCTGGCAAAGCTGGCATGCTAGGATGCATCGGTTGTAATTGTTGCACTGTTTACACCGGTAAGGCTTAAAGACTACTGACTGACCGGTCAGTCAATGGTGTAGTTGGTGTCCCGCGTCAAGAGGGCGGCTAGACACCTCAAACGCTTCCTACTCCTCTACTCGATACTAGCGCTCATAGTCGGCCTGGCAGCCGGCTACGCGTTCCACGAGTTCTTCGCAGCACACAAGGCGCTCGTACGCGACCTCGTAGTGCTCTTCGCGATACTGACGATATACCCCTCCATGATACAGCTGAAGATAGGAAAGATGGGCGAGGCGCTTAGGAGGGTAAAGCCCCTCACCGTGGGCGTATTGATGATATTCGTTGTGACGCCGTTGATAGCGCTCGGGCTTGCAACGCTACTGCCGAGGAAGATAGCCCTGGGATATGTCCTCCTCTCAACCGTGCCATCCTCTAGCGCTTCGATAGGCTACGTCCTCATATGCGGCGGTAACCTGGAGCTCGCCCTAGCCCTCCGCCTCCTAAGCATACCCGGCGCCTTCGTATCAGTCCCAGGCTACACCTCGATATACGCCGCTATGGCCTCTGTGCCCGTCCCCCTCGCCACAATCCTAGAGTCGCTCGCCATCACGATACTAGTGCCCCTCGCAGCCGGGCAGCTGACGAGGTACCTCCTGATACACAGGAGGGTTAAGGCTGCCCTGGCGTGCCCAGGCGGAGACGAGAGATTCCCCTGCACAAGGCTGCCGGGCGAGCTCAGGATACGCGATGTGAGCGAGGCCCACGGCCTGTTGAAGAGGATAGAGGCTTGTATAGTGGGGAGGCTCGAGGAGGCTACGAAACCCCACCTATCCCTAATGACAATGGTCTCGATGCTAATCCTCATGGCTCTAGTCATAGCATCGAAGGCCATGCTGATGGTCGAGCATCCGCTGCTCGCGTTGAAGATAATAGGCGTTGAGGAGACGGGCCTGGTGGCAGCCCTGCTCCTAGTCACCCTGATAGACCTGGCGCTCCGCATACCCTTCGAAGACCATGCTGCGGTAGCATTCCTCTCTCCGACCAAGAACGTCGGGATAGCAGCGGCGGTCGCGATGACGGCGTTCGGCGCCGAGACGGTACTACCGATAGCCCTCTTCCCGGTGATACAGGCGCCGACCATGATAGCCTATCTTCAGGCAGTGCCAGTTGTAAAGAGGCTCTTCGAGAAGATTAGCGTTAGGAGGACTGAGGCCAGGGTGGTTGAAAGGTGAGGGCAAACGCGCGGGAGGCCATCGATACCCGCGAGCGTATACTAAGAGCAGCTATGAAGGTTTTCGCTATGCACGGCCTCTTCAAGGCGCCGCTCT
Organism: Pyrolobus sp.; assembly: GCA_015521195.1. GTDB lineage: Archaea > Thermoproteota > Thermoprotei_A > Sulfolobales > Pyrodictiaceae > Pyrolobus. The sequence goes on along the minus strand of WAOO01000116.1, from coordinate 8,481 downwards.
CGATGGTTGCTAGGGAGGCGGGCGTCTCAAAGTCCTTGATATTCTGGTATTACGGTAACCGGGAGAACCTCGTAAGAGAGGTGGTCGAGCGGGTCCTTCCGCTCGACGTGATAGAAGGGTGTGTCGGGAAGGGCCTGAAGGGGCGTAGTCTCGCCGAGTGCGTCGCCAGGAGGTACCTCGAGAAGTACGAGGATGCAACTATGAGGCTTCTCCTGCTCCAGGTGCTCTCAGCCCGTGGGCTCCTGGGGCTCGTAGATGAGGCGTTCCGGAGGATATGCGTGGAGATGCTCCCGGTGCTGGCTGAGGGGGTGTGGGGCGAGAGGAGCAAGGAGAACATAGTGAAGGCGAGGATGCTCTTCGGGAGCCTACTCTGCTACACCCTAAACCCTCCCAACGGCATAGACCGAGAGGAGTACATCCGCATAATCCTCGATACGCTCGGAGCGTAGACGTGGAGTCTGCGCGGCGAACCGGCAATTAGAGTAGATGCGTATAACCGAGACGATGGGGGTGTAGCAGCTTGGCGCTGAAGCTGGACGAGGCTAGAACGGCCCATGTGCTAGGAGAGCTCATCGAGAGGCTCGTCTTCAAGCATGCGATGAACGAGCTCTCGAGGCTCGTGGGCGGCCGCGCAGCAGCCTCCCTGATATTCCGTGTTGTACGCGAGGCTATGAGAGAGGCTGTCTCAGAGATACTGCCCCCGGGCACCGTCGAGAACCCGATGGACGCGCTCATGCTATGCTATACGCTCTTCAACATGGCGGGCGAGCCATTCGAGTACGTAAAGGAGGACGAGAACACCCTGAGGGTCACAAAGTGCCCGCACTACCGTTTCACCTCGAAGAACCCCCTGGCCTGCGCGGCCTGCGCAGCCACCAAGGCCGGGGCGATAGAAGCGCTGACCGGCAAGAAGGTGATGGTTCGCCTAGAGGACGGTACCCGCCTAGGCTCCCCCGACGCCGAGATAGTCATCGAGAGGACGCACCACATGCCCCGGGGAGACCCCTACTGCCGTTTCCATGTCCGTAGCTTGACCGGAGCCCCTGTGCAAAGGTAGTGGCTGGCTCTACGTGTACATTGTTGATGGTATCCTGCATTCTCTCGAAGCCTCTCTGCACGCCTCTGCTGCCAGCCTCTCAGCCTCCTGCTGCGATGCTGCGGCCAGCGCGGCGTAGAGGAGGCGTATCCTCTGGGAGACCCTACCCGGCTCGCAGTGGCACGGGTGCTCCCAGGAGGCCGCGACACGCGCGAGCACCCTCGTGGCGATGGCGGCCAGTAGTGTCAGCGCCTCCTCCCAACTCCTATCGCCGAGTATCTCCCTCGCCAGCCTCTCAGCCTCCCTCCGGTCTACCGGTGCAGATGCTATCCTCCTGCGGAGCTCGTCGATAACGCTTGCTGCGGAGAGGAGGTCTAGGTCCAGGCTCGACACCCCAGCATCCTAAGCCTCCCTCAGCCTCTATTGACCCCGGCGTCCGCCGTGACGAGCTGCGGCATCCTCGAGGAGCTGTGGAGGGTTGTGAAGAGCAGGGATGAGGAGAGGCCCACCAGCTCCTACACGGTCAAGCTCCTCGAAGCCGGGTTGCCCTATATCGCGAGGAAGGTGGGGGAGGAGGCGGTCGAGGTCGTAGTGGCGGCGCTCTCGGAGAGCAGTGACCGGCTGGTAGCCGAGGCCGCCGACCTCCTCTACCACCTCACAGTGCTCCTCTACGCGAGGGGGGTGGAGTGGCGAAGGGTATTCGAGGAGCTTGAGGCGAGGAGGCGGGGGAGGCAGGGTGGCGAAGCCGAGGATCGCCGTGATAGGCCTGGGTGAGGTTGGCTCCGCGGTGTACAAGATAGCCGTGGAATCTGGGGCTGTCGAGGCGTACGGATACGATGTCGACGAGTCGAGGAGTGTTAACAGGTTGGAGGAGATACCCTCGCCTCTAGACTACCTCCACATCGCGATACCCTACAAGTCGGCCTCCCAGTTTGCAGAGGCTGTTGCATACTATGCTGAGAGGCTTAAGCCCGGGATGATAATCGTGCATAGCACTGTCGCGCCCGGCACGACGAGGATGCTCTACGCGAGGCTGGGTGTTCCGGTGGCCTATACCCCCGTGAGGGGGAAACACCCCTGCATCGAGAGGCATCTCCGCTTCTGGCCTAAGTGGGTGGCCGCGCTCCCCTCCGAGAAGCTGGACGAGGCTGCCGCGCACCTCTCATCGCTAGGCCTCCCCGTGAAACCGTGTCGGTGCGAGCCCGAGACGCTCGAGCTTGCAAAGCTCTGGGAGACGGTCTACCGCGCCGCGATGATAGCGGCCTGGCAGGAGCTCCACCGCATGGCCCTCCGCTTCGGAGCCGACGTGGGAAGGATAGCCGAGTTTATAGCCGAGGTCCACGAGGTGCTGCGAGACCGCCCCGTCTACTACCCGGGTGTAATCGGGGGCCACTGCCTCATACCGAACACCGAGATACTGCGCAGCGTCTACGATAGTAGGCTCCTAGACTTCATACTGGAGAGTAACAGGCTGAGGAGCGAGGAGATACACGACCCGCGTGTCGCGGAGGGCGTGGAGGCGGTGAGGAGGGTGGCTGAGGGCCTCGTCAACCGCGAGTATTATGAGTGCCGCTAACCCCAACTATTTTCCCCTCGAGCCTCCCCCATAGCAACGGGTGTCGGCTTGGCCTACCGCCCGGCATACGAGGAGGAGTACGACGGCCTAGTCTACATAGAGTACCGCGAGGTTAAACCCTCCAAGCCTAGCTTCATGGTACTCGGTTTGCCCGACGCGGGCCTCGTGGGCGTCATAGCGTCGACTCACCTCGTCAAGAGCCTCGGCATGGAGGAGTACGGTGGCATCGACAGCCCGAGGCTCTTCATGCCACTCGCGGTCATCAACAAGGGGCTGCCGAGGCCCCCGCTCCGCCTCTTCCACAAGGATAACGTGATAGTGTTGCTCGCGGAGGCCGCCATACCACCCGCGGCTATACACCCCCTATCCTCCTTCATAATCGAGTATGCGAGGCGCATGTCGATAGACTATATAGTCTCGATTGTCGGCCTCGCGGCGCCGAACCGCCTCGAGATAGAGAAGCCCAACGTCTACTGGCTTGCCAGCAGCGAGGAGGCTAAGGCTCTCGCGGAGAAGCTCGGGATAAAGATGATGAGCGACGGGTACCTCGTCGGCCCCTACGCGCTCATACTCAAGGAGGCTGTGAGAAAGAGGGTCAACAACCTGATACTCCTCGCAGAAGCCTTCATGGACTTCCCGGACCCCGAGGCGGCAGCCGCCGTGCTGCAGGTGTTGTCAAAGGCGATCGGAAAGGAGGTGGATGTGAAGAAGCTCCTCGAGGAGGCCGAGGTGATAAGGGTCCGGATGAAGGAGCTGATGAGGCAGACTAGGCAGACGCTAACCGAGATGAGGAAGACGTACGAGTACCAGCCGCCCCTCCTCTACACGTGACTCTCAAGCAACCCTCCTAACCATCTCGTCTATCACTGCGCCGACGCCGCCACGGTCTATTACGCTAAGGGGAGGCCTTGAGCCGGGCTCGCAGCCCTCGAGGACGCCGCTGCAGTACATGGCTTCGCTCACATGCCCGTAGAACTCTCGTGGAGGGAGAATCGCCGCCGCCCGCACCTCACCCTGCCTCACCCCCTCTATGTTCGTGACTATCGTGTAGCCGAGCCTACCCTGCGCCTTCGTAAGCCAAAGGTTGCGGCTACCCTCAAGCCTCCGGACAGACACCACCCTCACACACTCAACGTCAACCGCGTAGAGAGGCTCATTCTCATCGCCCAGCGCGAGCCTCGCCGGCAGCGTGTAGAGGGTGCGCGTAGCCCACTTCACCTGCGCCAAGGGGAGCCTAGCCCTACGGTCCCCGCGTAGCCTCTCAACCCACTCCCTCGGTGCAAGCACCTCCACAAGCATCTTTGAAAGCTCCTGCAGCCTCCTAGCCTCGCCGCTCACCGCGAGCATGCGTGGAGGGAGGAAGCTGAAACGCATACGCTTAACCAGCCCCCGCGCCTCCCTGACAAGCTCGGATGCTCTAACCCAGTCGATAGGCGCTGGTATCCTACGAGAGCGTATAACATCGTCCAGGAGCATCACTGCATACTCGGCTACGAGTAGCCTATAGTCTCTCCTCGTGTCGCTCACTACCCTCGCCCTCGCGCCACTCAAGCCTAACCCTTCTAACTTCAACCCTCCCGCCTACACGAACCAGGAGCACATCCCAACCCCTCCCATCGTAGTGTACGAAGATGTGCGTCTTTCTCAAGAAGCCCGAAGAGACCCTCACGACTCTACACGTGGGGACGCTCCTAGGGTCAACGACCGCAATTACCTTCTCAAAGCGTATGCCGATGGGCAAAGGCCTACTCCTCCACGAGGTATATCACGAGCTTGTCATCTCTGCTCCTCTCAAAGACAAACCCATCCACCCTGACCCTCTCCCCTCGACCCAGGCTTACAGTAGCATCGGGTGGATGCTCTCTAAGGAGGCGCTCAACGTCGATAACAATACCCTCCTCGGCTGTGACCTCGAGGCTGCCGCTCTCGCCAAGCTCTATCTCCAACGAGTAGCCGTCACTACTCCTCACTAGCACGAACCTCTTGGCGCGAAGCACTACAGGCACCCGGTTGTACAACCGGCTTAGGGGTGTTAAGGCGGTCGGTGGGGGCGGGACGGCCTCCTCATGGATAGTCGGTTGAGTGGGGGTATCCTCAGACCGCCGCTTTGCGGGAAGCTAGACGCTTCTTCAAAAACAAACCGCTGTGGTTCACGGCGCCTCTAGCCCTGAATCTCTATCTCGAAGCCGCATCGCTGCTCGTTGATCTTCAGTGGCTTCACGTTCACCCTTTTGCCTGTAAGCTCGGATAGCATGCCGGCCACGAGCCCCCTCTCCAAGTGGCACCTCTTACTCTCGTCGAGCTTCAACGAGCCGGATATAGTGTCGCCGAGTATCAGCACGATCTTCGAGTCACTCTGCTTTACCTCCTCTACCTTACCTATGCCCATCTCCTGCAACACGTCTGCAATAGCCTTCACATCCGCTACGTTCCCGCTGCCGCTCCTCATGCGGGCGGCGTCCTTGGCCATAGTCCGGCCGGCCTTAACGCCAATATAGTATATTATCGTTGAGGCTGCCCTCCCGACTACATCCTCTAGTGCGTCGTACACCGCCTTGTAGAAGTAGACGGGTAGTATCATCATCCGCTCTCCGCTCTCCGAGTATATCATCCCACCCTCCTTCCTCTCGCTGAGCAACCTAGGGTCGTCCATCGCTCCACCCCAACGCGCTCTAACACGGGAGGCATACAGCTTATCTATGGAGATGCTTGCGAGACGCGTATATACCTTCAGCCGCGTTAATGAATACCAGGGCTTTAGAACGTTCAATATGTAGCAGTGTTACGCGATTCTGCCCGTACGCGGGATGCGAATGCAGGTGTAAGAAGCTATACAGTGCAACGTTTACTATGTTCTCTCGATACATGTTTTCAAGATACTATGAGGGCGTATCGCCCTGGCCTCTTGGCTTCGAAGGGTAGCTTGTCGGTTATGCTGCTCTCCTCCGGCTTGATGAGCACCACTAGCCCCTCCCACTCCTCGGTTAGGTCCGTGGAGCCGCAGTATGGGCACCTCGTGGCCTCCTTGGGTACAAGGGCGTGGCACACCCTACACGCCTTGAAGGGCGGCCTAACCCTCCTCCTAGCCTCCATCGCCACCCTCCATCACCTCTTCGCCGCCTTCGCAAGCTGCTCTATCCTCTTCTCAATCCACTCGAGCTTCCCGAGAAACTCGCCACCCCTCATCGTGAGGCTAACACGAGGCATACCATACCTCGTTAGCGTCCTGAACGAGACGGCCTGCACCCTAGCCCTCACAGCGTCACCCCTCTTCATCACTATCCTCTCACCGCCAATCTCGACTACTACGGTGCCCTGCGAGGGGTTCGCCTCGGCTCTCCCCACCGGCGACACCTGACTAATGTGCACGTAGCCGTCGAGAGGCCCGATGTTAACGAAGATACCGTGGTCTTCGACGCCGACTATAGTCCCCTCTACGACCTCGTTCTGCTCGGGGCGGAACAGGAGGGCCTCGAAGACGACCCGGTGCCAGGTGCCGGGCTCCCCGGGTACCAGCCTACCATACTCCTCGATATCGCGGATGTCAACGACGGTGATGACGACAGCCTTATACTCGGGGATGACGGTCCCATTGTACCTCTCGGCTAGCGTGAGAAGCGCAGCCTGCTTCAACGGCAGGTTGAAGTAGCGGGGAGGTATCTCTATCACGTCCTCTGCCACAGCCAGCATGAACAAGGCGGTGTGCCCCTACGCGGTGGCCGGTGGGACGCCAGGAGTTAAAGCGTGTACCTTACCCCGCCCATCCTACATATTTAAACGTTCCGTGTTAGAGCTCTATGTTCGCGTGCATTGCGCGGAGATCCTCCTCGGTCTTGCCGAGCCTATGCATGAGCTCTGCGACGACTCCATCCAGGAATATCATGGCTGTGTCCTCGAAGAGGGTGCCGAGTGGTACGAGCTGCTCGTGTATCCCCAGAATCTGGCGCGCGAAGTAGTCCTCCTCGCCCCTCGATATCTTGGTCCTCCCGGGTATCCTGACGACGATATCGGCCAGTCTGCCTAGCGGGCTGTCGGGGTAGCTGGTTATCGCGATTATCTTCGCGCCGACCTTCTTGGCGGCCTCCGCCGCGGTCACTATGAGCTTTGTCGAGCCGGAGCCCGATATCGCTATGACGACGTCCCGCTCGCCTATACGCGGCACTATAGTGTCCCCCAGGACGTACACGTTGTAACCTAGGTGGAGGAGTCTCATCGCGAAGGCTCTCCCCACGAGGCCGCTCCTACCCGCCCCCATCACGAGTATCTTGGAGCGCCCGTTCTTCCTGTAGACGTCGACCAGCAGGTCTATCATCCGAGCTACCTGCTCACGGTCAATCTCGTCTATCGCCCTGGTTATGAACGAGACTATCTCGCGCATAGTCTGGAAGACGCGCTCCACCATGGAGCATCGGCCCTTGGGCCGCCGTGTCGGGCTGACGCCGGGTAGACACTCTAACCTTTACTATCCACATGAACAAACGAGCAGATGATACCCTCGTGCCGCCGGTGCAACCCATAGGCTTGAAACTGGCGGGGGGCGCTGCACCACGGGCGCCCGGGAGCATGGCCGAGGTTGACAGGGAGTCTCGTGCAGTGATAGAGGCTGTTGCGAAAGGCAAGCCGGTCAACGAGACGGCGGCTAGGCTCCTCGAGGTTGCCGAGAAGTGGAGGAGGAGGTGGGAGGAGGAGCGGGTCTTCGAGGCTGACCCGGACCCGGAGAAGCCAAAGTTCTTCATCACCGCGGCGTTCCCATACCCCAACAGCCCGCAGCACATCGGGCACGGCAGGACCTACACGATAGCCGACGTCTATGCGAGGTATAAGAGGCTGAAGGGGTTCAACGTTCTCTTCCCCATGGGCTTCCACTATACCGGCACCCCGATAATCACGATGGCGGAGGCCATCGCGGCCGGCGACAGGGAGCTGATAGACATCCTGGTTAACCTCTACGGCGTGCCGCCCGAGGACATCGAGAAGCTGAAGGAGCCGCTCGCCCTAGCCCGCTACTTCCACGAGGATATCAAGGCTGGTATGAAGGAGATGGGGTATAGCATCGACTGGCGCCGCGAGTTCACAACGATAGACCCAGAGTTCAAGAGGTTCGTAATCTGGCAGTATGAGAGGCTGCGCTCGAAGGGCCTCCTCACGAGGGGCACCCACCCGGTAGGCTGGTGCCCGAAGCACAACATGCCCGTCGGCATGCACGATACGAAGGGGGACGTGGAGCCAGAGATAGGCGAGTTCACAGTCATAAAGTTCGTCGACGATGAGGGGAGGGTGTATCCGGCTGCAACCCTGCGCCCCGAGACGGTCTTCGGAGTCACCAACCTCTGGGTGAACCCCGACGCGACCTACGTCGAGGTGAGGGTCGACGGCGAGACATGGGTCGTCTCTAAGAGGGCTGAGTTCAAGCTACGCTTCCAGAAGAAGCGCGTAGAGGTTCTCAGGGAGGTTGAGGGGAGGGAGCTGCTCGGCAGGAGGGTCCTCAACCCCGCCACCGGCACCAAGGTCCCGGTGCTCCCCGCGAGCTTCGTAGACCCGGATACTGCCACCGGCGTTGTCATGAGCGTCCCGGCTCACGCCCCCTTCGACTACGCCGCTCTACGCGACCTGCTCGAGACCGAGGAGGGGCGTAGGCTCCTCGAGAAGCTGGGGGTCGACCCGGAGGAACTCAAACCCATACCGCTGATATCGGTGAAAGGCTACGGCGAGCTGCCTGCTAAGGAGATTGTAGAGGAGATGGGGATTAGGAGCCAGGAGGAGAGGGCCAGGCTCGAGGAGGCGACGAAGAAGCTCTACAGTCTAGAATACCGCCACGGCATAATGAGGAGCGATGTCGTCGGCCTCGCGCTGAGGCACCTCCCGGAGG
>WAOO01000115.1 GCA_015521195.1 Pyrolobus sp. | reverse complement strand
CCTTCGCTCTGGCCATGCAACCGCCCTATGGTTTGGAAAGAGCCGTCTCCCCGTATAGGATGTTGCCCGGCACGTGTCACCCGCACTCCAGCTTCTCTATGACGAGCTTGCACTCGGGCGGCTTGACGTTCGGGTCGCGGTATACTATCCACTCGGGGCGGCGGTCGGGAGCCGCGCTACAGAGCATCTTGGCGCGCTCGGGGGTGCGAACCCAGGTGACTTTGAAGCCGAAGCGGCGGAGGATGCCCGTCGTCAGCCCCACGCAGACGGCGCAGGTGACCGGGTTCTTCCCCATCATGTCCTTGTAGAGGCAGTTCTTGGTGTAGAGGTAGTAGCGTTTGCCGGGTATCTCGGCGCCGGCCTCCTCGAACACCTGGAATGGGACACCCATCTTCTCGACCGCGTACTTGTGGCAACGCACCTCGTACTTCAGGAGCTCCTCCAGGCTCAACTCTTTGACGTCGACGCCCTCCTTCGCCAGCTCCTCCATGAGTATCCCGAAGCCCCTGTAGGAGCCGCTCGCGATAATCTGGGCGACCATGTTGAAAGCTGTGTCAACGCCCATGGCGCGGGCTGCGAGGTTGGTCAGGCCCTCGACCACCATCGCCTGGAAGTAGGCGTGGTATACGCGGACCCAGTTGGCGCCTCTCATTACACCCTCTCCTTGCGCCTTCTGCTCCCCGGACATACCGCGACCCTAGCGGCGGGGACCCGCACCACACCCTTTTCTCTGCTTTCACGCCGTGAAAGCGGCAGGCGGCAACGATGACCCGCGGTATGGGGTGGGCCGCAGCAGCCTGCGCGGTCTTCGCGGCTCTCGCGGCCATCGTGCTTATGGGGCTGGGGGAGAGGGTTACGTGGCCAGGTGAGGCTCCCACCGCGCTCAGGGCGGCAGCATCCATTGTCTCGGCGACTGCGAGTCTTGAAGCCGCGCTGCTCGTACTTGTTGCCGCCGCGCTCCTGGAGCGTATCTCGGGGCGCGGGTTGAGCGGCGCCGTCACGCTCGCCGCCGCGTTGGTCGCCTCGATGGCCGCCGTGTATGCGTTGAAGGTCTCTATTCGCGCCCCGAGGCCCTCCATGCTCTACAGCGGCTACGCGTTCCCCTCCGGCCATTCTGCGAGAGCCGCTGTGATAGCCTCGTGGGTATCCTCGAGGAGCCGCAGGCGCTGGGCGACTATCCTGGCGTGGGCCTGGGCCGCGGCGGTCGCATGGTCGAGGCTCGTGCTCCACGCCCACTGGTTGTGCGATGTTACCGCTGGCCTCGCTCTAGGCTACTGTGTCGAACGCGCCACAGAGCTAGTATTTAACAGGCGTGTATATGGTAGGGCTGGGCGCGTGCCGTGAGAGAGGCGAGGCTCATCCCGGTGTTCGCGGCGCTAGCGCTGGTGGCGGTAGCCGCCCAGGCTCTGGCTGCGCAGCCTCCCCCGGTGATACGCTACGCCATCACCTATAACTCGACGAGCCTGGTGCCCATGCACGGCGATATATCCAGGCTCTACGTCCGGGGCGTGCTCATCGCATACCTTGTGGCGAGCAAGCCGCCACGCTACACCTACACGTACCGCGTGATAGCAGAGAAGGTCAACCTGACTAACTTCCCCGGGAACAACACTGTCATGGAGGAGGAGATTGTAGAGAGCCTTGCACAGCCGCGCAACATAACCATAGACGCTTCTAGGTGTAAAGTGGTGGCTCCCCGCGAGCACAGCCGGCTAGACCTACCCTTCTACTGCAACCCAGACGCGCTCACAGGGCTAAAGGCCGCCAACCTGACAGTGCGGGAGGAGGACGGCAGGATAATCGTCGATGCACACACCTCCCACGGTAGGCTCCACGCCGTCTACTCGAAGACGGGGCTCCTCCTCGAGGCACGGCTCGAGACGGAGGCTACGGGCGAACACGAGACGCTAACACTCCGCCTTCAGGGCGTAGGAGTGGTCGAGGCGAGGGAGGCTGCGTCAATCTACGCCCGTTCAGCCGTAATAGCCGTCGTTGCAGCCGCAGCGGCGGGTGCCGCCACGTTCTACGCGCTGAGGAGACACAAGACCAGATAACCGGCCTCCAGCCCGATGATATGGGCGGCTGTGAGGTGGACGCCAGACGCTGAAGAGTGACGAGGAATGGGGCTGGACCGAGCCGCCCTCCCCTGCCTCATTCTAGCGGCAAGGCCTCCAACATGCCAGCCTTTATACGGGAACATATGCGCGTATAGTTTTATAGCCGGTTCATAGCCGGATAAGTACGGTGTCTGCGCTGCACGAGCCGGTGGGAGAAGAGCATAGGCTCTGGTATTGTCTCGGCTGCGGCGGCAGCGAGGTAGAGAAGCTCGTCGATGCGGCTTCTGCGGCTGCCGCTGAGGGAGAGAGGATTGCTATGGTCGCATTGGGCTTCAGGTCTACGAGGGTGAGGAGGCTCCAGCCGGACGCCCTGAGCGACGCGTCCCTCATCGAGAGGCTGGTTTCCGAGGGCTTCGTGGTGAGGGATGGGGGAGAGGCGAGGAGGGTTAGACTCTGCTGCTATGCCACGCTCCCGGAGGGGAGGCGCTGCGTCGACGACCGTTGCCTGCCGCCGCTCACCCTGATATTCTACCCGGAGGAGCTTGTCGACGTGTTGAACGTCGTTGTCGGCGGGGGTGAGGCTCTAGGCGCGAAGATTAGGATGACGATACGCCTCTCCGACCTCGAATACTATGATTTCGACGAGGACGAGGGAGAGGCTGGGGAGGGTGTCGAGGAGGACGAGGACCTGCTCTCGAGGCTCGCCGCGCTTATAGCCCCTAGGCTGCTCCGCGTAGAGTTCACCGAGGAGGCTAACGACTCCGTCACGATAGTCTATAGGCCGTTGCCCGTCCGTCAGGCTATCGCGACGTACTCCGCGCTCTTCGCCGCGGCTAAACTCATGGACATTGATGCACGCGAGGTCGGCATACACCTGCTTACACCCTGTAAGGGCGACGCGTGCAAACTGCTCCAGAGGCTGTTCGCAGGCTACACCAGGCTTGCTGATATACTCTCCATCGGCGACTTCGAGTTCGAAGACCCGGACCCGGTCTACAACGTCTCCTATAGCGTCGAGGACGGTGTGCCAGTCTTCTCGGTCTCGGATGTAAGGGACTGCGCCCGCTGCATAACGATATCTGCGCCGCTCTACGCGGCGCTGTACCCGCTCTACCATACGCTCGTAACTCCGAGAATACTGGAAGCCTATGGCACTGTAAGCGCCCAGGGCGCGCGGCCCTAGAGGGCAACCTTCAGATGCTTGTAGAGGGTTACGGTCACTGGGGTGGCGCAGGACGTCCGAGGGGGAAGAGAGCGTATTCGACGTCAGCAACTGCCTTGCAATCGACCAGGAAGAGGCGGGCAGGCTCGAGAAGGAAGTTATTGACGGATGGTGGGGCAAGAAGGGCATCGAGCCTCTCGCCCATATCGCGTTTGTATCCTTCGGGTTCAACAGCGTGACAGTGAGGCGCGTATACGCCTTTGACTATCTACGCAGCTTCCTCCCACGGCTCAAGACGCTCCTAGCGGACGGCATAGTCGTACATGGGGAGGAGTCTCGGCTGAAGCTATGCTGCTGCGCAAGACCCTCCAGGGAGGAGGCGGCTAGAGAACAGCACTGCATGGACGTCTACATGGGTGGCGTGGAGGTCGAGAAGTGCCTACCCTCCTGGCTCTTCACCTACTATCCGGCCATCGTCACCGACACGCTGAAGACGGTTCTCAATGGACTTGGTTTCGAGGCGCTCGAGGATATACCGGAGGAGGAGAAGGCCGTTGATGTGGAACTTCGGCTAATCTTGGGATTCCGGGGTTCTAGGCTTAACCCTCGTGACGCCGCCGTGCTGGTGGAGGAGGTTGCAAGGCTCTACTCTCTAACCGAGAGCATATACCTTGAGAACGTCGAGTCTACGCCGGATGGGCTGGTGCGTGTACTCCTGCAACCCGTCTCCCTGGTTAGAGCCGTTCCGGCTTACACCGTGCTGCTGGCGGCGCTACGCGTTATGGACATGCCCGTGGCGTCTGTGGGTATGCAGGCGATACCCTACTGCATAGACCGCTATGGGGCGTGCAACGAGCTCAGGAGGCTGGTGGATGTGAACGCCGCTATGTTGGCGTCGCTGGCCCTTCACTGCTGCCGCGTGAGAATCGAGCGGCGGGAGAGGGATGAGTGGAGCCCCTCTGGGCCCGTCACAACGGTTGTCGTTGAGGGCGACTTGTGGCCTTCTCCGGCTCCGGCGCTTCTAGCCGTGCTGCAACCCTTCTATGCGGCTGCCGAGCTGCGCCCATCTTCCCGCGGAGGAGGCGCGTGACGAGATAGAAGTGGCTGCGGCGGTTCCGGTCTAGCATATCCTTGGTACTATCTCGCCGCTCGGAGGCTCGAGTATCCTCACGCCGCCGGTGACGCTCTTCAACAGTACTATGCCCCTGTGCCTCTCTGCCCTCCTAACCTCCCCTATTATCGAGGCCTGCTTGTAGCCCAGCCTGTGCATCTCCTCGACGACCTCCTCTGCCTTTGACGGGTCGACGGCTAGTACCGCTACGCCCTCGGAGGCGAGGGTCAGGGGGTCTACTCCGAGCATCTCGGCGTAGGCTCTCACCGGCTCCCTGACCGGTATCTTCTCCTCCTCGACGACGATGACGGTCCCCGTCGACTGGGCCCAGTCGTTGAGGAGCATTGCGAGGCCTCCTCGAGTGGGGTCTCTGGCCGCGTGGATGTAGTCGCCGTACTTCTCGACGAGGGGTAGCATTAGGTCGGTGAGGGGCTTCGCGTCGCTCTTGAGGTCTTTTGGTTCGAGGCCCTGCTGGAGTGCGAGGATTAGCGCGCCGTGCTCCGCTATAGGCCCCGAGACGATTATCTTGTCGCCCGGTTTAAGGTTCGTATCTACTATCAGCTTCTTCGCGAAGCCTATCCCGGCGACCGTGACGACTATCTTGTCGAGCTGGCCCTTCGGCAGCACCTTGAAATCGCCGCCTATGAGCGCCACGTTGTTCTCTGCGAGCGTCTTGACCAGCGACTCTGTAATCTCCCGGAGCCTTGCAACCTCGAACCCCTCCTCTACGACGATGGCGTCTAGGGCTGCGACGGGCCTGGCGCCCATCATGAGCAGGTCGTTTATAGTGCCGCTGGCCGCGAGGCTCCCGATGTTACCGCCGGGGAAGAACGGCGGGTTCACAGTGTAGGAGTCGACGGTGAACACCATGTAGCCGCCTGGCACCGGTATAGCGGCCCCATCGTCCAACGCATCCAGGCCTACGCCGCCGGGGGTCTTGCGGAGGGCCTCGGGCACAAGCTTCACGATGAGGTTCTCTACTATCGCCTCTGTCTCGACTCCGCCGCTGCCGTGGGCCAGTGTGACCTTTGTAGAGAGGAGGGGGCGGTACGCAATCCTGCTCAAGAGTCAAACACCCCGTGTTTAGACTCCGAGGGCCTCGCGCAGCTTATCTATGCCCTCGCAGCGCTTTGCAACCATCCTGATTATCGGGGCCCTGGGGTTGAGCTCACGGGCAGTCTTCTCCATGTAGTCGACGTCGACGCCGACCGCCTCCGCTAGGTCAACCTTGTTGATTATTATGACGTCGGAGAGCCTGGTGGACATCGGGTGCTTGATGAACTTGTCCTCTCCCTCGGCCACGCTCACCACGGTCACGCGCTTCTCGGCGCCGAGGGGGAAGAAGTAGGGGCAGATGAGGTTGCCCACGTTCTCGATTATCAGGACCTTAGCCTTGTCGAGGTCGAGGTATTTCAACGCCTTCTCGACGTGCGGGACCTCCAGGTGGCAGATGCCACCCGTATTAATCTGGACGGCTTGGACCCCGAACTTCCTTATACGGTCGGTGTCGCGGGTGGTCGCGACATCCCCTCCGATGTAGGCGATGGACTCCGGCTTGTAGCCGGAGTCAAGCAGGCTCTTGACGAGGCATTCGATGACGGTGGTCTTCCCGGAGCCGGGCGAGCCGAGGAACTCGAAGACGCGTACACCCTTGGAGCGGAAGAATGCGGCCATCTTCTGGGCGAGCTTGAGGTTCTCCTCCTTGATAGACTTCTCCGCGAGGATTACGGACAAGACCTTACACCACCGTCTAGACACGGTAGCCTAGCTTTTTAAAAGAGGCCGCGTGCTGCACTCCGGCGAAACGCGCGCAACGGGATACTAGAGGCGCATGAATGAAAGACCTGGCGATGCTGCCGGCCATACGCGGCTACCCGCCGAGCTCGCTGCGCACAACCCTCCTAACCCTCTCAACCTCCTCCCGGAGCCTCATGATATCGTCGGGCTCTAGGCTGCCCAGCGACGATATGCTGGAGGCTATCCTTGACAGCGACATTAGCGCCTTGAACAGTTTACCCGCATCCTCGTCGCTCATACCCTCCGCCAGCCGCGCAAGCTCCTCGGGCTTCATGAGGACGCGGATGGCATCCCAGCGCCTCTGGTAGAGCTCTGCGAGCCTCGAGAGGCAATACGAGTATAGCTCCAGGAGCTCATCGATGACCTCTAGGAGCACGCGAACATCGGTTTGCCCCTCCCGCCCGCCGGCCAATGTCGCCACCCTCCCGTAGCACCACGCCATCCTCTCAAACCGGTGCCTCTACCCGTTCTAAAGGAGCGCAGGTTCCCACATCCCCCGTATTCACAAATGGTAGTGTCACATTGCAGACTTAAACGCTAATCTGGTATTCGTGGAGCCGCCGATGCCCGAGGAGCGATGGCCTCCGCGACGGCAAGACGCTACGTCTACGGCAGGCTGGTCTCGTATACGCTGCAGTCGCTGCTGCACCTTCTGCTGCCAAGGCTTGGCTATGTCGCCTCGCCGCCGCCCCAGGAGCTCCTCCGGCGCAGCGATGTGGTGCACGCCGAGGACGACTGGCGCATGCTCATCGCACGTGCTCGTGCGAGACTCGCTAAGGCCCACAGGCTGCTAGCCGAGGGGGTCGTGGACGAGGCTGGCGAGGAGGCGTGGAGGGCTGCTATAGACGCCGTTAACGCTGCTGCGGCTGCACTGTGGGGGGTGTCGGCCAGGAGTCATCAGGCGTTGAGGCTCCTGGTGACGCTCCTTAGGGAGAGGGGGCTCGACGTTCTAACCGAGTTCGGCGTCGCCGAGGCACTCCACAGCTACTATTACAACCCCGGCGGGTACGGCGGCGAGGAGGTACGCGATATGATAGGGCATGTTGAGAGGCTCGTAGAGAAGGTCGAGGAGTGGGTGGCGGACGTGATAGAGGCGCGTTACCCCAGGTTCTCCGCCCTCAACCCCCTCGCGCCCCTCCAGCTGCTACTACAGCGCGCGGCGGCCCGCGCGGCGAGACTGTGGAGGATAGCCTAGAGCCGCTATACCCGAGGCCATCGTGGCCACCACGGGGTAGCGGCGTGTGAGGGGAGAGGCTGAGAGGTGGCTCCGGGAGGCCCTCTGGGACCTCGAGACGGCCGAGTTGCTGTACAGGGCGCGGAGGTGGAACGCGGCAGCCTTAGCCTTCTACGCTCAACAGGCCGGCGAGAAGGCCGCCGAGGCGCTCTTGTATAGCGTGAACGAGGCGCCATGGGGGCATAGCGTTAGGCTCCTGCTCGAAAGGTACTTCGAGCGGATAGGAGAACGGGACGAGATGCTCCTAAGGTGCGCTAGGGAGCTCAACCGCCACTACATACCCTCAGGGTATCCGAATGCACACCCGCCCGGCGTGACGCCACACGAGGCATACGACGAGGAGGCTGCCGGGAAGGCGTTGGAGGCTGCAAGACGGATAGTCGAGTATGCGAGGCGAAAGCTCGGTGTAGAGGGCCGAGTAGCCACATGGAGGAGCTTAGGGTTGTAGTCGAGAGGCTTAGACGCGCCGGAGCCAAGGTGGTAATCCTGTTCGGGTCGCGGGCTAGGGGCGACTGGCTGCCCTGGAGCGACTACGACTTGTTAATCATAGGCGAGTTTGACAAGCCCCACCTGGAGCGGATAGGCGATATCCTAGAGCTGCTCTCGGATGTGAAGCTCCCGGTGGAACCCCACCCCTACACGCTACGAGAGGTGCTCGAGATGCTGAGGAGGGGCAACCCGCTGATAATCGATGCGCTCGAGGAGGGGCGCGTGCTCCACGCGGAACGCGAATACCTCGAGCCACTCGAGAGGCTCTATAGGGAGTTGAAGAGGAGGGGTCTAAGGAGAACCCGCGTCTCCCTCATTCTCCCCGAGCCTCCTCGAAGCAGTCGCCCTAGACGCGAAGAAATCGAGAACTTTGGGTGATGTGCGCGCCACGCGCCTGGCGGCCTCCACAGCCTCCCTTTCGTCAACAAAACCGGCGTGCTCCGCTCCCTCGTAGAACGCCGTGTGCAACATGTACGCGTCTTTGCGGAGAGAGTTTAGCTCCTCTAGGAGCCTATACTCGCCGGAGGCCCTGCCGAACGCGGATTACGCGGCTTCAAGCAGCACCCGCAGCACCTTAGGCGCATTGCTCGTAGTCACTCTCACCCTTACAGTATCTTCTACGGCCAGAGCCCCGAGCTTCTCGAGGCACCGGAGACCGTTTGAGATACGCGAGGCTCCGCGAGGAGCGAGGCTGCGGCGACAGCTATAGCCTCACGCCACGCGAGAAACGCCCCGTTGTAAGCTTGGCGGGGCTCCCTCTCAGCTTCCTCGTCGACTCTCCGAGCCGCCCATTCGAGCTGCCTCCTATGCCTAGCTATCTCCCTGAAGAGAGCCTCGCGCATCATGCTTGAGAACTAGGATTTTTACGCGAAAAGCTTGTTTCGCTAACTACTTGTGTTGCAGTTTCGTAGCCTCTCTAGGAGCTTTTCGACGAGCTGGGGGTCCTTCCTGCCCGGCTCTTTCTCGACGCCGCTAGACACGTCTATGAGCCACGCGTGCTCCGCCACTAGGCAGACGTTGTCGGGTGTTATGCCGCCGGCTGCGCCCGGCTTTTCGAGGACCCTTGCTGCCTCCGCGTAGGCCTCTGGGGGTATCTTTAGCCCGCTCTCGTGGCGCAAGGGGCTGCTCTTGGGCGCGTCTATGAGCGTGTACTCGGCTACCCTGGATAGCCTGGAGTAGAAGACGGGGTGGAGGGGCGTCCATCCGCCCACGCCGTGGAACACTACGGGTGCGAGTGCGACGCCTATCTCGGAGAGAGCCTTGGAGAGGCTGTGTAGCTCGCGGGGCTTCGCGTACCAGTGGTACTGTAGCACGTGGAAGACCTCGAGTTTCGATGCAAGCTCGGCGGCCTCCCCCGGCTCCAGCCCGTAGACTACGAGGACGCGCCTAGACCTCCCCACGGTGGAGGCCAGCTCGGCGGCCTTGCGCGGCTCCAGCACCCTGGGCGACGCCCTGGCGCCCGTGATGAACCCTATGTAGTCGACGCGGCCGTCTAGAAGCTCGACGTCCTCCAGGCTCGTGACACCGCAGACCTTCACGCGGGGCATACTGCGCCACCCCTTAGGGGTGGGGAGGTAAACCCACCGTCGAACACCCCTAGGGAGGGTAATACGCCTGGCGGGTTTGAACCGCGGCTCGGTAACGGGGCGTCATCCTCACCGGGGCTTCTCGGAGCCCCTCCGGGGCAGGGCAGCGCTCCTCACGGCCAGCGTTTCTCACACCCGAAGCCCGGCTATACGGCTAGCCTATCACGGCCGACCAGGGCGTGGCCATTGGCGAGCTACGAGAGGTACCGGGATTGGCTCGACGAGGCTCTCGACGACCTCGCAGCAGCCGAGGACTTGTACAGGCTTGGGAGGTGGAGCAAGGCATGCTTCTTCGCACAGCAGGCTGCCGAGAAGGCGGTGAAGGCCGCGCTCATCAAGCTGCTGAGGCGCTTCGAGACAATCCATAGCGTCGCCGAGCTCCTGAGGAGGCTCAGGAGGGGCGGAGTCGAGGTGCCGGAGGAGCTCGTGGCCGGCGGCGAGCTCCTGGACAGGTTCTACATCCCGACGAGGTATCCGAATGCATGGCCCTATGGGGCACCCCACCGCCACTATACCGAGGAGGATGCGAGGCTTGCACTCGAGCATGCGAGGCGCATCGTCGAGTTTGCACGTAGACTTGTTGAGGAGGCTTCTCGAGGAGAGCGGGGCGGCTGAGCTCTACGAGCCTCTCGCCGCCCTCCTAGAGAGGCTCATCGAGAGGTACCGGCCCCTGGCTGTAATCCTGGCGGGCTCGCTGGCCGAGGGCCGGTTTGTACGCGGCCTCAGCGATATAGACGTGCTGCTGGTGGTGGAGGGTGGCGTCGGGAGGCTCGACCGTTTCCGGCTCTACGCGGTCGGCGACGTAGACGTCGAGGTTACCCTGGTGTCTCTAGGCGAGCTTGTCGAGGCTGTAAGGGGCTGCAACCCGTTCTACCGCTCCGCGTTGTGCAGGGGTGTAGTGGTGTACGGCGAGGCTGAGACCGTCTCTCGTTTAAAGGGTGAGCTGTGTAGCGGTAGGCGGGGCGCTTGTGGTTAGAGTCTCCCGCCGCTACCTGGAGGCCTCCAGCCACGCGACCACGATGAGCTACGCGTTTGTCCACGAGGGTAAGGGTAGGCCCCCCATCGACCTCACCATAGGCCAGCCCGACGTCAAGCCCCCCTCGGTCCTCGTTGAGCTCCTGGCCTCGGAGGCTAGGAGTGTGGACGCCTCCCGCTACCCCCCGCCCCAGGGGCTTAGGGAGCTTCGGGAGGCCCTCGCATCCTACATGAGAGAGTTTTACGGTGTAGACGCGGAGCCCGAGGATATAGTGGTGCTTGTCGGCGCGAAGCCCGGCATAGCAGCCTCGATATACTCTGTCTGCGACCGTGGGGGGAGGGTAGCGGTACTAACCCCGCACTTCTACGCCTACGAGATAGCATCCCTCATGCTGGACGCAAAGCCCGTCTTCATACGCCTCTCTTGGGAGGAGGGGGTGCTCCGCGCGGACGAAGAGGAGGTTAAGCGCGTCTTCGAGGAGGAGAAGCCCTGCCTCACGATAATCAACACACCCCACAACCCGACAGGCCTCCTGCTCGACGAGGCCCTTCTCGACCTCATCGCGGACCTCGCCTCCGACCACGGGTCGACCATTCTAAGCGACGAGGTGTACGCCTGGCTCGTCTACCGGGGCTCCCACCGCCCCCTGGTCTCGAGATACGGACCCAACCTGGTCATACACCTCGAGTCGTTCTCGAAGACACTGGCGGTGCCGGGCTGGAGGCTGGGCTTCATCTACTCCGAGTCTAGGCTTTCTAGAGCCTACACCTTCTTCAACGCGAACGTCTACACCGGGGTGCCGAGGTTCATACAGAGGGCTGTGGCGAGATACATCAGCGACTACCGCGAGGATATGCTCGCCTTCGTGGATAGGATGAGGAGGCTGTACGAGAAGAGAGCGCAGACCCTCATAGAGGCGTTGAACGCCCTCGAGGGGCTCGTAGACTACTATATGCCGGCTGCAGGCTTCTTCGTCTTCCTCGGCACCGAGGGGTTGGAGAAGAGGCTTGGCGTGAAGGATAGCGAGGAGCTAGCCTCTCTACTAGCATCGAAGGCGGGCGTCTTCGTCGTGCCCGGGAGGGTGTTCGGAGACTGGCCGCACCACGTGAGGGTGAGCCTGACCGCACCGGAGGCTAGGCTTAAGGAGGCCGTCTCGCGTATCGCGGAGCTGGCGGCGAGGGGGTGACGACCACTAAGGCGGGTCTGATGGGGTGACGATTCAGCCGGGCGCTTCGGACCCCCGCCGCTCCAACACCCTGACAACAACCTCCGTCTCCTCGCAGACCGGGCAGAACTCGACTACGACGCTCGGGTACTCGCCGCCTATCGGCTCGAAGACGACGCGCCTCTCGTCGCCCTGCCTGGGCCACTCGCCCTCAACACGGAGCCTCGAGACCCTCGCCGCAATCCTGTACCTGTTCAGCCCGAGGAGCCTCCCCTCCATATCCTCCTCCACTACTATCACGTCGCCGCCTCCTATCCCGGCGCCCCTCACAACCTCGACCGCCTTAACCTTGGAGTGCCTCACCCTGGACAACGTCTTCTCCACGCGACCCCCTCGGGGCTCTCAGGCGACCCCGTAATTTAGCCCGGCGGGTGGCTAGCGGCTATACGGGTGGGCTCCGTGTCCCAAGCCCAGCAGGCCCAGCGTGTAGACTTCCTACGCCACATTGTGAACCGTGTGCTCGCAGAGCATAGCCTGCCGAGGCAGGTGATAGAGGATGTTAGGAAGAGCATCGGGTACGCGGAGGAGAAGTACAAGTTCAGCGCCTTCGGCGGCGACCCGAGGAGGCTCGCAGACTACCTGCGCAGCAGAGACTTCGACGATATCGTGACCCTCCTTCGCGGGGCGAAGGCGGAGGAGGTCATAGTGAGGATACTCGAAGAGGTGAAGAAGAGGTACAGCGACTACCGCGAGGTTGTCGAGGCCGCGGAGGCCAGGCTGCGCGAGCTTAGGGGTGAGGCCGCGGAGGAGCCTAAGACTAAGATAGGGCTCGCGTACAACGCGCTCCGCAACCTCGAGGAGAAGGGCGTCGAGGTGAAGCTCGACGAGGAGAAGGGCGTGGTGGAGGCGAGGTACGGTGCAGCCCCGTGCGCCAAGGTGGAGGAGGTTGAGGTTAAGGGCGAGAGGGTCAAGGTCTCGAGGCCCACGGGGACCTCGTGCCTCGAGATACACGTGACCTACGATAAGGCGAAGAAGACGTACACCATGGAGTTCGTCTTATCCGGCAAGGTTACAGCCGACACCACGTCCAAGCTGTACGACGTCGCAGTCAAACTAGTAGAGATGGCTAAGAGCATAACCCGGGGCTAGCTTTCCGACACTGGGGCGTGTGGAGACCGCCCCCTGCAGCTGCTGAACGCGCCGTGATGAGGGGTTGAGTCGCCGAACCCCACGCCAGGGTGGCCGCCTTTGTGCTGGAAGCTCGTCCGCGACGGTCTCGCAGAGACGCTCCGAGAGAAGGGCTTCATAGTGTGGCGCGCCCGTAGCAGAGGCGAGTATGAAGCCGCGTTGATAGACAAGCTCTTCGAGGAGTCTTACGAGCTCGCCAAGGCCCTGGAGGGGGACGGCAACGTTCTAGAGGAGGCTGCCGACCTTCTGGAGGCGCTGCTGGCGCTCCTAAAGCTCCACGGGTATACGCTCGACGACCTCCTCCGGGCTAGGGAGGCTAAGAGGAGGGAGAAGGGCGGCTTTGATGAGGGTTTCATAGCGCAGGTGTGTAGGTGATGCTTGGAGCCTGGTGTAGGGAGGACCGTCTAGGCAGGAGGCTCGTCGTTATACTCCAGGGGCTGCCCTGCGCCTGGGGTAAGTGCCGCTTCTGCCCCTTCGCGATGGAGCAAGGTGTGAGGCTAGGCGAGGTCATAGAGAGGAACCGCGGTATAATCAGGGAGGCTGAGAGGCTGATAGACGGGTGTGGTGCGCAGAGGGTCTCGATTTTCAACGGTAGCAGTTTCTACGAGCTCCCGTATGAGACAGTCTCGAGGCTGCGGAGGCTGACGGAGGGTAGGGTCGTGGATATCGAGTCTAGGCCAGAGTACCTCACCCTCGAGACGCTGGAGGCTACGCTGGAGGCTCTGGGTGCAGAGCTTCTAGTAGTCCGTGTTGGCGTCGAAGTATGGGATGATAGGCTTCGAAACGATTACCTGGGGAAGGGCATCAGCCGCGAGGAGATAGAGAGGCTCTCGAGGCTACGCCTCGAGGCGAGGGATAGGGGTCTGCCAGTACAGCTGGTGGCTTACGTGCTCTTCGGCATAGAGGGTATCCCGGAGGAGAAGGTCGTGGAGAGCGTAAGGGAGCTTAACAGGAGGTTCGACGGCGTCATAGCTGTTAGGTACCACAGGTACGCTGACTGGATGCCCGCAGAGGCTCCGGTCTCGAGCAGGTTGAAGGAGCTGTTGGAGAGGGAGGCTCTCCTCGTAGACTGGGGTGAGGAGCCGGACTGGATTATCGCTGGACGCTCCCCAGGCTCCTCTAAACCCTCCCGTGGGCCTTGAGCCCGGTAGCCCGGTTTGAAGCCCGAGGGCCTACGCTACCTGGAGCACTTCCCGTTCGCGGAGCACGCCGTTGAGTTCACCCGCGCCAGGCAGTGTGAGACCCGCGACCTGTTCCACAGGTTGGGCGTCCTTACACCCCACCGGATACACCTCAAGAACCACCCGTTGGCGAACCCCCTCACGGCTTTCAACGCCGCGCTCGACCTGGGCGACGAGCCCGACACGGTGGTGCTATACCCGAGGATAGTGATAGGCTACTTCAAGTACGCGTCTGCAATAGCAGAGGTCGAGTTCCCCCTAGAGGACATCTACACGGGGAGCATCTCGATAAGCCACTATCCGGCCGAGATAATCGTCTACCCCTCGACGCCCATCGACATCTGGGGGGCCGAGGACCCGAGGGTCACGAGGATAGACGGGGTCAGGCACATGGTGTATGTCGGGAGGACTATAAACTACTTCGAGGCTCACGTTAGGAGGGAGAGGACTGTACCTGCGCTTGCGGTGGAGGACGGGAGGCACCGCTGGCTTAAGGTCGGGTACTTCACGCTCCCCGACCGCCTGAGGCCCCACCTCATCAGCGACAAGGACGCGTTCATAGTCCGCGCGTCCAACGGCGACCTCCTATTGTTCCATAGGCCTCACATGGACGACGAGAACTTCTACCTGACCATTAGCGTCGTGCCTCGGCGCGAGTACGAGGAGGCGTTGGAGCAGGCCAGGTCTGGTGGAGAGCCGCGCCCGATACCGGTCAGGAATACCAGGACTATACTGCCGTCGGCGGGGTTCGAGGAGAAGCTTGGATGGGCCGCACCACCGATAGAGGTGTCCCGCGACACCTACCTCGCGCTAGTGCACGCGGTGGATGTCCGGCTGAAACGCTACCGCGTCTTCGCCACCCTGATAAGGTACGATAGGGATGCCGGCCCGAGGCCCATCGCGGTAACGCCCCGCTACATAATGGAGCCTAGGGCGATGTACGAGGTCTACGGCGATAGGCCGTTCACAGTCTTCCCCTGCGGCGCCGTCAGGCACGGAGACCGCATCATAATCTCGTATGGCGCCGCCGACAGTGTCGTCGCGTTCGCGGAGGCGAGGATAGACGATATACTCGCGGAGCTCGACAACACGAGGATAGAGTGAATGCGAGGCACTATGCGTAGCCTTCTGGGGGTGTATAGTGGCGAGCATAGAGTCTAGGATAGAGGCTCTCCGTGTACGCTACGAGTTGAAGCCTGTGCGCGTCATGGTGTTGAGGGATGTTGGGAAGGTGAGGATTGATGGCGTCGAGTACGAGTTGAGGAAGGGTACGGAGGTGGAGCTGCCCAGGTGGATGGCGAGGGTGTTGGCCTCCAAGGGTATAGTCGAGTATATCGAGACGCCCATGACGCTAGACGATGTCGCACGCGTCCATTATATGGTGACTGAGGCTAGGAGCCTGGCTGAGACGCCCCAGCTGCCCGAAGACTTCTACTTCCGCGCCCGGGACTACCTCAGGCAGCTCTCGGAGGAGCTTAGGAGGAGGCCCGACCCCAGGATACTCGAGGAGAAGAGCAAGGCGGAGATATACCTCGAGGAGGTTGTGACGAGGCGCCTCTGGGCCATACTCCAGCTCCTTAGGAGCCCGGCTGCACGCTCGGAGGTGTACGATAGGCTGAGCAGCGAGGAGAAGGTGCTCCACGATACTCTCCTAGAGGAGATTGAGGCTTGGAGGAGGATGGTCTCTCCGATAGAGGTTGGGGAGGGCGAGGAGGGTTAGACGCGCCCCCCTCTTGATAAGCCTCGGTTCCGGCTGCAACACCACACGGGTGTCTGGGGCTGCACGGCAGGGGAGGTTTACACGTAGGCCATTGGCCTTACGACGAGAAGCCCCTGCTAGTCTTCTGGGAGACGACCAAAGCCTGCCTCCTCGTCTGCAAGCATTGCAGAGCCAAGGCTATACGCGAGCCACTCCCCGGCGAGCTGTCCACCGAGGAGGGGAAGAGGCTCATAGACATGGTGGCTGACTTCGGCAAGCCATACCCGATACTCATCTTCACTGGCGGAGACCCCCTGATGAGACGCGACATATGGGAGCTTCTCGAGTACGCGAAGAGCCTCGGCCTGCGAGTCGGAGTGGCTCCCAGCGTGACACCCCTCCTCAACGATGAGAATATCGCGAGGATAGCGAAGTACGCCGACGCCGTCTCGATAAGCCTCGATGCGCCGGTCCCGGAGGTACACGACGCTATCCGAGGCTACACCGGCATCTGGGAGAGGACTGTGGAGGTCATCAGGAAGTTCGTCGACCACGGTGTAAGGGTGCAGGTTAACACCGTTGTCATGAGGGAGACTGCGCCGCTCCTAGGAGACATGCCGAAGCTCCTGCTCGACCTCGGGGTGAAGACGTGGGAGGTGTTCTACCTGGTGCCCGTCGGCAGGGCTGGTCTCGAGCTCATGCCGCCACCCGAGTGGTTCGAGGACGTCTCCCACTTCCTCTACGAGGCATCCAAGTACGGCATCCTCGTGAGGACCACCGAGGGCCCGATGTTCAGGAGGATAGCGTGGACCAGGAAGGCGCTTGAGGACAAGGGGCTGGACCCGGACGAGATACTCAAACCCGGCGAGCTCTACAAGAGGCTCGTCGCGAGGCTCCGGGAGACGCTGGGCGAGCCGAGGGGCCCAGCACTCGCCCAGACGGTCGGAACTAGGGACGGCAAGGGTATAATCTTCGTGGGTTACGACGGCCGCGTCTACCCCAGCGGCTTCATGGAGTACCCGTTGGGCAACATCAGGGAGAAGAGCCTCGTCGAGATATACCGGGAGCACCCGCTGCTCAGGAAGATAAGAGCAGCGGAGTTCCGGGGGAGGTGCGGGCGCTGCGAGTTCCGCGAGATATGCGGCGGCAGCAGGGCGAGGGCCTACCATGCAACCGGAGACCCTCTAGGCGAGGACCCCGCCTGCCCCTACAGGCCAGGCGACTATACCAAACTGGCGGAGAAGTACGGCCTACCCCTCTCGGAGCCACTGAAGCCCGTTCGGTAAACCGCGGCCCGATCACCGGGCCAGCGGCCCTCACCGTGCCGGGCAGCAGGGGGTATCCACACCCGTCGCGATACCAACCCGAGTCTAGAGGGTTTTAGACCTGCTAACCGTTGTTCTCCTCGACTCCACCGCTAACAAGTCGGCTTGCAGCGTTAAACTCCTCAAGGAGGTAGTATGCGGAGACTCCCGCCTTGCGCGCGTTAATAGCCTGTACCCGGTCATTGGTTAAAAGTACCGCATCGACAATCAGGGCCGTTGCAATGTAATACGAGTCTGCCGCGCGAGACCGGTTCTGCGTGCAACCTCAACTGCGACATCGTATATCGCCTCTTCGGGGAGTAGGTTCAACAGAGGCTCTACCGCTGCAAGTGCAACCTCAACATCCCGAGGCTCTAGTCGCCGCGAGAGCACGCCAGCAACCTCAACTACCAGGATGCGGGGAGCGTATGCGGCGACGAGCCCCCTTTCAATCCAGGAGGTGACCTCCTCCGCTATCCCCGCCCTCCTGTCATCCGGTGCGGCGAAAAGGTCCACGACTATAGAGGCGTCTATCACGACCCGCCTTTTAGAGCCTGGAGCGGTCCCTCGAAAGCTCCTCGACAAGGTCTACTTCCCGGAGCCTCTTCCGGGCCCTCGCCCTTATCTCGCGGGCAACGTCAACAACGCTCTCCCCCAGGACGAGTATCTTCACCCGTTTCCCCTCGGGCAGCTCAAGCCTATCAAGTGGTTTAAGGACGCCGTCCTCGTACACTGCTTCGACTATGCGCGTCACGAGACCCAACCAGTATCTCCTACGCCACCGGCGTCTTATAAAGAGGGGTGCATCGAAAACAAAACTGATAATGCTAGGCTCTTCCTACTCCGCTGCTCGAACGTCTATACTTAAGGTGCTGGCGGAGGAGGCGGCGGGGGTACCGGGGCGCCGCTCTGCCTCTGCTCGTATAGGGCTGCCCAGGTGAAGCTCTTGGCTGCTGAGAGTGCTACACGGGCCCATGCAACCGCCTCGACATAGTCGCCGTTCTTGTAGGCCTTGTAGGCCTCGCTGTAGGCCTTGACAGCCTCGACTAGGATGGATTTCAGGTTGGTGGCGTTCACCTGCTTGTAGAGCCCCTCCGCGTCTATAATGGCGCGGTAGGCGGCCCACATGACTCGGGCGGCTGTCACGTTATCGACTCTACCCGGGCGCCTATGTGGCGGCGTTGCTGGCGGGTGTCCAGGCGAGCCACGGGGCCCGCGGCCGGGGCCGCCTGGATGGCCGTGCGGATAGGCTGCCCACCATGGGCCTGGGCCGTGCCAGCCGTAGTGGTGATGTATCCACCATCCGCAGCCTGGACCCGGGCAGGGTGGCACGCTGGTGTTTGGAGCCGCGTAGGGCGCCCACGGCGGCCACTGCTGCGCTGCCGCGAAAGCTGCGAGCACCGCTACCAGCGCTGCTGCAGCTGCGAGCGGGAGCAGCAGCTTCTTGGTCATATGTCGTCACCTCTCAACCGTTAAACGGGGTTATGCACAGATGTTGCTAAAACGCGTTTCTATGTGAAAAGTTGCAGTATCTTCGGCCGGCCTAAAATGGTCCACGCAGCCCAATATACTTAAAGCTATTTAAAAAGGTGGCTGCTTGCACTCTGTGTAGTATGGGGGGTGACGTGGACTCTAGTGTCGACAGGGTGTTGGAGAGGCTGCTGGCTGTTCTCGATAGGCTGCGGCTCGGCTACCGGGTGCTAGGGTACCCTGAGAACTCGAGAAGGAGGAGCGTTGACGTGCTTGTCACTGGCGGCGGGAGAAAGGTGTTCATCAAGGTTGTGGAGGATGTGGGGAGGGTTAGGAGGGAGGATGTGAGGGAGCTGAGGGGGCTCGGCAGCGTGCTTGGCGCCGCGCCGCTACTGGTGGCTGACCGCGAGAGGGGCGAGAAGCTCGAGGATATCGTCGCCTACGAGAAGATGGGGGTGTATGCGTTGAGCCCCGAGGGTTTCGAGAGGGCGCTAGAGGAGGGGGTGTATGTTGTCAGGAAGAGGGGCAGGTTCTACATGAGGATTGATGCTGGGAGGTTTAGGGAGGAGAGGGAGAGGAGGGGCCTCAGCCTCGGTAGCATAGCGAGCCTGATAGGCGCGACTAGGAGGGCTGTCTACGAGTACGAGAGGAGCAGCATGGACGTGGAGCTTGGGAAGGCGCTGCGGCTGCTGGAGCTCCTCGGCGAGGATATCTTCGCGCCTATCGATGTGTTCCGGGTCGAGGAGAAGCCTCCGGGCGGCATTGAGTTCGACGAGGAGGGTGAGAGGAGGATGGCCGAGAGGATAGTCGAGGAGGGTGGCGTCGTGACGCACGCTAGGAGGGCCTTCACCGATATGGCTGCGAGGCTCGGCGGTACCTCCCAGATAATCGTCTACGAGCATAGGGGCGAGGGCGGCGATAGCGTCGTGAAGCGCGGTGAGGCGGCGGCAGAGGTCGCAGAGGTCTTCAGCAGCGAGCGCATCGCGGTGGTGAAGGGCAGGGAGGCTGCGGTAAACCTCGAGGCTATGGGGTTCGAGGTTGTGAAGGAGACGGAGGTTAGGCTCGTTAAGCGTGGGCAGGGCGAGGGCTTAGGGCGTTGAGGCGTGGGGGAGGCCGGCAAGAGGGCCGCCGCCGAGAGGGTTGCCCGGATACTCCTCGACGAGTACCGCGACGCTAGAGTTGTGGGCGTCGGGACCGGGTCCACGGTAGCCCTCGTCCTCGAGGAGCTCGCAAGGCTCGACCCGAGCTTCTACAAGGGGAGGCGCTTCCTAGCCTCAAGCCTCGATACGCTCCTCCGCCTGGAGGCGCTCGGAGCCGAGAGCATCTCGCTGGGCGTGACGAGCGAGACGCCAGAGGTCTACTTCGACGGCGCGGACGAGGTTGTAGCCGCTCGAGGCTGCCCCGCCATCAAGGGAAGGGGAGGCGCGCTCTACCTCGAGAAGCTCCTCGCAGTATACAGCGGCCACGCTATACTCGTGGTAGACGAGTCTAAGCTCTCCGACAGGCTCGGCGCGCAGGGGAAGCCGCTCCCGATAGACGTTGACCCCTACGCGCTCGCAGGTGTACGCCTCGTGCTCGAGAGGCTGGGAGTGTCGCACCGCCTTAGGGAGGCTGGG
>WAOO01000114.1 GCA_015521195.1 Pyrolobus sp. | reverse complement strand
GGCTAACGCGGGTCGAGCTTGGGGCAGCGGCCGGGGCTTTCTACGAGGCGGCTTTCGCCGCTTGCCTCGGCAGCCTCTGCGGCATCGAGGCGCCAGTGGCAGCCATGGGCGCCGCGCTGGCAGCCTCGGAGCTAGGGGGCCTTGAGGCCGAGGAGGGGGCTCTTGTGGCGGTCTCTATCGCGTCTTCGCTGCTCCCTCTGGCAGAGTGGCGGGTGGATAGGCTGCCGGGGGCTACGCTGCTTCTAGGAGAGGATGACGGAAGAGGCGCGGCGCTCTTCTACGCGCTCCTGGCGCGCAGGGCTAGGAGCTACACGCCCCGGATGGGCTACACACTGCCGGACGTGAGCGACCCGTCCTCCCCGATGGAGGTCCTAGAGGCGCGCGTCACGCTACTCGACGCGCTGAGGGTCGCCGGGGAGACCAGCGTCGTGTACCGCGACGTGGCGGAGGGGTTCGCGAGGAGCCTGGAGCTTTCAACACTGCCTCCCGACGAGGCGCTCGTAGAGGCGGTCCGCGTCTACTCCGGGGACTCGGGCGTGGCGAGGAGGAGGGGGTGCAGCGGCCTAGGCGGCCGGGGCTGGCGAGACTCCTGGTGGACGGGTCTCGTGGAACGGTGCTCGCCGGGCGACGCGGCGGACCTAGGTGTTCTTGCGGCGTTCCTCTCGCTCACCCGTAAACTCCACCCTACCCTTCTCGAGGGCGAGGGCCACGCAGTAGAGTGTCTCTGCGAGGAGCTTCGCCGTCTCTTCGAGGACCTTCTTGACGGGCTCAACCCGCTTCTCCCTCCTAGCCTCTTTAAGCGCGTCTGACAGCTCTTCGCCCAGCCTGCTCGTCGCCCTCGCAGCCCTCCTCCCCACGTCGCCCAGCGCGGCGAGCGGGAGCTCCACACCGAGCCTCTTGCGGAGCTCCTCGGCCAGGTCCCTGAGCCTGCCCTCCCGCTTAGCCTGGTCGACTATAACGTAGGCCATATAGGCGCCCGAGAGGAGGTTTACTAGGAGCCTCTCCTGGCCGTAGTGGTAGACGCGGTACCCCTCCTTGAGCAGCTTCCCGAGCACACCGTAGAGCTTCACGCTCACCTCGTAGCCGCTCGTCAACCCGGGCTCATAGGCCATGCTCTCGACCTTCACGCCGCCCCCATCATGGTATGCTATGACGTCCACCACCATGGTCCTGCCTATGTCGACACGCTCGTGTAGAACCAGGATTACCGCGACGCGGTGGTCGGGCGAGGGCCTCGGACACTCGACTATAACGCGGCCAATGGCGAGCCTCTTGACGCCAGCTATCAGCCTCGCTATCCTCGCGGCCATTGATGGCAACGCGTCTATCAGCTTCTCGTTCTGCACCACCTGGGCGTATACCGCCGGGTTTACGGCGGCGAGGAGGGTGAGTGCGAGAGGCGTGGGCCTGAAGCCCTCCACCTCCTCGGCTATCCTGGCCCAGTCGAGCCCCTCTATGAGGCCGGCTGGCTCATCCTCCCAGATGTGGACCCTCCTCACTATACCCGAGGGCATCACGGCATACCTTATCATGCCAAGGGGTACCGCGTAGTCGCTCATCCTGAGGAACACCTGGAGGTATGCGAGCCCGGCTTCAATCTCCAAGGGGTCTACGTCGCCCGGCACCTCGACAACGTAGCCGTAGGTGTAGTCCATGTATTTCCCGCTGGTCGCAACGTCAAGCTCTATGGCGTGCACCTCGTGGTACACTCTACCCGTTCTCGTGACCCTGGGCCTCCTACTCTCGACGACCCACTCGACGCCCACCGGGAGCTCAACAAGAGGACCGAAGCCCGCAACCGGGGCCTCAACGCGCATAACGACGTGCGTCGATACGCGCCCATAGGCGAGGTCCTGCTCAAGACTCGGCCTCTCCCTCCAAAGCCTCTTGACCTCCTCGTATTCGCCGGCAGCCTTCCGGAGCCACTCGTGCCTCTCAAGGGCCTCGCCTACAGGCTCCTCGATTATCCTCAGGCGGCTGGCGTCATGCTCAACAACTATCGCGCCGGTGGTGTAGTCGTAGCAGCCGGGCTGCAGCCTCTCGACAGCCTCGCGTATAGACGCTTCTTCCGGCACCCTCTCCTCGCGCCACCCCCTCCTCACATACCTCTTGTAGCCGTAGGGCGGCCCATACTCGTAGAAGCCTAGGTTATGCCACACCCTCTGCCCCTTCTCGCTCGGCCATAGCCTCTCACCAGCCAGCGTAACCTTGACGGTCACTAGGCCTAGGCGTTCGAGAAGCCTCCTCTCCTCATCGTCGAGCTCGACGCCCCTGATGACCTTCCAGAGGCCACGGAAGAGGGCGGCATACGCGTTAGACGGGTTTATGTAGAGCTTCTCTAGGTGGAGGCTAGCCCACTCTCTCACAGCCTCCGCGCCAGCCCTGAGAAGCTTCGAGTCCCAGAGACCCTGCGGTATGAGCACCGACTCGGTGAAGGGTATCTCGCGGCGCCTCCCCTTCCTGCCCTCCCTCTGGTGGAACTCCCTCGTATCGACAGGGAGCCCCACGTGCACCACGCGGACGACTGTGCCGATGTCGATGCCCTGCGCGAGCGTCCTAACACTGATTATCATCCTTATCCTGCCTTCCCTCGCCGCCCTCTCAATCTCCTCCCTCCTATCCTTCGGCACAAGGTGATGATGCACGCCCACCAGCTTCGCGTAACGGTCGCCGCGCGAGACAAGAGACCTGTAGAGCCTCTCGGCGTGCCGGATGCTCCTCGCGAATACGAGTGTAACCCCATCCTCCTCGAGGTCGAGTATCGCGGAGAGGACCTCGACGGGGTCTAGCGCGGGGCGTGGAGGCCTAAGGCCTATAGCCTCGAGGGCCTCGGCAATCTCCCACGCCCGCTCCGCGAACAGCTCCTCATCCTCTATAACCTCCTTTATCCACGGTATCCTCGGCGCTATCGAGGAGAGGTTCCTCTTCACAAACTTGTAGAGAGCGTCTATGCCCTTGCCGACTACGAGGATGTAGCGGTTTGGAGGGTGCCTAGGCTTACCCGAGATAACCGAGCCCGGTCTCCCCGTCACCCTCCGGAGGTACTCTGCGAGCTCCAGGGGGTTGCCGAGGGTCGCCGTGAGCACCGCCACCCGTGGAGGCTCGCGTGCAACGAACCTCGACACGAGCTCCAGCATCGCGAGGAGCAGGTGGGCGCCGCGTGGACCGTAGAAGTCGAGCTCATCGAGGACGATGAGGTCAACGCGGTTGAGGAAGTGGTCTAGCATCCCCCTGCCTACAGCCATCCTCTTCAACTCCGCCATGAGGAACGCGGGGTTGGTCACGACTACCCTGGCGGAGGCCAGGGCAGCGTAGATGTCCTCGCGGCCGCGGAGCCTGCTGAGCGTCGGCCTGTCCAGCCTCACGACGGCGCCACGACCATACCCTGCTGCCTCGTAGTACTCCTCGAGCCTGTGTATCTGGTCGGCGGCTAGGGCGAGGGTGGGGTATATCGCTAGGACTCTCCACCCCTCCCTTATCGCTGCGAGAGCCCACGCCTCCGTCTTACCCGAGCCCGTTCTAGCGGTAAGCACTATGTTCCTGCCCGAGCAGAGCGCTTCAATAGCCTCCACCTGGTGCCGGTACAGCCTCCAGGAGCCGTACCTCTTGCCAGCGAACGCGGGCACTATGTCGGAGAAGGTTGTGCTGGTCTCCTCCGGCTCGGAGCCCGGCTCCTCCCACAGCAATATGTTATAGCCTAGGTCGCTAAGCCTCCCGGCTACACTGGCGACCCTCAATGAACGCTACCCTCAGTCTGGTATCGTGAACATCAACCCTTATACCCGCGCCTCGTCCCACCCGCCGCTCCGCCCGAATAATCCGTAACAATCAATACGTGGAGAAATCATTGATTATGGTAAAACGGCCCTGGGGGTCCCCGCATGCCAGACTACACCCCCCTCATCCTACGCATAGCCGAAGAGGCCTCAAGCCTCGAGGACCTAGCTCGTCTCGCAGCCGAGAACGGCTTCATAGCACAGGAGACCGTAGTGTCTCTACACCAGCGTCTGGACGGCCTCGGTTCAAGGATACACGGTCTAGCGATATACGCGGGCGCCCGCATAGTCTGCTTCGCCCTACGGGCCGACGGGGTCAAACCGTCAAGCCTTAGGCAGCTCAGCAGGCTCCTAGGCGTCCCGGTGGTGGCCATCGAGGAGGCTAAAGCGGCCTAGCAACATAGATGTTGTCCCGGTTCGCTATTATCCTCGCCCTCATCCTCGCCCCCCTCCCCGCCCTCCTCAAGCCGACTAGCGTCACCATCCTCTTCCCATCCAGCGTCACTCCGAGGGCCTCTCCGCGGAGCCAGCCGGGCGCAACAATCTCGACCTCCACGATGTCGCCGACACGGTATATCTCTGGGACCTTCCTAGCCTTCCTCATCCCCCACTCCTCCATGCTAGGGGCGAGGTTAACGCCGAGCATCTTGCTCCACTCCCGCACCTTCCTCCAGAAGAGCCTCCAGGAGACCTCCCTGACACCCGGAGGCCTACGCCCATGCTTGTGCTCGAGGAACTTCTGGATGGTGGCAGGCGGCCAGCGTTTACCAGCACCTATCTCGACCGCCCATTTCACGATGACGGGTATGTCCTCGTCGTTGAGGCCGGGGAGCCAGACCGGCGTCACGTGGAGGTCTATCCGCGTCTCCCGCGCGATGAACTCTGCGACCCTCTTCACCCTCTCCACGTCGTACCATGGCGTACCGGCAAGCCTCCTAGCCTTCACCGGGTCGAGGGTCTCTATGCTTAGGTTCACCCTGTCAAGACCAGCCTTCTCCCACTCACGGACCACCCTCTCGTCTAGGCTCTGCCCGTGGGTCTCCAGTGCGACGCTCTCCACCATGGGGCTCTGTTTGAGGAGGCGTATGAGCCTGGTGAGCATAGGATATGTCGTCGGGTCGCCTACACCATCTATCAGCGCCTCGACGCGGATACCCTTGTATCTTGCAATCTCCTCGACCCACGCGACAAGCCACTCAGGGTCAACTATGACGTACTCGGCTTGACGCCACCTACTCCTCGGCCCCGCGTCGACACTGCAAAAGATGCAGGAGAGGTTGCACAACGTCGTAGGCCTAACCTGCAACACGTTGGTACCCCGGTCGATGACCCCTATGAAGACGGTTCCCATCAGGGGCGCTGGCCTCGAGATGTGTATCAGGCTACGCCCCCACACTCTGCCAGCGACGCTGAATGCCTCGCTCCAGCCATCCACCCTACCAGCCAGCCCTCATGGACGCCGTTTAGACGGAAACGGGGGTTAATCGGTAGCCTGCAGGGCTTCAGGCTGCAGCTTCTTAAGCTGCTCCATGTGGGGCGCCATGAGCTCCTCTAGGAACTTCTTGTCCTCGACGTCCCTCGGCTTATACTCGCCCCTCTTCACCTTCTCCTGCAGCCTCAGTATCGCCCTGGCGACAGCCTCGGGGCGCGGCGGGCAACCGGGTATATACACGTCAATCGGGACGACCTTCCAGGCCGGTACAACGTTATAACTGTTGTAGAATACGCCTCCGCTTATCGCACACGCCCCCATCGCTATCGCGAACTTGGGCCACGGCATCTGCTCCCAGACTATCCTCGCAGCCCTCGCCATCTTGATAGTCAGCGTCCCCTCGATTAGCAGGAGGTTCGTGTTCCTCGGGGAGAGGAACGGGAGGAAGCCGTAACGCTCCGCATCATACTTCGGGTCGGAGACTGCTGCGAACTCGGCGCCACAGCAGCTTGTGGTCAAGTGGACCGGCCATAGGCTGAAGGCCGTGCCCCAGTCGCGGAGGCTCCGGATCGGCGTACGCTCAACCAGCCACCTTGCAGCCTTCCTGGCCGACTCTTCAAGCCTGCCTATGAACGCGACCCTGAACAACCCGGGCTCTCCTATCGCCGGGAAGGGACGGCTCCCCGTTTTTGAGCGAGACGTTTGAGGATACACTCCCCGCTAAAAACGCCTGGAGGCCAGGCCGCAGACGGTCGGCATAGCCCTCTAGAGGTTCTGGTAGTGGAATACGTTGAGGATGGTCTGCGCCAGGTGCTCCGGCTTCGTATACCACTTGTCGTATGTGTACTTCTTGCCCCGGAAGTTCAACTCGACGATCTGGCCCTTATCCTGCAACTCCATCAACGTCTCCGTGCCCTTGGTTATCTTCATCTTCGAGCCTATCACGAGTATCTTGATGTCACTCCGGTTGAGCTTCTGGTTTAGTATGTCGCGCAGCTGTTTTAGATAGTCGCTCACTGCTCGCACACCGTGCGGTGCCGCTGCCGCCTAATCTCTAATATATCTTGTCTACCCCTGGCTGCACATCTTCGCATACATCGCCACCTGTCTAGCCAGGCCAGCCGCGCCATACGAGTATCTCAGCGGTGCACCCGCCGCGCGGCGATGGCCTCCCCCGCCAAGCTTCCTCGCTATACACGACGCGTCTATCCTAACCGTCCTTATGCTGACGGCCCTCGGGTAGATGTAGAGCTCTACATCCACCTTCTCGGGGCTCCACCCCTTCTTCCATAGTAGCTTCTGGACGGTGCATACGTCGACGCCGGGCTCCATCGGGACGACCGCAACCCTCACCCCGTCATACTCGTAGACCCTTAGCCTCGCAGCTACCCTCTCCGCGAGGCTGAGGTACTCGGAGCCCTTCTCGCGGTACAGCTTCTCAGCCCACTCCGGCCACAGGTCTCCGGCCGCAAGCGCCTTGACGGCACGCACCGGGTCGTCGAGGTAGCGTAGCACCAGCCTCCACTTGTCGGCTATGCTCTCTCCAGGCGCGCACGTATCATCTGCCCTCGCAGCCTCTACGAGCATGCGGGAGTAGTCGTCGCTCAGGCCGAGGGCTTCTGCAACAAGCTCGGCTGAGACACGGTCGCGCCTCCTGTGGAGCTCTACGCCAGCCGCCCTCAGCTTCTCCTCGGCGCCCTCTGGCCAAGGATGATGGTCGAACCAGGCTGCGGGGAGGCCGCGGAGGTACTGGGCGTAGAGTATCGCGTCGCTCACGCCCTGCAGGGATAGGTCGATTAGTGCTATCCCGCCGCCGCCCATAGACCTCAACGTGTTTACAACGTCGCGTAGGGTGCGGCGGAGGCCGCGGACCGTCGAGTGTACGAGCCTATACCGCCTACCCGTCTGGGAGGCCCACCTGGCGAGGAGTGCGGCGCTTGCAACCCCGTCGAGGTCTCCGTGGAAAACTATCGTTATGAAGCGCGTCTTCTCGAGTACAGTCACGCCGTTATCCCTGCTGTTGCTGTTGCATCTGCTTCTCCCATACCTCCTTCGGTATAATGTGGAGGCTTTTGCCGCGCCACTCGTACCTGCCCTCCTTCAACGCCTCGAGTATCTCTCGTGCAACCTTATCGTTGGGGTGCTTCTTGAGGTGCCTCTCGAGCCTACGCATCCAGCGTATCTTCCTGCTCATCCCGAGGCCCCCGGCGCTCCGCGAGAGAATTGAGCGGCTATAAGGCTCAAGGCGCTACAGGTGGTCCTCCCGGTGCCCCAGTTCTATTATCTCTGCCTCCATGCTCCCCGTGTCCAGTACGGCTACGCTCATCTCCCCGGTTAGGCATCCGCAGGCTTCACCCGGGTTGAGGATTAGGGTCGAGCCTAGTCGGCGCACCTCCCTCCGGTGCGTATGCCCGTAGAGCACCGCGTCTACGCCCGGCGCTATCGCCTCCACTATCCTCCTCGTGTCGTCGAGAGAGCCCCACCCGTGGACCAGTGCAATTCTACGACCATCCACCTCGATTATATACGGCCACTCGTGTATCTCGAAGCCTAGCTGCTCTGCCGTCCGTGATAGGAAGAGCTTCTCTCCATCGTTATTGCCGTAGACCGCGATGAGCCTCCTGACGCCAGCTTCGTGTAGGGCTCGTAGCGTGAACGGCGCTACGATATCCCCGAGGTGGACTACCAGCTGCACACCCTTCTGGGCGAACATTCTAGCCGCGAGCCTAGCAGCGCGGATATAGTCGTGGGTGTCGCTCAACACCCCTACGAGCATCCGGTACACACCCCGCCGCTAGACTGGGGTAGCCGGTATAGTCTCGTAGCCTCTTGCGGCCCCGGCGGGGCCGGGTTGACCGGTAGGGGCTTCATCCTCGTCGCCGGGCTGCCCGGGGCTGGCAAGTCTATCGTCGCTTCTGTCGCGTCGAGGATGGGGCTGCGCGTCTACACGATGGGCGATGTTGTGAGAGAGGAGGTTAGGAGGAGGGGGTTGGAGCCACGCCCGGAGAACTTCAACCGGGTTGCACGCGAGCTCCGCGAGAGGTACGGGCCGACGGTCGTCGCGGAACGGACGCTGGAGAGGATAGAGAGGGATGGCGTGCAAGGCGTAATTCTCGTGGACGGTGTTAGGAGCTTGGATGAGGTGAGGGTCTTTAGAAGCAGAGGACCTGCGGTCATACTCGCTGTGCACGCGTCGCCGAGGACCAGGTTCGAGAGGCTCAGGGCGAGGGGTAGGCCGGGGGACCCGAAGACGTGGGAGGAGTTCGAACGGCGCGACATGACAGAGCTCTCCTTCGGGCTGGGGAATGTGATAGCACTGGCAGACTACATGCTCGTCAATGAGGGGATGCGGCTCGGGGAGTTTGAGGCCGCCGCGGAGAAGCTGCTTAGAGAGGTGATAAGGGGGCTTGAGCGCCTCTTATCAAAGGGAGCGTAAAGGGCATGGCTAGGGTTAGGGTCGAGGCGGAGATTAGGCCCACCGAGGACCCGGAGAAGGTCAAGCAGGCTGTACTCAACGTGTTTAAACCCG
Organism: Pyrolobus sp.; assembly: GCA_015521195.1. GTDB lineage: Archaea > Thermoproteota > Thermoprotei_A > Sulfolobales > Pyrodictiaceae > Pyrolobus. Next base: position 3,784 of record WAOO01000114.1, on the reverse strand, counting down.
ACCGCATGCGCATCGAGGAGTACGGCGAGTATAGGCTGCTCGTCGCGGAGGCAGACTCGCTCAGGAGCCTCGAGAGGCTCCACCAGCTCCTACGCCAGGATAGGATACTCGACGCGGCTAGGAGGAGCCTGATGCGCGGCGTCGAGAAGGGCTACCTGATATTCAAGCTCAACAAGCAGGTCGCCTATGTGGGCCACGTGTCTTTCGTCGATATGGATGCGGAGGCGCCGATGGGCCCGATAACGTTCATCGTCGAGTGGGACAACCCGATGGAGGTCGTCGATTGGCTGGCGCCGCCAACCAGGATGGGTCGACCGGTGTATGAGAAGCCGAGGCCCGATAGTGTCTAACCCGCTGCCACATGGTGTAGAGCCCTTCTAGCCTTTTCAAGGACGTTGATGGGGACGGCCGCCGCGAAGGGCAGCGCGTAGACCACCTTCGAGGCCTCCCTCACTACGTCCCTCTCGCCGCCCGCCGCGAGATACGCTTTTGCCGCGAGCATCGCCCGGTTGCCGGGCTCGCGGGGGGAGAAGACGAAGCTATAGTAGATGAGGACGGCTAGGTCCCAGGCGCGGTGCCGTAGGCTAGTAGACTCCCTAGCCTGCTCCAGGTCGACCAGGTGGACGGCATCCTGCACGACTATGAAGTTGCTGGGGTTGGTGTCGCCGACCACCCAGCCGTGTGAATGTATCCTGGCTATGAGCGCCGCAGCCTCCGCTATCAGGGGCGTCTCGGGGTTAGAGGCTATCACCTGGTGCAACGGCGTCCCGGGTATATACTCGTAGGCGGCCCTGAGCCCCCTTGGGTCGATGAGGAGGGGCTCTGGTACGGGTAGCCCGAGGTCGAGCATCCTACATACCGCGCTATACTCGGCTTCAAGCCTCGACCTGGGGTCCAGCCTATACGGGTATATCGGGAGACTGAGACCCGCCGCCACTATCCACTTGGCTGTGGCTGGCGTGAGATACCTCTTCACTATCGCGCTGCGGAAGGAGCCCCTGTACAACGTGACCGAGCCTACAAGCCCCTCAATCTGCATCCTCAGCAGCCTCTTCACACCCGTTATAGCGTAGAGTTGGTCCTCGAACGAGAGGAGCTTGGTGCGTAGACGGCCACGGGGAAGCTTCACGAGGAGCAGGGGGTCCCGGAGGAGTGGGTGCGTGGCGGCACCCGGCTTGACCAGCGGCCATAGCCTCTGAAGGCTCGTGGCGATAAGCCTCCATCCCCGCCTCTTACGCGGCTCTCCACACGGTTCGTACCAGGTGCCGTCGCCTCTGCAGCCGAGCTCCCGCAGCGCGCGACGCGCCAGCGAGATGACCGCGGTGGGCTGATGCCTAAGCGTCTCTACCAGGCTTAGGCCGACCCAGGGGTATATCCTCGAGAGCCTGGCGACCCTGGAGACCACGTGGTATATGTGTGCCGCGCGTGCCACACGCGCAAGCCCTCTTAGGAGCCTCCTCAGCCTCGCATGCTCCTCTGCCACAACCCTCACGAGGTACGTCATGCGGGCTTCCTCGTAGAGGCTCGTATCGCCTTCGAGCCTCTCCGCGGGCACGACAAGGAGGCTGGCTACAACCTCGCCCAGCACCCCGGCCTCCGCGTCCCCGAGAAGCTCGTCAACCGTTACAACGTTGTACCCCTGGCAGGATACGCTGCACTCATCCTCACAGACAACGTAGGTGCTCTCAACCCCCACCGGTTTGAAGAGAAGCACTACATCGCCGTCGACGCACTTCTCGGCCACTATTCCTCCCGTATTACGAGGCGAGAAGCTCCTCTATCAAGCTACGCCGCTCGCCGGTCTCGAAGCCTACTAGGTCCTGCTCTGTGTCGATATCCGCCCACCTGCAGCCCGTCACGTCCACCACGCGGACGATGCCCCCGCCCGAGGAGTACTCGGTCCACAGCTGGTTCATCGTCAGGTCGGTGCGGTGCCCGAAGGCCTCCAGAAGCCCCCTCCAGTCGCGCACGAGAAACACGCCGGTATCTATATAGTCGTAGTCCTCGAGACGCTTCGAGAACACTACTCGGCCGTCGCCAAGGAGCTTGACCTTAGTGGCCTCGTCTACGTCGACAAGGCTCGGCTTCCTATCGCCAGCCACGCAGACCCCGGCGTCCTCCGGGCAGCCCTCGAGGAGCCTCCTTGCAAGGCAGGGCTGGTAGACGTGGTCGGCTACGCTTAGGAGTGCCTCGTCGCGAAGCCTGGAGAGGCCGAGGAGGAGGCTGTAGCCGTTCTCACAGTGTGGGCAGAAGCTCGCCACCAGCTCGACCTCCACGCCGCTCTCCCTCAGCGCGGCCCGCGTCTCTTCGACGTACACGCTCTGGACGACCATCGTGACGGGCGCCCCTGTAAGCCGGTATAGCGTTGAAGCCGGGTAGTAGGAGATGGGGCGCCCCCATAGCCTCACGAGGTGCTTGGGGCCTCGGCGGAGCCTGGTACCCATGCCCGCTGCGACTATCAGGGGTTTCACTCTAGGCCACCGCTTCGCCAGAGCAGCCAGAGGTCAATAGTCTTGGCCGCGACGTACGCGTAGGACGCGACGGCTATCCCGATGAGCGTCGCCAGCAGCTCCCACCAGCCGAGCGGCTCGGGCAGCAGCGGCACCAGCACCGAGCCAAGCGCCAGGATGAAGAGACGCACGTCTCTAGACGCCCAGGGCCGCACGCGCCCAGTGACCTGCAGGCTCCTACGCAGACTAGCCTCGCCCCTCGCATGCACATAGCTCACCATGAGCGCCGCTGACACGACAAAGCCGGTGATGAGGACTGCCAGCCCCGCGTCCAGCCCGAGCCCTTTCACAGCGGCGTACGTCGCCAGGGTAAAGGACGTAGCATCCACAATTCTATCCGTTGTCGCGTCGAGATACGCGCCGAACCCGCTCTTCCTGCCAAGCATTCTGGCAATCTCCCCGTCGACACCATCCAGTATGGAGGCAAGCTGGACTAGGAGGCCGGCGACAGCCGTCCACAGGGGGTTTACGAGCAGATAGGGCAGAGCGGCTAACACTCCCAGAATCCCTGTTGCGAGCGTCACCTTATTCGGGTCTCTTACCCCGAGCCTCACTAGCATACGCGTCACACGGGTCGACACACGCCTATTGATGGTCCTCGAGACGACGCCGTCAGTGGGCTTCCCGAGCCTCGAAGCCAAACCATTCACCATGAGCACGCCAGGCCTACTCATCAATTAATAAGAGGAGGCTGTCCACCGGGCCGCGCTCCAACCGACCAGCATAACCCGAGGCTGATGAGTGTTAGAGGCGTGTAAGTTTAGACGAGCATCGTTTCGGTGCACGCGGTGCTTATCCTCTCGTAGCCACCCGCGCTACAGTTAGGTCTAAAGGCTGCGCTCCTCCAATACCAGCTTGTGGATGGGAGGCACCCGGGTGATAAGCCATGCAGCGTGTGATAGACTATGGCTTTCTAAGAAACCTTGACGAGTGGGTTAGGATGCAGAAGAAGGTGCTCGAGACGTTCAGGAAGGTCGAGAAGGACGTTGAGGAGGGCGACAGGCTGCAGCTCATCCTCGCTACCCGCGCGGCGTTCCAGCACATGATGAGGACTATCAAGGCGTTTGACCACTGGCTGCAGGACCCAGTCATAATCAGCCACGTCACTCGCGAGATGCTCGTCGAGGTTTGGCAGGTGATGTTCAAGGTGCTGACGGAGCTGTTGGAGATAGACATCAAGCATACAAGCGAGATGCGCCAGCTGCTCGAGAAGCTCGCCCGCGAGGGCAAGCTAAACCCGCTGGCAGCCGCTGTGAGGAGCGAAGAGGAAGAGG